>JAOPZA010000094.1 GCA_025964325.1 Conexibacter sp.
CGTTGAAGACCTCGATCGCCCGCTCCTCACGGCCGCGCACGGGCACTCCGAAGCCGATGAACAACGCTCGATCGGCCATCACGACTCCTTCCTGTCGCTCGTCATCCGAAGCTCGCACAACGGCCCGTGCGGCGCAAGCGAGCGAGCGACGTCGCGGCGCCTTCTTTCGCCTGCGACCCCCCTCCCCTCCACCGCGTTCGCAAGGTCACCGGGCACGACAGCTAGCTCGCGACGACGCCGGTCGGCTGCTTCGGCAGGCCGGCCGCGTCGCGCAGCTTGGCGGCGATCTCTCTGACCTCCTCCGGGTCCGGCCCGGGCGCGAAGACGGCCGGCTGCGGCGGCAGGTCGTGGGCGGGCGCGCCCTCCGGGTTCGTCTCCTCGGCGATGACGAGATCCTCGCCCGTCTCCGGGTGCGGGCCGTTGAAGACGGCGGCGAGCTCCAGGTAGTCGCTTGGCGAGAAGCGGTAGAGCTTGCGGTGCTCGCCGCGTCTGATGTGCGGCTGGCACTCGGGGATTCTGTCGGTCGGGATCCGCGGGGAGGGGAACAGTCTCATCAGGTTTGCGCCCGTGAGGTTCTCGAGCGCGCGGGCGTAGGCGATCTGGTGGACGCCGCCGCGCACGAGCAGGTAGCCGGTGAGCGCGCGGGCGGCGGGGTGCTCGACCATCTCGTAGACGCGCAGCTTGCCGCTGCGGGCCCCGGTCTCGAGGAAGAAGTTGTGCGTCAGGTCCTCGATCAGGTCGCCGGAGGAGAAGACGTTGTCCCCGGTCCACGGGTGGCCCATCGAGTCCTGCACGACGGCGGCGGCGCCGCCCGGCGCGAGGTAGTGGTGGGTGTTGCGCACGTCTCTGACGCCGGGGAGCCCGGCGCCGGGGCCTCTTCTGCCTCTGCCGGGCGGCGTGTCGGCGGTGCCGGTCAGCATCGTGTTGATCGCCGTCGAGACGAGCTCTATGTGGCCGAACTCCTCGGCCGCGATGCTGGCGACGAGGTCGTAGAAGGGCCGCGCACCCTGCCGGCCGCGGAAGTTGAACGACTGGTACGTGTAGTTCATGAAGGTCGACATCTCGCCGAACTTGCCGCCCAGCAGCTCCTGGACGGCCGCGGCGCCGTTCGGGTCCGGGTCCGACGGCGGCGGCAGCTCGGTCTGGAGCCGGTCGATGCGCAGGATCATGTGACGTTTCCTCCTAGATAGGACATTGTCCTTGCTAGTGCCCGGGACTTCCTGTGGGAAACGCCGATGCGGCACAATGCGGCGATGAGCACCACCGCATGAGTCGCGTCCTCGCATGACCGCGCCCGACCCCGATGCCGGCGAGCTGCTCCGCGGCCGCGGGCTGCGGAGCACGCCGCAGCGGCGCGCGATCCTCGCCGTCTTCCGCGGCGGTGCGGCGGAGCACCTGTCCGCCGACGAGGTCCACGCGCACGCGTCGCAGGCGCTTCCCGACCTCAGCCGCGGAACGGTCTACGCGACGCTGGCCGAGTTCACCGAGACGGGGCTGATCGCGGCCGTCGGGACGGCCGAGCCGGTGCGCTACGAGACCAACACGACGCGGCACGCGCACTTCCGCTGCCGCCTCTGCCTGCGGCTCTTCGACCTCGCGGCCGGGCTGCCCGGCGAGCTGGCGGCCCCCGGCTTCTCCGTCGAGCGGATCGAGCTGCGCGCGGAGGGGATCTGCGCCGACTGCACCGACTACGAGGCCGGGCTCGAGGCCGGCACGAGCTCGATGCTGCGGTCCGGCCCACCGGTCGACGCGCTCTCGCTCGCCGGCGTCGCCTGCGCCGAGGAACCCGGCGGGCCGCTCGGGCCGCTGCTGCTGGCCGCGACCCCGGAGGGGCTCGTCCGGCTCGCCTTCGAGGAGCACGCCGACGCCGGCGCGTTGCGGGCGCGTGCCCGCAGCCGCCGCGGCAGCCAGGCGGCGCGACGCCAGCTCGCGCTCGCGGCCGAGGGCCTGGGGCGCTACCTCGCCGGCGAGCCGGGGGCGATCGAGTGCGCGATCGACTGGAGCGCCCTCGCGGCGAGCGATCCCGCGGCGCTCGCGACGACGGCGGCGATTCCCTACGGCGGCACGAGCTCCTACAGCGACCTGCCGCTCGAGCAGCCGGCGCGGACGCTGGGGCGGGCGATGGGCGCCAACCCGATCCCGCTCCTCACGCCGTGCCACCGCGTCACCCGCGGAGTCGAGCTGCCGCCGGTCTTCGTCGGTGGCGGCGAGCGCCGCCGCTGGCTCGTCGCGCACGAGCGCGAGCACGCGGGCGAGCTGCCGAGCGTCGCCCGCGGCGCGCGGCGCGGCCCGCGCGTGCGCTGACGCGGTCGCGCTCGACGGTTCGCGGCGGAGGTCCGTCCGCGCTCAGCCGATGCCCCACTCCTGCGCCAGCGGCGAGGGCGGGATCCGCGTCGAGCCGTGGACCTGCGGGAGCACCATCGCGAGCTCGTCGACGTAGCACCACGACCACTCCTCGCCCGGCTCGAGCGAGCGGATGATCGGATGGCCGGTGGCGGCGGCGTGCGCGGTCGCGTGACGGTTGGGCGAGTCGTCACAGCAGCCGACGTGGCCGCATTCGAGGCAGATGCGCAGGTGGAGCCATCTGCCGCCGTTCGCGAGGCAGTCCTCGCAGCCGTCGACCGCGGCCGGCAGCTCGGTGACGTGGACGTGGTCGAGGTGGGTGCAGGAGGCCATCGCGAGTCCCTTCTACGTGAGCGGAGGTCTACGTCAGGGGCAGCCGGACGTGGAAGGTCGTCGCGCCCGGCTGCGAGTCGACCGACAGCGAGCCGTCGTGGCGCGCGGCGACGATCCGGCGGGCAGTGTCGAGGCCGAGCCCCGTGCCCTCGCCGACGCCCTTGGTGGTGAAGAACGGATCGAAGACGTTGTCGATGATGGCAGGCGGGATGCCCGGGCCGTCGTCGGCGACCTCGACCAGCAGGCAGGCGCCCTCGCGCCGCGTCCGCAGCGTGATCGTCCCCTGCGTGCCGAGCGCGTCGATCGCGTTGTCGAGCAGGTTGGTCCAGACCTGGTTCAGCTCGGAGCCGCGGATCGTCAGCTTCGGCAGCGCCCGGTCGTAGTCGCGTACGACCTCGATCTGCGTCTGCTTGAGCTTGTGGCCGAGGACGACGAGCGTCGTCTCGAGCCCCTCGTGGACGTCGACCTCGACGACCGCGCCGCGGTCCATGTACGCGTAGCTCTTGACGGCGCCGACGAGCTGGCTGATGCGCTGCGTCGACTCGGTCAGCTCGCTGACGAGGCCGCGCGCGGTGAGCGACGCCCCGACCCATTCGAGCGCCGAGCCGGTCGCCCGGCCGGCCGCCGCCTCGACCCCTGCCAGCCAGGCGGCGTCGACGCCGGCGAGCGACAGCGGCTCGGCCAGCCGCCACGCCTCGTCGACGCCGAGCGACTCGAGCCGCTCGATCAGCTCGTCCTCGGCGTCGGCGGCGTCGAGCGCGTCGAGCGGCGTGCGCGTCGCCTGCCGCGCCAGCGCCTCGCGCTGCAGGTCGACGAGCCGCTGCGCGTCCTCCCGCTCGACACCCGACTCGACGAAGTGGGCGAGCGTGGCGATCACGCGCTCGAGCGCGGTGCCGAGGTCGGCGGCCGCGCGCTGGGCAGCGGCCGCCGGGTTGTTGAGCTCGTGCGCCAGCCCGGCCGCCATCGTGCCGAGCGCGGCCAGCCGCTCGCGGTTCTGCTCGATCCCGGTGATGCGGCTCATCACCGGCGCGACCTGCTGCATGATGCGGCGATGGACGGCGGGGTGGCCGAGCGCGAGGCGCCGCGCCTGCTCCGGCGGGATGCTGGCGAGCCGGCAGACCCCGTCCGCCTGCATGCGGACGTTGAGCGTCCCCTCGGTCAGCGTCGCGATCGCGCCGATCCAGGTCGGCGCCGACATCCGGCCGATCGGCTCGGGCTGTCCCTCGCCGCCGACCAGCAGCGTCAGCACGGTGCCACTCAGCAGGCAGTGCAGCCCGGTCGAGTGCTGACCCTGCTCGGACAGGATCCCGCCCGCCTCCAGCTCCCACAGCTCCGCGGCCGCCGCCCACTCCGCCAGCGCCGCGTCGTCGAGGTCGTCGAACAGGTCGACCGGTCGCAGCTCGGCGACGGTCACCGCCCGGTTCATCAAGTCCCCTCGAGGTACTCGTGGATCAGGGAGACGGCCATCGAGCCCTCGCCGACCGCGCTTGCGACGCGCTTGATCGAGCGCGCGCGCACGTCGCCGGCGACGAACACGCCCGGCACGCTGGTCTCCAGCAGGTAGGGGTCGCGGGCGAGCGGCCACAGCTCGGCGGGGACGTCGGCGCCGGCGAGGATGAAGCCGCGCCGGTCGCGCTCGACGACGCCCGCGAGCCAGTCGGTGCGCGGCGCCGCGCCGATGAAGACGAAGCAGGCGTCGACCTGCTCGACCGTCTCGCCGCCGTCGGGGCCGCGGATCCTCAGGCGGCGCAGGCGCGGGACGGCGCTCTCGGTCTCACCCTCGGCGGCGGTCGCCTCGCTGCCGCTGCGCACGTCGATGTTCGGCAGTCTCGCGATCTGCTCGATCAGGTACTGCGACATCGATCTCTGCAGCGAGCTGCGCACGAGCATCGTCACCTTCGCGGCATAGTCGCTGAAGTAGACGGCCGCCTGGCCGGCCGAGTTGGCGCCGCCGACGATGACGATGTGCTGATCGGCGCAGGAGCGCGCCTCCGTCATCGCGGCGCCGTAGTAGACGCCGGCGCCGGTCAGCTCCGAGAAGCCGGGCGCCGTCATCTGGCGGTAGGCGACGCCGGAGGCGATCAGCACGCAGTTGGCGCTCAGCGAGCCGCCGCCGCTGAGGCGGACGAAGCGCCCCGCGCCGTCGACCTCCAGTCCGACCGCCTCCTGGACGGTCAGCAGCTCCGCGCCGAGACGGCGAGCCTGGTCGGTCGCGCGGCGCGCGAGGTCGGAGCCGCTCAGCCCGGCGGGGAAGCCGAGGTAGTTCTCGATCCGGCTCGACTGGCCCGCCTGGCCGCCGGTCGCGTCCTGCTCGACCATCACCGTCCGCAGGCCCTCCGAGGCGCCGTAGACGGCGGCGCCGAGGCCGGCGGGGCCGCCGCCGACGATCACGAGGTCGTAGTGGTCCTGCTGCGGCTGGCTCGCGATCCCGAGGCGCTCCGCCAGCTCCAGGACGGTCGGGCGCTCGAGCACGCCGCCGTCCTCGAGCAGCGCGACCGGCAGCCGGTCGGGCGCGACGCCGGCGATTCGCAGCAGCTCGCGGGCCTCGCCGTCGCGCTCGACGTCGAGCCAGCGTCCGGGCACGCGGTTGCGCGCGAGGAAGTCGCGCAGCTCGTGCGTCTCCTTCGAGAAGCGGTGGCCGAGCACGCGCACGCCGCCGGCCTCGAGCGCGGCGCCCGAGTCCCAGGCCGTCAGCAGGTCCTCGAGCACGGGGAAGAGCTGCTCCTCGGGCGGGTCCCACGGCTTCAGCAGGTAGTAGTCGAGCGCCGCCTCGTTGATCGCCGCGATCGCCGCCTCGGTGTCGGCGTAGGCGGTCAGCAGCACGCGCTTGGCCTCCGGCACGAGCTTGCGCGCCTCGACGAGGTAGGCGGTCCCGGCCATCCCCGGCATCCGCTGGTCGGCGATCAGCAGCGCGATCTGGTCGCCGCGCGTGCGCAGCTCGCGCAGCAGGTCGAGCGCCTCCGGGCCGGAGCCGACGCGCATGATCCGGTAGCGCTCGCCGAAGCCGCGCCGCAGGTCGCGGGCCACCGCGGCGAGGACCGCCGGCTCGTCGTCGACGGCGACGATCGCGGGGCGGCGCTGGTGGGCCGCGGCGTCGTCGGCGCGGCCCGGGGCTGCTGCGGTGACGCTCATCCGTCTCCGAAGGTACGCGATTTCGGATCAGATGTGTGGGTCGTCCGAGCGCGCGCCCGTCGCCCGTCGCCGCTGTCGCCGGAAAGCGAACAGGCGTTCGCTATCCTGGGCGGTGGAGCATGGCACGACAGGAAGTGAAGATGGGCAAGGTCTGGGTCCTCGATACGGAGACCAAGGGCACCGGCGCGACGGTGGTGCCGCTGGAGAAGGTCCTGAAGCAGCCGGCGCCGGCTGACGAGCGCGTGTTCGTGCCGCGCGAGTCCGACCCGCGCCCGGAGCGCGAGCCCGAGCCGAAGCCGCCGCGCGCGTTCAAGGTCGTCGACCTGATGACGCGCGAGGTGCTGGCGCAGGGCGCGAGCACGCGCGAGACCGTCGACGTCCTGAGCGGCGTCCGCAGCATCGTCGACGTCAGCATCTTCGTCTGGCAGCCGCAGCGCGAGCAGTGGCGCGCGCTCTCGCTGCGCGAGGAGCGCGTGCTGTGGGAGCTCCGCGGCGGCGCCGCCTAGGGCACCCACGTCTCGGCGAGCGGCGTCAGCTGCAGCTCGTGCGTCGCGGCGCGCGCGTCCTGGTCGGCCAGGAAGGCGACCGCCTCCGCGAGCTTGCGCGGGTCGGCGAGCGCCTCGCGCGTCGCACCGGGGCGCAGCTCGCCGCTGAGCGGCTCGATCCCGGCGTCGATGATCAGCAGCGCGACGTGGATCCCCTGCTCGCGCAACTCGAGCGCCGCCGCCTGCGTGATCGCGCGCACGCCGAAGGCGCCGGCGGCCCACAGGCCCCGCCCGGGCATCGCGCGGCGCGACGAGCCGCCGGTCACCTGCACGAGCGTCGCCGGGCGTCCCTGCTCGACCGCGAACGCGCCGGCGGCCGAGAGGAACGCGAAGGCGGCGCGGGCCGGCGCGGCGGCCCAGGCGTCGAAGGCGTCGGGTGCGGCCGCCGCGATCGGGCCGCCGCCGAACGGGCCGCTGCGCGTGCCGCCGTAGGCGGCCGCCGCGTTGACGACGAGCTCGACGCCGCCGTGCGCCGCTGCCGCCTCGGCGAGCGCGCGCTCGACGCTCGC
>JAOPZA010000103.1 GCA_025964325.1 Conexibacter sp.
CGTCGCGCCGAGGTCGAGCTCGACGCCGGCCGGCGCGCGCACGACCCGCCGCGCGGCGTCGAGCTCGACGTCGCGCCAGCCGCCGGCCGAGCGGGAGAGGGAGTGGGAGGGGAGGTCGTCGAGGTAGCGCGGGTCGCCGGCGCTCGTGAGCTCCTCGGCGTCCGCTGGGATCGCCGCGAAGTCGCGGTCGTAGCCGGCTTGCCGCAGCTCGGCGCCGAGCGTCGGGTCGACGATCCCGCCGGTCGCGCGGGCCGCGCGCAGCGCGACCGCGATCGCCTGCGCCAGCAGCGGTCCGACCTGCACCGGCCGGCCGCCGGCGGCGTTCAGGGCCGTCAGCTCGGAGTCGGCGCGGAAGCGGCTGCAGGCGCGGTCGATCGCGTCGAGCTCGCGCTCGACGGCGGCGCGGGCGGCGGGCAGCGCCGCGTCGTCGGTCACGACGACGACCGCGCTGGTGCCGAGCGCCGGCCACTGGGCGGTCGCGCTCACTACGACGCCCCCGACGCGGCGGCCGGCGGTCCGGCCGCCGACCGCGGCACCTGCGCGGGCGGCGCCAGCCCCTGCGCGGAGTCGAACGTGCCGTCGTTCTGCTGCACGCGCGCGCTGCTGGTCGCCGCCGAGCGCTGGCTCGTCGGCGTCGTCGCGGTCGCCCGGCCGGGCGTGACCTGCCAGGCGACGCCGGCGAAGGCGCCGGTCAGCGCGGTCGCGCCGGCGGCGATCCAGCGCGTCGTGTGCCCGACGCGGCGCAGGCCGGCGTCGCGGGCGGCGGCGGCGTCGCCGTCGGCAGCAGGGTCGCGGCGCTTGGTGGAGTCCTGCGGCTCATCCGTCATGAGTCGATCGTGCAGCCCGAACGCAAAGCTCCCGTAAGGCTTTGCTGGGAGAACGCTGGGAGCGCGGAGCTACCGCGGGCGGCAGTCCTTGCAGGAGCCGTGCAGCACGACGTCGTGCTCGTCGACGGCGAAGCTGAGCTTGCGCGAGACGCGCTCGATCGCCTGCTCGAGCGTCGGGTCCTCGAAGGGCGCGATCGTCCCGCACTCGTCGCAGACGAGGTGGTGATGGTGGTCGCCGTCCGGCTGGTGGCGCTCGTAGCGCGCGACCCCCTGGCCGACGTCGATCCGCTGGACGAGCTTCAGCTCGGTCAGCATCTCGAGGATCCGGTAGACGCTCGCGCGGCCGACCGCACGGCCCTCCTCGCGCAGGCCGTCGTCGATCTCCTGCGCGCTCAGCGCGCAGGTCTGCCGGTCGAGCAGCTCGACGACGGCGTTGCGGGCACCGCCCTTGCGGTAGCCGGCGGCGGCCAGCGTCGCGAGCGTGTGGTCGCGCCAGGTCGAGGCGGGGGCCGGTCGTGCGGACGTGGACATCGAGCACGATCGTAGCGAAACCGACGCGCGGATTGGACTCGGTCCCATTATGCTCATGGCCGACGTGCTCGACGCCTTCCAACTCCCGTTCGTCCAGCGCGCCCTCGTCGAGGTGCTGCTGCTGTCGGTCGCGGCCGGCGCCCTCGGCACCTGGATCGTCCTGCGGGGACTCGCCTTCTACGCCCACGGGGTCGCCGCGGCGGCCTTCCCCGGCCTCGTGCTGGCCGACGGTCTCGGCTTCTCCCCGCCGCTCGGCGCGTTCGGCGTCGCGCTGCTGTTCGCGCTGCTCGTCGGCCGCCTCTCGGCGCGAGGCCGCAGCGGCCACGACAGCCTCACCGCGCTCGTGCTGGTCGGCGCGCTGGCGGTTGGGATCGTGCTCGCCTCCGACGTCTTCCACTCCGCCGCGAACGTCGAGACGCTGCTGTTCGGCAGCCTGCTCGCGGTCGGGCCGGGCGAGATCCGGCTGGCGGCGGTCGTCGCCGTGCTGGCGGCGCTCGCGACCTACCTGCTGGGGCGCCGCTGGCTGGCGGTCGGCTTCGACGCCGGGGCGGCGCGTGCGCTCGGCGTGCGCTCGCCGGCCGCCGACGCGGTCCTGCTCGTCCTGATCGCGCTGGCCGCCGTCGCGACGCTGTCGGCCGTCGGCGCGCTGCTGTCGACCGCGCTGCTCGTCGTGCCGGCGGCGACCGTGCGGCTCGGCACGCGCCGGATGACGCCGTGGCAGCTCGGCACCGTCGCCCTGACCGCCTTCGAGGGGACCGCCGGCCTGTGGCTCTCGTTCCAGACGAACGCGCCACCCGGCGCGACGATCGCCGTGATCGCCGGCGGCGTCTTCGTGCTCGCCGCGACCGCGCGCGTGTCCGCCGGTCCGCTGCGGCGCCTGCTGGGCGACGACGCCGCGCCCGTCGCGGCCGCCGCGACGCTGCGGGGCGGTCGATGAGCGCGCTCGTCGAGGCGCGCGGGCTGGCGGTCGGCTACGGCGCCGCGCCGGTCCTCGGCGACGTCGACTTCGCGCTCGAGGCGGGCGAGCGGGTCGGCGTGCTGGGTCCCAACGGCGGTGGCAAGACGACGCTGTTCCGCGCCCTGCTGGGAGAGCTGCGGCCGCTCGCCGGCGAGCTGACCGTCGCGGGGCGCTGCGGCACCGTGCCGCAGACCGAGCGGTCGCGGCTCGACTTCCCCGTCTCCGCGCTCGACGTCGCGCTGATGGGCACGATCGCCGGGCGTCCCTGGTGGCGTCGCCCCGGCCGGGCGGAGCGCCGCACGGCCCGCGCCGCGCTCGGCCGCGTCGGACTCGAGCAGCTCGCGGAACGGACCTTCGGCGAGCTCTCGGGCGGTCAGCGCCAGCGCGTGCTGGTCGCGCGCGCCCTCGTGCAGGAGGCCCGCATCGTGCTGCTCGACGAGCCCTTCACGGGCCTCGACGCGGCCAGCGCCGAGCGGCTCGAGGCGCTGCTCGACGAGCTGGCGAGCGAGGGGCGCGGGATCCTGATCGCGACGCACGACGTCGACCAGGCGCGCGCCTGGGATCGCGTGCTGTGCCTCAACCGCCGCCAGATCGCCTTCGGCCCCCCGGCCGAGACGCTCACGCGCGAGGTGCTGGCGGCGACCTACGGCGGGGCGATCGTCACGCTGCCGGCCGAGGACGGCCGTGAGGCGCTCGCGCTGCTGCCGCCCCACCACTGCGATCACGAGCACAGCGCGTGACGGTCCTCGCGAGCGTGCTGACGGCGCTCGGCGATCCCTGGGACCAGGGGATCATGCAGCGGGCGCTGCTCGAGGTCGTCCTGCTCGGCCTCGTCGGCGGGGCGCTCGGCTGCTGGATCGTGCTGTCGGAGCTCTCCTACGGCGCCGAGTCGCTCGCGCACGGGATGTTCCCCGGCCTCGTGCTGGCGGCGCTGACCGGCATCCCACTGCTGCTCGGCGGCGCGGCCGGGATCCTCGTCGCCGCGCTCGCGGTCGCGCTCGCCGGCCGCGTGCCGGGGATCGGCCGCGACAACGCCGTCGCCGTCGTCGTCACGACGCTCTTCGGCCTCGGCGTGCTGCTGGCGCTCTCGCCCAGCTCGCCGCCGGGCATCCAGGGGCTGCTGTTCGGCGATGTGCTCGGCACGAGCGCCGGCGACCTGCTCGACGGCGCCGCGCTCGCCGCGGTCGTGCTCGCGGCGCTGTGGGTGCTGCACTGGCGGCTGCTCGCGGTCGGCTTCGACCGCCTCTCGGCGCGCGCGCTGGGCGCCCCGCCGCTGCTCGCCGACGCCGCGCTGCTGATCCTGCTCGCGCTGGCCGTGCTCGTCGCCGTCCAGGGACTCGGCAATTTGCTCGTCGTCGCCGTGCTGGTCGCGCCGGCGGCGGCCGCGCGGCTGCTCGCGCGACGGCTGCTACCGATGATGGCGACCGCCGTCGCGATCGCGATCGTCGCCGGGATCGCCGGCCTCTACCTGTCCTACTACGTGCGCGTCGCGGCCGGCGCGTCGATCGCCGGCTTCATGGTGCTCGCCTACGCGCTCGCGCGGCTGGCGACGCTCGCGGAGAGCCTGCGCGGCGCGGCTACCCTGACAGAAGCGAACTGAAGCGACGAGAGACGAGGCGAGCGATGCGATTCCTCACACGCAAGACGGACATGGTCGACGCCGAGCGCGCGCTGCCCGGCCGCGAGCAGGCGATCCCGGTCCCGCCGACCCACGCGGTGCTCGGGACAGCGCTGAAGGGGCCGTTTCCGGACGGCTACGAGACCGCGATCTTCGGCCTCGGCTGCTTCTGGGGCGCCGAGCGCGTCTTCTGGCAGGCCCCGGGCGTCTACACGACCGCCGTCGGCTATGCGGGCGGCTTCACGCCGAACCCGACCTACGAGGAGGTCTGCTCCGCGCAGACGGGTCACACGGAGGCCGTGCTGGTCGTCTTCGACCCGGCCGTCACGAGCTACGAGCAGCTGCTGAAGCTGTTCTGGGAGAACCACGACCCGACGCAGGGGATGCGCCAGGGCAACGACGTCGGCACGCAGTACCGCTCGGCGATCTACACGACAAGCGACGCACAGGCGCAGCAGGCGCGCGCCTCGCGCGAGGCGTTCGCGGGCAACCTGCGAACCGCCGGCTACGGCGAGATCACGACGGAGATCGCGCCGGCGGGCACGTTCTACTACGCCGAGGACTACCACCAGCAATACCTGCAGAAGAACCCGATGGGCTACTGCGGGCTGGGCGGCACGGGCGTCAGCTGCCCGGTCGGCGTCGCGAACGCCGCGACGAGCTGAGCGCCGTCCGCCGCGGTCCCGCGATCGGCGCCGCGCGCGGACGCGTCGCGAGCTGACGCAGCGTGTGCGCCAGCTCGACGACGCGTCGTGGCTCCAACTCGCAGAAGCGTGCCGTCTCGGGCACGCCGGCGAGCGCGGCCACCTGCCGCGCGCGTGTCGTGTCGACGTCACGGAAGGCAGCGAGCACGTCGACGACGCGGGCAGGCCACGCGGTGTGCGCATCGCTGCCGGCGAGCGCGTCCGCGAGGGCGTGGAAGCCCTGCTCGGGGGTGAGCAGGCGCGCAGCCATCAGTGCGCGCCGCTGGTCGGCGATGCCTTCCGCGAGCGCCTCGCGCGCGGCATTCGCGATCTCCGGCTCGCTGACGTCCAACGGAGCGAGCGGGAGACGGTCGAGGACGAGTGCGACCCGCGACGCGAGCTCCGCGATCTGGTCGCCCATGCTGCCGAGCTGGACGAGCTCGCACGCCTCGAGCTGTCGCGTGGCGCTCCGGTCGTCGGCGAAGGCGCCGAGCTGACTCGAGAGCACCGTGAGCAGCGCCTGGGTGCGCGTCGCGAGCGCCGCGGCCTCGTAGAGGGCGAGGCCCGTCGCGCCGTTCTCGTGCACCGTTGAGGCGGATCCACTCATCATCGACCCCGATCATCGATCAGCGTCCGAGGCGGGGCAATGCCACTGCTGATCATTCAGCGCTGAACAATCAGGGGCCGGCGGCGAGCGCGCACACCTCGCGCTCGGCCTCCGGCACGACGCCCCGCGCATCCGTCTCGCCGCCCCTGCTCCGCAGCAGCCGCCATACACGCATCAGCGGAAGCAGGATCGGGGCCATCGCGGTCCCGGACGCGCGCAGCAGCGCGAGCGTCATCGGCCGCGTCGCGGGGGCCCAGGCGGACGGCTCGGAGAGGTGCATGGCGATCATCCCGGCGATCAGGACGACGTGGCGCTCGCCGCGCGGCAGCTTGCGGGCGCCGGCGACGGCGCGGGCCGCGACCTGCTCCATGCGCATCAGCGCAGTCGCGTCCGACGGATAGCACGCGATGAAGCTCATCTCGCCCGTGAGCGCGTCACGCTCGCGGTCGACGAGGCTGTCCAGCAGCGTGCTGAGCGCCTCGATCCACGGAAAGTAGGCGGCCCGCACCTGCTCGGCGCTCGTCGTCGTGGTGGTCGGCTCGGCGGCAGCCGCGATCAACGCGAGGACGGCGAGCGAGGAGGCGCCGGCGGCGGCCAGCTCGAACCAGCTCGCGTCGCCGGCATCGCCCTGCTGCTCGGCCCAGCGTCGCAGCGCCGGCTCGCGCAGCGGCGCCGGCGCGTGGTTCATCCCCTGCACGGCGGTGCGCTCCGCCTCCCGCGCGGCCGCCGCCTGGATGCGTCCGTCGGACGGCAGCCTCGAGCAGCCCTCGCGGCAGGCGTCGACGAGCGCCGCCAGGTAGCCGCCGTCCTCGCGGGCATGATGTCGCGCGTAGTAGTCGGGGTGCCCGGGCTCCCGTCCGATCGCCTCGGCGAGCGCGCGGTGCAGTTGCACACCGTTGCCGATCGGATCAGCGGTCGGCTGCTCCGACAGCGTGTCGAGATAGTCGATCGTCACCTGAAAGGCGACGAGGGCGCGCACAAGCCCAGGCTCGTGCCGATCGAGCGTGGCCGCGAACAGCGCCGCGCCAGCCGCGCTCAGGCGCTCGCTGCGGATCGTCGCCAGCGCCTGCTCGCGGAGCTCGGGATCGGGGATCGCGGCGGCGCGCTCCTGCCACGTCCGCAGCTCCGCGCGCACGAGCGGGAAGACGGTGATCCAGAACCGCGCCATGATGCGGCCGAACGCGACGTACTCGCGGACACGATCCGGCGTTGAGACAAGGCAGTTCGATCGCACGGTTCCAAGCGTAAGTTGCCCGTCGGTCGTTATCGCATGCGTTGTCCGGATCTACCCTTAATCCGGCCGTTAATCGTCCTGGAAGCTCATCGTCGGCGGTACGCGTGCCGCGAGGTACCCGGGCAGGGCCGCGATCGTAACGGCGACAAGCGTGACGCCTGCCAGCGCGGCGAGCGCGAGCGACCCGGAGGGCGCATAACTGGTGGGGAATCCGGTTGAGCGGGTCAGCCATTGGGTCAGCATGAACTGTCCGTAGAGGCCGAAGACGGCGCCGATCGTACAGCCGATTCCGAGCACGATTCCGCTTTCCAACACGATCGCCCGCCATACGTCAGCGTCGGTGAAGCCGTTGAGCTTCAAGGTCGCTAGCCGCGGCCGCCGGCTCCAGATCACGCCGCTCATCGCCGCGGCGAGGGCGAGCGCGGCGGCGACCAGCACGAGTGTGGCGATCTGCGTCAGGCGGCTGAGCCCCTGACGCGTCGAGGCGCGAAACCGCTGCTCGCGCTGCTCGGCCGTCTCGACCCGCAGGCCGCTGCCGGGACCGAGCGCCCGTCGCAGCGCGGGCACCAGCGCGGCGGGGGTGACGCGGGGGGCGACCGCCACGTGCAGCGCGCTGACGTCTTGTGCGCCCCACGCGCGACCGTAGTCCTCGGCGGTGAGGATCACGGCGCCGGCGGTCCAGCCGAAGTTCGTCACGATCGCGGCGAGGCGCAGCGGGATCGGGCGCGCCGTCGGCAGCGTCACGCGGTCCCCGACGTGCAGGTGCTGCTCCTCCGCGATCGCCGCCGAGAGCGCGACCCAGCCGCCTGCGCGAAGCCGCCGCGTGGCCGTCGCGAGATCGCCCGCTGTGAGCTGATGAGGCAGGATGCTCGCGATCGTCGGGGCCGGCGGTGCAACGACCCAGGCGCGCCGATCGCCGATGTCGAGGAAGCCGCCGCGGTAGGAGCGCAGCGACGCGACGCCGGCCGTGGCGGCGAGCGCGCGCGAGACCTGCCCGCCGTCGAACGAGACCGTCGCGAGCTCGTTCTCCGTCCCCGCCGGCAGGACCCACAGGCCACTCTGCGCGTTGAACTGATGCGCCGCGCGGTCGAGCCCGCGTTGCAGGTCGAGGTGCGCGCCCTCGACGGCGACGCTGCCGAACACGGCCAACGCGCCGGTCGCGGCGAGCGCGAGCGATCGCGTCGTCGAGGCGCGCAGCTCGCCCAGCGAGACGAGCAGGACGGCGCTGTGCGCGCGGCGCGCCAGCAGGTCGAGCAGCGACAGGACGCCCGCGACGATGCGAGGTGTCAGCAGCAGCATCGCGCCGACCAGCAGCGCGATCCCGACGACGGTCGCGGCCGGGGCGAGCAGCAGCACCGCGCTCGCGCCGACGACGAGGGCGACGCCGGCCGCGACCAGTCGTCGGGGTGCGGCGAAGCGGTCCTCGTCGCGCTCGTCGGTGCGATACACGGCGTCGAGCGGTCGGCGCGCGGCCAGGTCGCTCAGTGGGCGCAGCGCCGCCACCAGCGTCGCGCCGATGCCGCCCGCGAGGGCAATCGCGATCGTCTGCCGGTCGACGATCCGCTGGCCGCCGATCGTGAACGCGAAGGAGAGGTAGCCGGGCGCCGCGTGGAAGACGTGGCGCGAGAGCTGGTCGCCGAGCAGCAGTCCCGTGAGCGACGCGGCGAGACCGAGCAGGAGCGCGTCGAACAGGACCAGTCTCACGACCGTGCTGTCGCCGAGCCCCTCCGTCCGCAGGTCGGCGATGAAGCGCCGGCGCTCCGGGACCGTCAGCAGCATCGCGTTGAAGGCGAACAGCAGGCCGACGAGCGCGCTGATCGCGGCGAACAGCGCCGTCGACTCGTTGTTCGGGGCCGTCGCCTGGCGCAGCAGACGCGCCTCCATGTCGCTCGGTCCGACGTTCGCGTAGGCGCCCGCGAGCGCCACGAGCTCGGCACGCACGCGTGCTTGCGCGCCGGGCAGCGGCTCGACCAGCACGCGCGAGATGCGTCCGCGGAGGCCGGCGATCCGCTGCGCGTAGCCGAGCGGCGCGAGCACCAGCGGGTTGTTCGCGAGCGTGCCGATCTGGTCGGGAGTCAGCACCGTCGCGACGGGCGCGGCATGCGTGCGCGCACCGATCTCGAGCGCGACCTGGTCGCCGACGCGCGCGCCGATCTCGTCCGCCGTCCGCCGCGGGAGCGCGATCGCGTCGTGCAGCTGCAGGTTGGGGGAGGCGAACTGCGCCAGCAGGGCGCCGCGCAGCGCGACCAGGCGACGGTCGCCGCCGAGCAGCGTGACGCCGCGGACGCCGCGCGGGCCGCGGACGTTCGCGCGCACCTCGATCGCGGGCGCGGCCGTACGGACGCCCGGGAGTCGCGCGATCGCGGGCACGATCGCGGCATCGACGCCGTCCGATCCGCGAGCAGTGACCTGCAACGTGGCCGAGCCGGTCACGCCGCGCACGAGCTCCTCGACCGAGCCGGCGACGCTCGTGTTCGCGACCTGCACGGCGAAGACGAGCGCGACGCCGACGGCGATCCCGACGAGCGCGAGCAGCTCCTGCAGCGGGTGGGTGCGCATCCGCCGCGTGTAGAGGAAGAGGAGGTTGCGCAGTCGCATCGTTCACTCGGGCGAGCCGAGCGGCGCTCGCGCGCCGGCGCCGGCGCGCTCGCCGCCGGTCGCGTCCTCGGCCGCCGGGGTCGGGGCAGGGGCGAACGGCTCGAGCCTCCCGTCGTGGAGGCGAAAGGCGCGCGTCGCAACGGCGGCGGCCGCCGGATCGTGGGTCACCAAGGCGACGCCGATGTCGCGCTCGACCGCGATCGCGGCGAGCAACGCGAGGACCTCGTGCGCGCGTCGCGAGTCGAGGCTGCCGGTCGGCTCGTCCGCCAGCACGAGCCGCGGGCCGTTCGAGAGGGCGCCCGCGATCGCGACGCGCTGGCGCTCGCCGACCGACAGCTGGGTCGCCCGGTGCTCGGCGCGGTCGGCGATGCCGAGCCGCTCGAGCAGCGGCAAGACGGCCCGCCGCGCCTCGCGCCGTGACGCGCCGGCGGCCATCAGCTTCAGCGCCGCGTTGTCGATCGCCGAGAGGCCCGGCACGAGCCGGAACGTCTGGAAGATGAAGCCGAGCTCGGTCAGTCGGTGGCGGGCGGCGTCGCGGCGTGACAGGCGCGCGAGGTCGCGGCCGTCGAACAGGACCGCGCCGGCGTCCGGGCGCGTCAGGCCGGCGGCGAGGAACAGCAGCGTCGACTTGCCGGATCCGCTCGGCCCGTAGAGCGCGACCAGCTCGCCGGGCACGAGCGCCAGCGAGACCCCGTCGACGGCGCGCACCGAGTCGCCGTCGGGCGCGGTGAAGTGCTTGCGGACGTCGCGCAGCTCGAGCACGGCAGCGGCCCGGGCGCTAGGCGCCCCGGCCACGCGCGGGGAAGTCGATCAGCTCGCCGCGCCGCTCCGAGCGCGGCTTGATGAGTCGGCCGTGGTCGAGCGACATCAAGCGGTGGGAGCGCAGCAGCTCGGGTGCGTCCGGCGCCATCATCAGGACCGTCACGCCGGCGTCCTCGGCGACCGATCGCAGCAGCGAGACGAGCTGCTCGCGCTCGATCATGTTGAGGTTGGCGGTCGGCTCGTCGGCGAGCAGCAGTCGCGGGCGGCGCACGAGTGCGTGCGCGACCGCGACGCGCGTGCGGTCGCCGTCGCTCAGCTCGTACCAGTGCGCCTGCGCGCACTGCCGCGCGCCGACGCGCTCGAGCATCTCGGTGGCGTCGCGGCGCGCCTGCGTGTGGCTGTGGTGCTTCAAGCGCGGCAGCGCGACGTGGTCGAGCACCGACAGCCCGTGCGTGATGCGACCGGCCTGCCAGACGCAGCCGATCTGCTCCAGCAGCAGGCGGGCGCGATGCTTGCGCGGGAGCGTCGCGAGCTCCTGGCCGTCGAACGTGACGCTGCCGCCGTCCGGCGCCTCGATCCCCGCCGCAACCCGCAGGAGCGTCGTCTTGCCCGAGCGGCTGCTGCCCCAGACGGCGACGAAGTCACCGCGCTCGAGCTCGAGCGAGACCTCGTCGAGCGCGACGATCTCTCTGTACCCGCGCCAGTAACGCTTCACCACCCGGTCGAGCGAGAGGAGCGTCATCTCATCGCTGCGGCGATGGTCCCTCGGGGCGTTCCTGCAGCGTTCGGATGCCCTCGCGCACGCGCCGCAGCCACTGCACGGTCGCCTGCAGGTGCGCGACCTCCGCGTCGCGCACCATCACGCTCGCGATCGCCGGCCACGACTCGCTGCCGCCCAGCAGCTCCTCGAGGGGGCGCGGCTCGAGCGACTGCTCGAGCCGTTCGAGGCAGGCCTGCTCCTGCTCGTAGGTGACCTCGATCAGACGCTCGAGGTTGCGTGGACGCGAGAGCGCCAGCTTGAGGTGCAGCTCCTCGCGCAGCGGCGCGAGCGTCGAGCGCGTGCTCATCCACTCCTCGAAGCGGTCGAGGCCGTTCGGCGTCGCCTCGTAGATCACACGGGGCGCCCCGCGCACGGTGCGCCGGCGTGTCGACGGAGCGCCGTCGTCGTTCGGCACGGGGCGGACGAGACCCTCCTGCTCGAGCTTGTCGAGGGCGACGTAGATCGCGCCCGCGTTGAGCTGCCAGGCGGAGCCGATCTGCTCCTCGAAGCGCTGGACGAGGTCGTAGCCGTAGCCTCGGCGCTGCGCCAGCAATCCCAACACCGCGTACTTCATCGACATCGCGTCGCCCGTGCTCTCGTCTGGTCCCCCCACCGGAAGCCGCTCCTCCGGGGACGCGAGCGTACCTGAAGCGCTGTCGGCGCGCCAGCGCTGCTCCGGTGCGACGACGCGAGCGCCGAAGCGGAATCGTCGCTTGCTACGGTGCCGAGATGCTCAGCACCAGGATCCGCCTCGTTCCCGCGCTCCTCCTGCTCACGCTCGGGCTCGCCGCCTGCGGCGGCTCGAGCTCGGGCGACCACGCAGCAGTCACGACCGACCAGCCCGCGTTGACGGGCACGACGCCGACGACGCCGCCGGCCACGACGGCGACCACGCCGACGACCACACCGAGAACCCCGACCACCAGCACGGCGACGACGCCCCCGGCGACGACCACCACGCCGACGACGCCCGCGCCGACGCAGACGAGCACCGCGCCGCCGTCCAACACGGCGCCCGCCGACACGATCCCGCAGCAGAGATCCGGCGGCGCGCCGGCCGGCTGCCCGGGCGCGATCGGCGGCTTCGTCAAGGGCGTGCAGGCGAGCGGCACCGACTGCGGGCAGGCCCGCGACGTCGCCAGCGCGTGGTTCGACAAGGTGCAGGGCGGGGCCTCGCCTGACAGCTCGATCTCGGCCGGCGGCTACGACTGCTCCGGCAGCCTCGAGGGCGAGCGCGCCGCCATCACCTGCTCGGGCGCGGGCGGCAGCAGCGTCACCTTCACCGCCAGCCCGTAGCCGTGGGCGAGGTCGCCCACGGCGGTCAAATGCGTCGCGCGCTGCTACCGTAAATCGTACGGGCGGCGCCGTCGCCCGCGAGGTTCTGGTCTTCGAGGTGCGCTGCTCGGCGCGATTCGGGTCAGGGAATCTCCCGAATCGTGCGTGCTCCAGCCCCATGCGGGAGCACGAGAAGGAGCAACACCAATGTCTCAGTCCTTTGCCGACCTCGGCAGTTCGTCCGCGGTCGTCGACGCGCTCACCAAGCGCGGCTACTCCCAAGCATTCCCCATCCAGCAGATGGTCGTCCCCGACGTGCTCGAGGGCCACGACGTGCTGATCCAGTCGCCGACCGGCAGCGGCAAGACGCTCGCCTTCGGCGTGCCGATGATGGATCTGATCGAGGCGACGGACGCCCGTCCGTCCGCCCTCGTGCTCGCGCCGACGCGTGAGCTGGCCGGTCAGATCGTTGACGAGCTGCGCGAGATCGCGCACGCCCGCGCCCTCTCGATCACCGCCGTCTACGGCGGCGTCGGAATCGAGCGCCAGGCGAGAAACGCCAAGCGCTCGCACATCCTCGTCGCGACCCCCGGACGGCTCGAGGACCTGATGGCCCGTCGCGCCGTCTCGCTCGACAAGATCAAGCTGCTCGTGCTCGACGAGGCCGACCGCATGCTCGACATGGGCTTCCGCCCCGCCGTCGACCGGATCGTGCGCGCCTGCGCGACGACCCGCCAGACGATGCTGTTCTCGGCCACCCTCAAGGGCGAGGTCGACCGCATCGCGAAGGCGTACACGAGCGACGCGCGCCGTCACGAGCTCGCGCCGGAGCCGCACAAGGCGGCGAAGATCGACCACCGCTTCCTGCCGGTGCTGCACGAGGCCAAGCTCGACCACCTGGTCGACCAGCTGCGCGGCGACGAGCGCGGGCTCACGCTCGTGTTCGTCCGCACCAAGCGCGGCGCCGACCGGCTCGTCAAGCGCCTCGCGCGCGAGGACCTGCCGGCCGTCGCGATGCACGGCGACAAGACGCAGGGCCAGCGGGAGCGCGCGCTCGCGCGCTTCGAGCGCGGCGACGTCGACGTGCTGGTGGCGACCGACGTCGCGGCTCGCGGCATCGACGTCAGCGGGGTCAGCCACGTGATCCAGTTCGACGCGCCGGAGGACCGCGAGGGCTACGTCCACCGCGTCGGTCGCACCGGTCGCGCCGGCGCGACCGGCATCGGCGTCACGTTCGTGCTCGACGACCAGGCGCGCGACATGGGCCGCATCGCCGCCGACCTCGGCCTCGAGCGCGAGTTCGCCAGCGCCGGCTTCCGGGTCGACACGGCACCGCCGCAGCACAGCCGCCCGAGCAGCGGCCCGCGTCAGGGTGGCGGCGGCGGTGGCCGCGGCCGTGGCCGCGGTCGCGGCTCGCGCACCGCGCGCTGACCTGAGTCGCGGCAGCGGCCCGCACGCGATGCCGGCCGCCTGCCGCCCCGTCGCGTCGGCTCGCGAGCGGTCGATCGACCGCTCGGCCGGGTGCCCGACGCCCGCGTCGGGCACCATGTGCACGTGACGCGCGCGCAGCCCTCGTCTTCGGAGCAGATCCCGAGCGACGAGCTGCGCCCCGGTGCGGGCGGCGCCGCCGCCCCGACGGATCCCGAGGAGCCGCGGTCGCCCGAGGAGCTCGTCGCCGCCGAACGGCAGGAGGGCCGGCGCCTCTGGACCGGCATCCTCACGCTCGTCGTGCTGATGGTGATCGTCGTCGGGCTGATCACGGCGCTGCCGGGGCTCGACACGGTCGAGCAGCGGCTGGCGGACATGGCGCCGGGCTGGATCGCCGCCGCGATCGTGCTCGAATGGCTCTCGTGCGTCGGCTACATCCTCGCCTTCCAGCTCGTCTTCTCGCGCGCTCCGCGGCGCTTCGCCGCACGCGTCGCGCTGTCCGAGCTCGCCTTCGGCGCCGTCGTGCCGATCGGCGGGGCCGGCGGCGTGGCCGTCGGCGCCTGGATGCTGCGCGCGAAGGGCGTCTCCTGGAGACTGATCGCAAGGCGCTCGGCCGCGCTCTTCCTGGTGACGAGCGCGCTCAACGTCGCCGCGCTGGTGCCGGCCGGGATCGCCTTCGCGCTCGCCGGCGACGTGGAGCACCACGTGCTGCTGGGCACGGTCCCGGCGGCCGTCGGGATCGTCGTGATCGCCCTGCTGTGGCCGCTGCCGCGCTTCCGCGAGCGGCTCACGGGCGACGGTCGCCTCCGCGCGCTGCTGCGCGGCTCGGTCGACGCGATCGAGGACGTGAAGCGGCACGTCCTGCACCCGCACTGGCGGCTCGTCGGGGTCCTGATGTACCTCGGCTGCGACATCGCCGTGCTCGGCGTCTGCCTCCACGCCGTCGGCGTCGATCTCGATCCGTCGGCGCTCGTGCTCGGCTACCTGATCGGCTACCTCGGCAACCTGCTGCCGGTGCCGGGCGGCATCGGCGTGCTCGACGGCGGCCTCGTCGGCGCGCTCGCGCTCTACGGCGCCCCGGTCGGGCGGACGACCGCCGCCGTCCTCGTCTACCACGCGATCGTCCTGTGGCTGCCGACGCTGATCGGCTCGATCGCCTTCGTGCTGGCGCGGCGCACGCTGCACGATCCGGTGGCGCCGCTGCCAGCGCCGTCCGACGAGAGCGCTAGACGCTGAGGACCGCGGCGGCGTCGAAGAGCGCCGGCTCGCGCGGGAGCGCGGCGGGGTCGAAGCGCGCCAGCAGCAGTGCCGGCGTGACCGCCTCGCGGGCGCTCGCGAGGCCGAGGCTGTGGGCGATCCAGGCGAGCGCGTCGGACGCCGCGCGCGGTCCACGCGCGGCGGCGAGGTCGTCGAGCGTCACGGCTCCGTGTCGCTTCGCGAGCCGCTGCCGATCGGCGCCCAGCACGAGCGGGACGTGCGCGTAGCGCGGCGCCGGCACGCCCAGCAGGCGGCCCACGAGCAGCTGGCGCGGCGTCGTCTCGAGCAGGTCGTCGCCGCGCACGACCTCGCCGATCCGCTGATCGGCGTCGTCGACGACGACCGCGAGGTTGTACGCGGGCGTGCCGTCGTTGCGCCACAGCACGAGGTCGTCGACGACCGCCTCCACCGGCCCATGGAGGCGGTCGACGAAGCCGATCCGCTCGCCGCCGGCGTCGAGTCGCAGCGCGGCCGGGCGACCGCTCGCCTCGCGCTCGGCGCGGGCGGCGGCGCCCAGCCTTCGGCAGGTGCCCGGGTACGCGCCGTCAGCGAGCGGGCCGTGTGCCGCCGACGCGGCCTCCCGGATCTCTGCGCGCGAGCACCAGCAGGGGTAGACGCGGCCGCTTGCCCGCAGCTGCTCGAGCGCGGCGCGGTGGCGCTCGCGGCGCTCGGACTGGCGCACGACGTCGCCGTCCCAGTCGAGCCCGAGCCGGCGCAGGTCGGCGAGCTGGCCGGCCTCGTGCGCGCGCCGCGAGCGGCCGGGGTCGAGGTCCTCGATCCGCACCAGGAAACGCGCCCGCGCGCGGCGCGCGAAGAGCCACGCGAGCAGCGCGGTGCGAAGGTTGCCGAGGTGCAGCGGACCGCTCGGGCTGGGCGCGAAGCGGCCGTCGGGAGGGCATGCCACGGCGCCCATGATGGCAGGGGGCCTGTGCAGCTTCGCGCCGCGGGATCAGGGTGAGACCGAAGCGACACTGACGCCGGCGCGGTGCTCTGGGACGGTGGCCTCGACACCGACCGGGAGCTTCTCGATGAAGACCGTACGCATCGCCCTCGGCGGCGCGATCAGCCTCGCCGCCGTGACCGTGTTCTGCACTGGCCTGCACCACCTCGTGCGCGCCGGGACGTGCGCCTCCGGCGGCCCCTACGTCTCCGCGCGCCCGTGCGCGCCCGGCACCGGCACCTGGGCGTTCGTGCTCCCGATCGCGGTCGTCGCCGGCCTCGCCGGCTGCTGGCTCGCGTACAGCTCGCACATGCGCGTGTTCGTCTGGTTCGCGACGCTCGGCGGCTTTGGCGCGACCGCGCTCGTCGCGCTGCGCGACGGGACCGCGACGAGCGGCCGCCCCGCCGTGCTCGGCGTCGGCGTCGCGCTGGTCGTCGTCGCCGTCTCGCCGCTCGTGCTGCTCGCGCTCCTGCGCCGCGACCGTCCGCCGCCACCGCTGACGCCTCGGCGCGCGTTCGGCGGCGACGACGGCCCCGCCTGAGCCGCTCCCGGTGCGGCGCCCCGCCGGAGCGCAGCGTCGAGGCGACCGCTGCGGACGTCACCGAGCCATGCTCGTGTCGCCTCCGCGCCGGCATGCCGCGACGCTACGGCCCGCCGCCGCGCGTTCCACGCGTGCTCCGCCAAAGATCAGCGCCGGCTCAGCGCAGGAAGTGCGTGTCGTTCCAGAGCCGGATCGCGGGCTGCGCGTGCTCGGAGCCGACGATCGAGAGCGCGGCGGTGTCGAGCGCGAGGTGGCGTCCGAGGACCGGGTCCTGGCCGATCGCGCGCGTCACGATCACGCGCGACATGTGGCCGTGGCCGACGAGCAGCACCGGGCCCTCGACGTCGCGCACGCGCGCGAGGACGCGATCGGCGCGAACGGCCGCGTCGGCGACCGTCTCACCGCCCGGGCAGCCGTCGCGCCACAGGTCCCAGCCGGGCCGCGCGCGGGTGATCTCGGCCGTCGTGCGGCCCTCGTACTCGCCGTAGTCGACCTCGGCGAGGTCGCGCTCGGGCTGGGCGACGTCGCCCAGGCCCGCCAGCTCGGCCGTCCGCAGCGCGCGCGTGAACGGGCTCACGAGCACGAGCGCGAAGCGGGTCCCGCGCAGCTGCGCGCCGAGCGCGGCAGCCTGCGCCTCGCCGCGCGGCGTCAACGGGATGTCGGTGCGCCCGGTGTGCTTGCGCGAGATCGTCCACTCGGTCTCGCCGTGACGCGCGATCCACAGTTCGGTCGGCTCGGACATCAGGGGCGGGACCTTACTCGGGCCTCGGCGCGCGTGGGAGCCGGCGGCCGAGGCGCGCCTACGTGTGGCGCCCGAAGTCGGTCGTGTACGTGCCGCCGGTGCCGTCGGAGCGAACCGGCACGCCGGCGGCGATGCCGACGCCGATCTCGCGGAAGTCGCGGCTGAGGATGTTCGCGCGGTGCGGCGCGCTGTGCATCCAGGCGCGCACGAGCGCGAGCGGCTGCGCGAGGTCGTCGGCGCCCCAGCCGATGTTCTCGGCCAGCGACCAGCCCGCCTTCGGCGGCACGTAGTGCGCGGCGATGATCCGCTGGAACGGGGTCGTGCCGTCGAGGCTGTCGTGGGCGAAGTACCGCTCGATCACCATGTCGCGCGAATGCGCGGCGGCGACGCGCGTCAGCCGCTCGTTCATCGTCAGGGGCCTGAGACCGCGGCGCGTACGCTCGCGGTTGAGCAGGCAGAGCGTCGCGTCGCGCGCCTGCGCGACGGTCGCGCGGGTGACCGCGACCCGGCCGGCGTCGCAGGCGCCCGCTCGCGCACCGGCGGACGCCGGGACGAGCAGTGCGGCGAGCAGCGCGAGGAGGAACAGGAGCGACGAGCGGATACGCATCGTTGCTTCGCATCGGCAGCGCGCCGCGCGCTGCCGGAGCGACCGCCGGACGCTGGACGGATGTTCGAGCGGAGAGCGCGCGGTCACGCCAGCGGCGGCGCGGGTACGGTGGCGAGATGGCGGACGACGACGACGGCGGCGAGACGCAGGAGCGGCTGCGCTCCTACCGCGCCAGACGCGACTTCGCGGCGACGAGCGAGCCGACGCCGGACGGGGAGCCGGAGCGCGAGGACGCCTCGGGCGAGCGCACGCCCGGCAGGGAGCGCGACGTCGCCGCCCCGCCGCGCCAGGCGCCGCGCTTCGTGATCCAGCAGCACCACGCGACGCGGCTGCACTGGGATCTGCGGCTCGAGCACGACGGCGCGCTCGCCTCGTGGGCACTCCCGCGCGGGATCCCGCTCGACCCGAGCGACAACCGCATCGCGGTCCACACCGAGGACCACCCACTCGCCTATCTCGAGTTCCACGGCGAGATCCCGGCCGGCAGCTACGGCGCCGGGACGATGGAGATCTGGGACCACGGCACCTACGACTGCCACGAGTGGACCGATCGCAAGGTCGAGGTCACGCTCCACGGCGAGCGCGTCAGCGGCCGCTACGGCCTCTTCCCGATCGGCAGACGAGGCAGAGCCGACGAGTGGATGATCCACCGGATCGACCCGCCGCAGGATCCGCAGCGGGTCCCGCTCCCCGAGCACCTCGTCCCGATGCTTGCGCGCGCCGGTGAGCTGCCGGGGGCGGGGGAGGACGAGCAGTGGTCCTACGAGGTCAAGTGGGACGGCGTGCGCGCGCTGCTGTGGAGCGACCACGGGCACGTGCGGATCGAGAGCCGCACGCAGCGCGAGATCAGCGACCGCTACCCGGAGGTGCGCGCGATCGGTCGCGCGCTGGGCGCGCGCGAGCTGCTGCTCGACGGCGAGATCGTCGCGCTCGACGAGCAGGGCCGCCCGAGCTTCGAGCGGCTGCAGCGGCGCATGAACGTCGCCGGCGACGCGGCCGTTCGCAGGGTCGCCCGCAGCACGCCGGTCACCTACGTGATCTTCGACCTGCTCCACCTCGACGGGCGCTCGCTGCTCGACGCGCCGTATGAGCGCCGCCGCGAGCTGCTCGACGGGCTCGCGCTGGAGGGCGACGGCTGGCGCACCCCCGCGGCGCACCGCGGCGACGGCGAGGCGCTGCTGGCGGCGACGCGCGCGCAGGGGCTGGAGGGGATCGTCGCGAAGCGCGTCGAGAGCCGCTACGAGCCGGGCCGCCGCAGCGGCGCCTGGCGCAAGCTCCGCAACCGGCACCGGCAGGAGCTCGTGATCGGCGGCTGGACGCCCGGCGAGGGGCGGCGCAGCAGACAGCTCGGCTCCCTCCAGGTCGGCGTGCCGGAGTCGCCCGACGGGCCGCTGCGCTACGCCGGCGGCGTCGGCAGCGGCTTCAGCGAGGCGGTCCTCGACGACCTGATCGCGCGCCTGCAGGCGCTGCGACGGGAGACCTCGCCGTTCGCGCCGGCGGTCGGCCGCGACGCGCCGAAGCCGCCGCGCGGCACGCAGTTCGTCGAGCCGCGGCTGGTCGCCGAGGTCGAGTTCAGCGAGTGGACGCGCGAGGGGATCCTGCGCCAGCCGGTCTTCAAGGGCCTGCGCGACGACAAGGCGCCGCGCGACGTCGTGCGCGAGCCGCAGACCGAGGACGTCGCCGAGAGCGTCGTCCCGGCGCTGACGGTGCTCGGTCCCGTGCCCGGCGCCGACGCGCTCGAGGCGGAGGTCGACGGGCGCCGGCTGAAGATCACCAACCACGACAAGGTGCTGTTCCCGGCGGCCGGCTTCACGAAGGGCGACCTGATCGCCTACTACGTGAAGATCGCGCCGACGCTGCTGGCGCACCTGCGCGACCGGCCCGTGACGCTGCGCCGCTGGCCGAGCGGCGTCGATGGGCAGTCGTTCTACGAGAAGAACTGCCCCGGGCACCGACCCGAGTGGGTCGAGACCGCGTCCGTCTACAGCAGCAACGAGCGCGGCCGGATCGACTTCTGCCTCGCCCAGGACGCAGCCACGCTCGCCTGGTTCGCGAACCTCGCCGCGATCGAGCTGCACCCGTCGCTCGCGCTCGCGCGTGCGATCGACCGGCCCACCGCGGTCGTCTTCGACCTCGACCCGGGCGCGCCCGCCGGCCTCGCGCAGTGCGCCGAGGTCGCGTTGCTGCTCGAGGGGCTGTTCGGGCAGCTCGGCCTGCGCAGCGTCGTCAAGACGTCGGGCTCGAAGGGACTCCAGGTCTACGTGCCGCTCGGCACCGGCGCCGCCACCTACGAGCGCACGAAGCCGTTCGCGCGGCAGGTCGCCGAGCTGCTCGAACGGCGGCTGCCCGAGCTCGTCGTCGCGCGGATGACGAAGCGGCTGCGGGCCGGCAAGGTGTTCGTCGACTGGAGCCAGAACGACCAGCACAAGACGACCGTCGCCGCCTACTCGGTCCGTGCGCGCGAGCAGCCGACCGTCTCGACGCCGCTCGGCTGGGACGAGCTGCGGAGCGCGCACGAGGCCGGCGAGACCGGCCGGCTCGTCTTCGACGCCGCCGCGGTGCTCGCGCGCGTCGACGAGCTGGGGGACCTGTTCGCGCCGATGCTCGGCCTCGCGCAGGAGCTGCCGGAGCTGTGACGGCGGCTCTCGGCGACGCAGACGGCCACCTCTGGAGCCCTCCGAACGCGCTCGCCGTCTAGGATGCCGCGACGTGGATCCCGTCCAGCTCCGTAACCGCCTCCTCGTCGCCACCGGAATGTGGCGAGAGATCACCGGCGAGCCGCTCCCGAAGCTCCCGCCGGCCGATCCGGAGCAGCAGGTCGAGGCCTTCGAGCTGCTGCTCGTCGACCGCCTGTGGCAGAACGCGACGCCCGAGAACGCGCGCGAGGTCGCGGACCGCACCTGGGATCTCGTGCACGACCGGCCCGACGGCAACCCGGTCAGAAGACGCGTCGTCGAGTGCCACGAGGCGCTCGCCCGCATGTCGCGCCTCGGCGACTGAGCGGCGCGCCGCCTCCCCGGCGGAGAGCTTCCGCAAGCGTTCGCACGCCTTTGTCAACGTTCGTCCAGCGCATGCGTGTCCGCCCGTCCCAGCGGCGACGATGTCGGCGATGGCCCGACACACGGAAGTGGAGGACACGGATGCCGTCGCGCCCGCCGCTGCTGCCCGCCCAGCGCATCCGCTCGATCGCTTCGCCCGCCTCGCCGCCGCGTCGCTGCGCGCGCCGGTCGCGCTGATCGCGCTGCGCGAGGCCGGCCGCCCCGTGCTCGGCAGCGCCGTCGGGCTGCCGCCCGACTTCGCCGTCGATCGCGGCGAGCTGCTCGACGACGGGGTGCTCGTCGCCGCCTGCGCCAGCGTCGCGCCGCTCGCGGTCGCCGACCTGCGAGCCGAGCCGCGCCTGCGCGACGGCGCCGTCGTCGCCGGCAGCGGCGCGGTCGCCGTGCTCGCGGTCGCGCTGCCCGGCCGCACCGGCGAGCCGCTCGGCGCGCTGTGCGTCTTCGACGTCCGCCCGCGCGCCTGGAGCGGCGAGGAGCGGGCGCTGGTGGCCGAGCTCGCGGCGGCCGCCGGGCACGAGCGCGAAAGCGGCAACGAGCTGCTGGCGCAGGCCGCGCTGCGCCACGTCGCGACGGCCGTCGCCCACGGCGCCGAGCCGGAGGCGGTCTGCGCGCTCGTCGCCGAGGCAGCGGCCCGCGCGGTCGAGTCGGAGGCCGGCGCGGTCGTGCGCTACGAGGACGAGCGCAGCGCGCGCGTGCTCGGCACATGGGGCGCCGAGGGCATCGAGCCGCTGCCGGAGGGCACCGTCCTGGCGGTCGAGGGCGAGGGGATCGCGGCCAGCATGCGGCGCGGGTTGGCGGCACGGGCCGACAGCGCGCCGGGCCACCGGCCCTTTCGCCACCGGATCGGTGCGCCGGTCATGCATGGCACGCAGGTCTGGGGCTTCGTCGGCGCGCTCTCGAACCAGGCGCCGCCGGCGGCCGCCGCCGAGCACCGGCTGGCGCCGTTCGCGGAGCTGGTCGGCGCCGCGATCCGCAACGCCGAGACGCGGACGCAGCTCGCCACGCAGGCGACGACCGACGCGCTCACCGGCCTCGCGAACCAGCGCGCCTTCCACCGCCGGCTGGCGGCGGAGGCCGAGCGCGCGCGTCGTCACGGTCGCAACCTCGCGCTCGCGCTGTTCGACGTCGACGGCTTCAAGCTCGTGAACGACACCTACGGCCACCCGATCGGCGACGAGGTGCTGTGCGGCGTCGCGCGGCGGATCGCCGGCGTCGTGCGGGCGGGCGAGCTGGTCGCCCGCATCGGTGGCGACGAGCTCGCGCTGCTGCTCCCGGAGACCGACGCGCAGGAGGCCTACGGCATCGCCGAGCGGGTGCGCGAGCTGATCGAGGAGGCGCCGATCGGACGGCTGCGGCCGGTCACGCTGTCGGGCGGCGTGAGCGACCTTGAGGACGCCGGCGGCGATCCCGAGGCGCTGATGCGCGGCGCCGACGACGCGCTCTACTGGGCGAAGGCGCAGGGACGCAACGTCGTCGCGCGCTACGCGCCCGAGCTGGGCGAGCGGTTCGGCGAGCGCGAGCGCGCCGAGCACGTCGGGCGCGGACAGGTGCTGCTGGGGATCGGGGCGCTCGCACGCGCGGTCGACGCGAAGGACCCGGTCAGCGAGCGCCACTCCGAGCGCGTCGCCGAGCTGGCCGTCAGGCTGGCGCGCGCGGCCGGCTGGCCGGTGCGGCGCCTCGCGCTCCTGCGCGAGGCCGCGCTGGTGCACGACGTCGGCAAGATCGGCCTGCCGGAGGAGCTGCTGACGGCGCCCGACCCGACGCCCGGGCAGGCCCAGGCGCTCGAGCAGCACGCCCGCCTCGGGGCCGAGATCGCGGCCGAGGTGCTGAGCGGCCAGCAGGTCGGCTGGATCCGCCACCACCACGAGCGCGCCGACGGGCGCGGCTACCCCGACGGCCTGCTGGGTGAGGCGATCCCGCACGGCGCGCGCGTGATCGCCGTCGCCGACGCCTGGGACGCGATGACGAGCCCGAGCGCGCGGCGCACGTCGCTGAGCCCCGAGGAGGCGCTGGCAGAGTGCCGCGCGGGGGCCGGGACGCAGTTCGCCGCCGACGTCGTCGGCGCGCTCGAACGGGTGCTCCTGAGCGGCGAGCTCGCCCCCGCGTGGGCGGCGTCGTCGGCGATCTCGCTCGGCGCCTGAACGACCCCGTCGTGGAGCAGGCGCGTGACATCTTCGTCACATCCGCAAAGGGCTGGTCGTGGCCCGCGGCACCTGGTACTTTCTGCGCCGTACGGCCGGCTATCGGGGCCGGTGCAAAGCAGTGTGACGCTCGCGGGTCGTTGCTGGACAGCATCCTCCGCGCATGCAGCACGCCAGCAGCAGTGGAGGCAACATCGTGCCGACTGGAACCGTGAAGTGGTTCAGCGACGAGAAGGGCTTCGGCTTCATCACGCCCGACGAGGGCAGCCGCGACCTCTTCGTCCATCACACCGGCATCAACAGCGACGGCTATCGCTCGCTTCCCGAGGGAGCCAAGGTCTCCTACGAGGAGGAGCAGGGCGACAAGGGTCCGAAGGCGGTCAACGTCTCCGCCATCTGACCACCCCGCGCACGCATCACGCTGAAGGCCTCCCCGCGGGAGGCCTTCCGTGTCTCCGGGGTCGTGGCTCTCGCGGCCGGGTGGCGGCGGGCGGCGTCGCGCGCGGCGCCGGCCGGAAGGCCGGCAGCTCGAAGGCGACGCGGGCGCCGCCCTCCGGCGAGGCGCCGGCCGAGATGCTGCCGCCGTGCGCGGCGACGATCGCGCGGGCGATCGCGAGCCCCAGCCCGGCGCCGCCCTGCCCGCGGGCGCGGGCGCTGTCCGTGCGGTGGAAGCGGTCGAAGATGCGATCCCGCTGCGCGGCCGGGATGCCGGGTCCGTCGTCCTCGATCGCGATCTCGACGCGCCCGTCGCGCGCCGCGACGGTGACACGCACGAGGCCGCCGGGGCCGGTGTGCTCGATCGCGTTGCGCGCGAGGTTGCGGACGACCTGCGCGATCCGGTCCTCGTCGGCGATCAGCGTGCCGTCGGGCACCTCGCCGAGCTCGAAGGCGCGGTCGGCCGTCAGCGTGAGCGCGTCGAACAGCTCCGTCACGAACGTCCGCAGGTCGAGCGCGGCGGGGCGCACGAGCTCCCCCTCGTCGGCGCGCGCGAGCAGCAGCAGGTCCTCGACCAGCCGCTCCATCCGCACCACCTCGGTGCGCACGACGGCGTTGACGCGGCCGACGTCCTCGCGCGTCACAGCCGGCTGGCGGGCCAGCACCTCGAGCTGGCCGCGGATCACCGTCAGCGGCGTGCGCAGCTCGTGCGAGGCGTCGGCGACGAACCCGCGCTGGCGCGCGAAGGCGTCCTCGAGCCGGTCGAGCATGCGGTCGAAGGCGTCCGCCAGCACGCGCACCTCGTCCTGGGGGGCGGTCGAGCCGATCCGCTGGGAGAGGTCGCCGGCCGTCACGCGGGCGGCCGTGCCCGCCATCCGCCGCAGCGGACGCGAGAGGCGGCTCGCGAGCGCGAAGCCGAGCGCGATCGCGGCCAGCAGCGTCGCCGTGCCCGCGATCGCGAAGGTGCGCGCGACGCCGCTCTGCGCGCGCGCGACGGAGGCCGCCGACTCGCCGATCGCGATCGTCGCGACGCGGCGGCCGTTGCGGATCACGGGGACGACCGAGAGCCGCAGCGGCTCGCTGCCGAACCGCAGCGTCGAGAAGCCGGGCTGCGCCGTCCGCAGCGCGCGCGACTCGTCGCTCTCGCGCGGCGGCCCGGCGACGAGCCGCTCGGCACGCGTCGCGCCACTCGTCGGGCCGGCGATCCCCGGTTGATTCGTGACGATCCCGCCGCCGGCGATCCGGACGACGTAGAGGCGGGCGGTCGCGCCGAACGAGCTCTGCTGGTCGAGGTAGCTCTGCGCCGCGCGGGCGATCGCTCTCGGCTTCGCGGGATAGAACGGGATCTTGCTCTCGAACGAGGTCGCGTCCTGCCGCAGGTCGCCGTCGATCTGGTTGCGAACCTGCGTCCCCGTGCCGCGATAGGTCGCGACGAACGCGGTCCCGAGGGCGGCGACGAGGATCACCGCGATCGAGAGCGCGAGGCGGGCCCGCAGCCCGCGCCACCAGGGGCCCTCAGGCACCGTCCTCAGGCACGGGTCGTGAGGCGGTAGCCGACGGACCGCAGCGTGTCGATCGGCGCGGGACGCCCGGGCAGCTCGAGCTTGCGCCGCAGGTAGCGGATGTAGACCTCGACGACGTTCGTGCCCGGGTCGAAGTCGTAGCCCCAGACGGCGCTCAGGATCTGCTGCCGCGAGAGCGCCTGATCGGGATGGCGCAGGAAGTAGGCGAGCAGGTCGAACTCGCGCGCGGAGAGGCGCAGCTCGACGCCGTCGCGCTCGACCTTGCGGCTCAGCAGGTCGAGCTCGATGCCGGCGGCCGACAGCGTCGTCGCGTCGCGCTGGCGGGGCGTCCGCAGGTGCGCGCGCACGCGGGCGGCCAGCTCGTCGAACGAGAACGGCTTCGTGACGTAGTCGGTGGCCCCGCCGTCGAGCCCCGCGACGCGGTCGTCGACGGCGGCGCGCGCGCTCAGCATCACGACTGGCAGCTCCGGCTTGACGCGGCGGATCGCGGCGAGCACGGCGAGCCCGTCCTTGCCGGGGAGCATCACGTCGAGCACGACGAGGTCGACGTCGTCGTGCAGCGCGTGCTGCTCGCCCTCGATCCCGTCGGCCGCGCAGGTGACGGCGTGGCCCTCGGCCTGCAGGCCGCGCTGCACGAAGTCGGCGATCGCGGTCTCGTCCTCGATCACCAAGATTCGCATCCGCACATCGTAGGTGAGCCGAGCGTCCGGCCCCTCGACGGCGACGTACTCCCCTGACTCTCACTCTCGAGTAGAGGGTGAGGGAGGGCGTTTGGCAAGTGCCCGACGATGCTGCGGGACAAACCGCTTCTGTGCGCCAGGAGAAGAATCGCTCGACATCCGGCCGGGAGCCCCGCTATTCTGCCCGGCGTCGTACAAGACCCAGCCGAATCCCTGGCAACAAATGTCCAGGGAGCGGGGGAACCAGTGAGTCCGACCCAGGACTCTGGGGCGAATCGTCGTATCCACGCGACGTAGCGCTGCTCTTTCAGCGCGAGCCCGGCAGCTAACCCCGTAGGCGTTTGAAAGAGAAGGGGTTGCACCTTGTCGTTCTTCACCGCGTCGGCCTTCAAGCGATCGTCTGCGATCGTCATCGCGCTGTTCGCCGTCGCGCTCGCCCCCTCCGCCGCCCTCGCCGCCAGCGCGCACCTCGGTGATCGCACGCTGAAGCAGGGAATGGCTGGGCATGACGTCCGCGTCCTCCAGGACTTCCTCACGCGGGCCGGATTCAAGACACCGATCGCCGGCCAGTTCGGGCCGCAGACGCTGGCGAACGTGAAGCGCTTCCAGAAGGGCGCGAAGCTCACGGCCAACGGCGTCGTCGACGCCAACGTCGCGACCGCCCTCCGCACCGCCGGCGGCGCGCCGGCCGCGAGCAGCAAGACCACGGTCTCGAGCAAGACGACGCGCTCCACCAAGGGCGGCTCCCAGCACCTCGGCGACCGCGCCTTGAAGAGCGGCGCGAGCGGGCACGACGTGCGGGTGCTCCAGTCCTACCTCACGAAGGCCGGCTTCGCCACGCCGATCGACGGCAGCTTCGGCTCGGGCACGCTGAGGAGCGTCAAGAGCTTCCAGACGGCGAACGGGCTGTCGACGGACGGCGTCGTCAACGACGAGGTCGTCTTCGCGCTGCGCCGCGTCGTCGACGGCGGCGCCGCCACCGACACGACGCCGGTCTCGGCACCCGCACCCGCGGGCGGCAAGGCGACGCTCAACCCCGACGGCACGGCCAACGCGCCGGCCGACGCCCCGCCTGAGATCAAGGCCGTGATCGCGGCCGGCAACAAGATCGCCAGCACGCCGTACGTCTGGGGCGGCGGACACGGCCAGTGGAACGACACCGGCTACGACTGCTCCGGCTCGGTCTCCTACGCGCTCCACGGCGGCGGCCTGCTCGACCAGTCGATGGACTCCGGCACGCTCGAGTCCTACGGTGCCGCCGGCAAGGGCACGTGGATCACGATCTGGGCCAACGCCGGCCACACCTACATGTCCGTCGCGGGACTCCGCTTCGACACGAGCGGCGCGAACCCGTCCCGCTGGCAGACCGACACGCGGTCCGGCAGCGGCTACGTCGTGCGTCACCCGAAGGGTTTCTAGGCGCTCGCCTGGGGCGAGCGCTCGGGAGTTCGCCTGGCGGGCGCTCGCCTGCGGCGAGCACTTGGGAGTTCGCCTGGCGGCGAACTCCCGGGCCTCGCCTGACTGGTGATCCGCGGGCCGTGGGCTCGCGGATCCGCCAGTTGTGCGGGGAACTGCCGTGGCGGTCGCGGGGGCGGCGCTAGCATGCCGCCGCATGTCCGCACTCGCCGATTCCTACGCCCTCACCGAGGACCAGCGCGCCTTCCGCGACACCATCCGGCAGATGGTCCGCGAGCGCGTCGCACCGCGCGCCGCCGAGATCGACGAGAAGGCCGCGTACCCGCACGACCTGCGCCAGCTGTTCGCCGAGCACGACCTCTTCGGACTGCCGTTCTCGGAGGAGTACGGCGGCACCGGCACCGGCGTGCTGATGCTCAACATCGCGGTCGAGGAGATCGCGAAGGCGTGCGCCTCGAGCGCCCTGATGCTGATGATCCAGGAGCTCGGCACGCTGCCGATCAAGCTGTTCGGCAGCGAGGAGCTCAGAGCTCGCTTCCTGCCCAGATGCGCGAGCGGCGACTGGACGCCCGCCTTCGCGCTGTCCGAGCCGGAGGCGGGCTCCGACCCCGGCGGCATGATCACGCGCGCCGTGCGCGACGGCGATGACTGGATCATCTCGGGCACGAAGAACTGGATCACGAACCTCGGGATCGCCGACTTCTACGTCGTCTTCGCCGTCACCGACGCGCAGGCCGGCCGCTCGCACGGCATCAGCGCCTTCGTCGTCGAGGCCGACCGGCCGGGCTTCAGCGTCGGCAAGCTCGAGAAGAAGCTCGGCATCAGAGGCTCGCCGACCGGGCAGCCGATCTTCGACGACGTGCGGATCCCGGGCGCGAACCTGATCGGCGAGGTCGACAGAGGGATGCACGTCGCGCTCGGCACGCTCGACTACTCGCGCCTCGGCGTCGCCGCGCAGGCGCTCGGGATCGCGCAGGGCGCGACCGACTACGCCGCCGCGTACGCCCGCGAGCGCAGACAGTTCGGCAAGCCGATCAACGCCTTCCAGGGGATCCAGTTCAAGCTCGCCGACATGGAGACGCAGACGGCCGCGGGCCGCGAGCTGCTCTACCAGGCGTGCGCGAAGGCCGACCGCGGGGACGCCGACCGCGGCAGATACTCCGCGATGGCGAAGCTGTTCAACTCGGACAACGCGATGAAGGTCACGGTCGAGGCGGTGCAGATCCTCGGCGGCTACGGCTACGTCAACGAGTACCCGGTCGAGCGCATGATGCGCGACGCCAAGATCACGCAGATCTACGAGGGCACGAACGAGATCCAGCGCGTCGTGATCGCCCGCAGCCTCCGGTAGCAGGCGAAACTGCGGGCAGGCCCTTGTTTCGCCTTGCGGTGTTCGGCCCAGTGGCCGAAACCCGCGGGGGCTGAAGTGTCGGGACGTTCCTGGGGTGGCCGCGCGGGCACGGGGCCACTACCGTAGGCAGGGCATGCGCGCGCCGACGCCATCCCGCATCTTCTGGGCCGCCCTGGCCGCCTTCACGGTCGCGATATCGATCGTCACGATCCTCCGCGGCTTCACCCCCGACTACCCGCTGCGGCTCTTCCAGGGGCTCGCGGTCGCGATCGCCGCGATGCTCGCGATCGCGTTCGTGATGTCGCTGCTGACCTCGCGACTCGCGGGCTGGCGGGCGCCGGCCTCCGAGGAGGAGTTCGAGCAGCTCGTCGAGCGCAGCGAGCAGCTCGCGCGCGAGGGCTCCTGGGGCGAGTCCGACGACGACCTCGCCGAGCTCGACGAGGACGACGACATCGGCATCGATCCGTGGAACGAGGAGGACTTCCGCGCGATCGTCCGCTCGGCCGTCGACGACCTGCCGCTCGAGTTCCATCGGGCGCTCGAGCACGTCGCGATCGTCGTCTCGGACGGCGGTCGCCGCAGACGCGCCTACGGCCTCTACCACGGCGACACCGTCGCGCGCGACGGCTTCGCCGACCGGATCGTGATCTACCGCGACACGCTGCTGCGCGACTTCGGGCACGACCACGACCTGCTGCGCGCGCAGGTCACGCGCACCGTCCGCCACGAGCTCGCGCACCACCTCGGCTGGGACGAGGACGGCGTGCGCGACCTCGGGTTGTAGTCGACGGCAGGCCGCTGGGACCGGCGCCAGCCGGTCCCGACCGACCGCGAAGCGGTCGACGGCTTCGCCGTCGATTGGGACCGGCTATCGCGGTCCCGGTCGGCTAGCTCATGAACGGAGGCGATCATCTAGCCTGTGAGGCAGGCCCCCGTGGAGTGCGACCGCCGGGGACAACGCAGGCCCGTGGAGTGCGACCGCCGGGCACCTGACGAAAGGACTCAGACCATGGCCGAAGCCGTCATCGTCGACGCCATCCGTACGCCGATCGGCCGCGCCGTCAAGGGCTCGCTGAGAGACGTCCGCGCGGACGACCTCGCCGCGATCCCGCTGCGCGCGCTGATCGAGCGCAACCCCGGCGTCGACTTCTCGACCGTCACCGACGTCCTGATGGGCGCCGCCTTCGGCGAGGGTGAGCAGGGCTACAACATCGGGCGCAACGCCTCGATCCTCGCGGGCCTCCCGCTCGAGGTCCCGGGCTGCACGCTCAACCGCTTCTGCGCCTCCTCGCTGCAGACGCTGCGGATGGCCTTCCACGCGATCAAGGCGGGGGAGGGCGACACCTACATCGCCGCCGGCGTCGAGGCCGTCTCGCGGGCCGGCGGCGGCTCCGTCGTGCCGTTCCACCACCAGCTCGACGGCTCCGAGGGATCGCTCGTCAACGTCTACATCCCGATGGGCCTGACGGCCGAGAACGTCGCCGAGCGCGAGGGCGTCACGCGCGCGGAGCAGGACCGCTGGGCGGCGATCTCGCAGAACCGCGCGGTCGCCGCGCAGGCGTCGGGCCACTTCGACGTCGAGATCGTCCCCGTCGTCGTGCCCGAGCACACGGTCACCGACGAGCAGGGCGAGGAGATCACGGTCGCGGAGGCGACCGTGACGAAGGACGACGGGCCGCGTCCCGGCACGACCGAGGAGAAGCTCGCGCAGCTGAAGCCCGTCTTCAGACCCGACGGCACCGTCACGGCCGGCAACGCCTGCCCTCTGAACGACGGCGCCGCCGCCGTCCTCGTGATGTCGGAGACGCGGGCGAAGGCGCTCGGGCTGACGCCGAAGGCGCGCATCGTCGCCTCCGCCGTCGGCGCGCTCGCGCCAGAGTACATGGGCCTCGGCCCGATCCCGGCGGTCCGCAAGGTGCTCGCGCAGGCCGGCATGACGATGGCCGACATCGACGTCGTCGAGTTGAACGAGGCGTTCGCGGCCCAGGTCGTCCCCTGCCAGCGCGAGTGGGGCATCTCCGACGAGCAGCTCAACCCGCACGGCGGCGCGATCGCGCTCGGCCACCCCTTCGGGATGACCGGCGCGCGCATCATGACGACGCTGCTGAACGACCTCGCGACGCTCGACAAGACGTACGGCATCGAGACGATGTGCGTCGCCGGCGGGATGGGCCAGGCGATGATCGTGGAGCGGCTCAGCTAGGAGGCGCTCCCCGCGCGGCTCAGCCGCCGGCGCGCATGATCGCCATGTCGATCTCCTCGTCTGCCTCGTCGACGCGGCTCATGTCGATTCTGCCTCTCAGCGATCCCCAGCCGGTGCGGGGGCCCAGCGGCGGCGGCGTCTCCGCGACGAGGCGCGCGACCGGCTTGCCGTTGCGGCGATCACGATCTCCTCGCCCTGCTCGACGCGCTCGATCAGCTTCGAGAGCGTCGTCTTCGCTTCGTGGATGTTCACTTGGGCGAGCGTGGTCCGACGAAGGCCAGCTCACCGCGGCGGCATCCGCAACGCGCCGTCGAGGCGGATCACCTCGCCGTTGAGCATCGCGTTCTCGGCGATCTGGACGACGAGCGCGCCGAACTCGTCGGGGCGGCCGAGGCGGGAGGGAAAGGGGACCTGGCGGCCCAGCTCCGTCCGCGCCGGCTCGGGCAGCCCCGCCAGCAGCGGCGTGTCGAAGGTTCCGGGCGCGATCGCGCAGACGCGGATCCCGGCGCTCGCGAGGTCGCGCGCGGCCGGCAGCGTCATGGCGATGATGCCGCCCTTCGAGGCGCTGTAGGCGAGCTGCCCGATCTGGCCGTCGTAGGCCGCGATCGAGGCGGTGTTGACGCAGACGCCGCGCTCGCCGTCGTCGTTCGGCTCGTTCTCGCGCATCGCGGCGGCCGCCAGCCGCAGCACGTTGAAGCTCCCGACGAGGTTGACCGCGATCACCCGTTCGAACGTGTCCGGCTTGTGCGGACCGCGCTTGCTGACGAGCCGCTCGGCCCAGCCGATCCCGGCGCAGCTGACGGAGATCCGCAGGCCACCCGGCAGCGCCGCCGCCTGCGCGACCGCGGCCTCGAGCTCGGCCGGGTCGGTCACGTCGGCGCGGACGAAGGCGGCGTGAGCTCCCAGCGCGGCGACGAGCGCCGTGCCGTGCTGCTCGTCGAGGTCGGCGATCACGACGTGAGCGCCGGCGGCGTGGAGGCGCCGCGCGGTCGCCGCGCCGAGGCCGGAGGCGCCGCCGGCGATGAGTGCTGCACTGCGTTCGATGTTCATCGGCCGGACCCTAGAGCGAATCGACGATCGAGCTCGCCGGAGGGGCGCGCGCGGCCGCTACGGCTCGGGCTGCCCGATCCCGGACGCCGCTCGCGCGAGGCGCGGCTCGACGCCCCGCAGCAGGTCGAGATGGGAGGTCGTCCAGGCGATCGCGATGCCGGGCGGGAAGCGGCCGTCGCCGCCGTCGTCGGGGTCGAGCACGACCTCGGGCGGCTCCGCCCGCCCCTCGGCGTCGAGCGCGCGCTGCTCCTGCGGGGCCGGCGCCTCGCCGCCGTCCGCGACCGCGTCGCCAAGCGCCGCGTACCAGGAGCAGAGCGCGTGCGTGTCGGCGAGCAGCCGATCGTGGTGGCGCACGAGGCGTGCCGTGGGGTGGACCGCCGGGGTCAGCGGGACGATCGCGTGCATCGAATGCAGCAGGTCGGCGGCGCGGCGCATGTGCTGCATGCCGGCGATCAGCGTCGTCAGCTCGTGCAGGCGCGCGTGCGCCGGCGAGCGCTCGGCGAGGTACTGGCGCACCGAGTCGTCGAGTCGCTCGGCCGCCGCGGTCGCCTCGCGCGCGGCGAGCTCGAGCGCGCGGCCCCGGCCACGGCCGTCGAGCAGCGCGACGATCGACGCCTCGAGAAAGTCGGAGACGCGCGTGTAGGCGTCGCTGACGCCCTCGCGCGCGACCGCGCCGGCGCCCCGCGGCCAGAACAGCAGTCCGACGACGAGGCTGATCCCGACGCCGATCGCGATGTCCTCGACGCGGACGATGCCGACGCGCCAGCCGACCGGGCTGAGCAGGTTGAAGAGCACCAGCACCACGAGCGTGAAGGCCGCCTGGCCGGCGACGAAGGTCAGCACGCGCGGCGCGTAGGCGGCCAGCAGCACGGCGAACGGCAGCACCGCCCACAGCACCTCGCGATGGCTGCCGACGGCGACGACGAGGAGGCCGCCGACGACGATCCCCGCGAACGTCCCGGCCAGCGCCCGCAGCGCCGAGGAGCCCGTCGCGAGCGCCTGCGAGCGCAGCACCGAGAGCGTCGCGAGCACGACCCAGAAGGCGTTCTGGATGTCGGCCAGGTGGCCGACGAGCACCGCGATCGCCAGGCCGGCGGCGCCGCGGAGGCTGTTGTGGAGCCAGACCGAGCGGAGGCTGATGTGCGAGCTGGCGCGTTGGCGTGCCGCCGCCAGCGGCGCCTCGGTCCGTGGCTCGTCGAGCGGCGGCGCCGGCTGGCCGGAGGTCAGCAGCGCGTTGCGGCCGACGAGCCAGGCGGCGTGGGCGAGCGCGCGCAGCTCGAACGCCTCCGCCACCTCGCGGGCGACCTCGTCCTCGTCGCGCCCCCCGCAGGAGGCCGCGAGGACCGCGATGAAGGCCACCCCGACCGACTCGCGCGCGCGGCCGAGGCGCGCCAGGTCGGGCTGCTCGGCGCCCCCGTCGAGCTGGTCGGCGCTCGCGCGCAGCACCTGCTGCGAAGCCGCCAGCGCCTCGGCACGCTGCCCGGCCAGCGCGGCGGTCGCCGGCGCCCGGAGCGTCGGCTGGCGCGCGAGCGCCAGCAGCCACCCGACGTCGTCGACGAGGCGCGCGAGCGCCGCCGTCCGTCCGCCCGTGCCGCTGGGGCGGTTGGGCGTCGCGACGAAGCTCTCGCGCAGGGCGTGCACGGCGGCGCGGCCGGCCGC
>JAOPZA010000104.1 GCA_025964325.1 Conexibacter sp.
GACGTCCGGCGAGGGGAGGCGGGCGAACGGATGGTCCGCGCGATCGTGGGCCTGGCGAACGAGTTCGACCTGATCACCACCGCCGAAGGCGTCGAAGACGAGCCGACCCTCTGCCGGCTGCGCGAGCCCGGCGTACACCGCGCGCAGGGTTACCACGTCGGCCGCCCCCAACCGATCCGTTGACCCACCTGATCAGCGCACGAACCCGCGAGCCGGCTCGAAGCTCCATCAAGAGTCATGGTGTTCGCGGCTGCTGCCGATACCCCCGTGAGGGTTGCTCACCCGCCGACCTCAGCCCGCCCGGCTGATGCTGCCGACGCCTGGCCTCCGCCTCACCCCCTACGTGGGCTTCGAGGACCGGCGACACCGGCCCGGAGTCGAGGAAGGCAGGTCGAGAGATGCGCGCTCCCGAGCCCAACACAGCTCGACTGGGGAGTCGGACACCGAGATGTCGCCGGACGCCGCCGCAGAGCAGCGCCGCGGTATGAAAGTGCTGCTCGCCGACGACTCGGCCACGTCCCGGTACGTCGTTCAGCAGGCGGTCGAAGGCCTCGGTCACGAGTGCGCGACCGCCGAGGACGGGTTGCGAGCGTGGGACGCGTTCCCGGGCTTCGACCCCGAGGTCGTGATCAGCGACTGGGTGATGCCCGGGATCGACGGCGAGGAGCTGTGCCGCCGCGTGCGCGCGGCCCCGGACGCACCGTACGTCTACTTCATCATGCTGACGTCGCTCGAAGACCGCGAGCACGTGCTGCGCGCGATGCAGGCGGGCGCCGACGACTTCCTCAACAAGCCGCTCGAGCCCCACGCACTGGAGATGCGGCTGATCGCCGCCTCGCGCGTGACCGCGCTGCACCGCAGCCTGCGGCTGCGGCAGCAGCAAGCGGAGCAGGAGGTCGAGCTGGCCGCCGGGGTACAGCGCAGCCTGCTGCCCGGCTCGCCGCCCCATGTGAACGGCGGCTCCGTCGCGGGCCGCTGCTTCCCCGCCACGAACGTCGGCGGCGACTGCTTCGACTACCTGGTCGACGGCGCCGGCCGGCTTGCCCTCTTCATCGCCGACGTCGCCGGACACTCGATCAGCTCCGCGCTGCTGATGGCGATGGGACGGAGCGCGCTGCGGCGCGAGATCGCCGCCGGCGCGTCACCCGCTGACGTGCTGACGGCGACGAATCACGCGATGTACGGCGACCTCGTCACCACCGAGCTGTTCATCACGATGTTCTGCGCCCGCTACGACCCTGCCTCAGGGCTGCTCGAGTACGCGAGCGCGGGGCACAACCCGCCGCTGCTGCGGACCGGGGCCGACGTCGTCGAGCTCGACGCCGACGGCGTCGCGATCGGGATCCTCGATGGGGTGGAGTTCGAGGCGTGTACGGTCTCGATGGCTCCCGGAGACCGGCTGCTGCTCTACACCGACGGCGCGATGGAGGCGCTCGACGAGGCCGGGGAGCAGTTCGGCGAGCCGCGCCTGCACGCGCTGATGAAGGCGTATCCCGGGCTGACGCCCGGGCGCTTCGTCGACCACGTCTACGCCGCCGTCGGCGCGCACGCGGGCGACGCTCCGCAGCAGGACGACATTACGCTCGTGGCGCTGCAGACTGAGGAGCCGGTCCACGTGCGGACGGCTCTGGGGGCGTCGCGATGAGCCGCCGGCTCCGGCGTCCGACGACGGTGATCATGCTCAGCGCCGCGATCATCGTTGCGCTGCTCGCGATCGGCGTCGCGGTGACGATCTCGCGCTTCGACGTCGCCGAGCAGAAGTACAAGAACATCGCCGCCCAGGCGCAGGTGCTGCGGGTGGTCGGGGAGATGCGCCAGAACCTGCTCAACCGGGCGGAGACCGCCTTCATCTACATCCAGACGCCTCAGGCCGCGCCGCTGGCGAGGTTGAACCGGCTCGAGCGGCAGTTCGGCGGCCTCGTCTCCGAGGCCCGGGCGGCCGACCGTGTCAGCAGCAACCCGCTCGGGCCAGCCGCCGCGCTCGGCGAGTTACAGCGACTCAACGACAACGTCACCAGGCTAGGGGACGTCGCGATCAGAGGTCCAAACGCGACCGCCAGACGTGCGGACCTGGACGCCGCCCTCGCAACGCTCGAGACCTCACTCAGCGACTTCGCGAAGGCCAAGGCGGCCGAGGTTCCGCAGCTGGCCGTGAGCGCGCACAGCGCCGCCAGGCAGGCCCGCTCAGCCGCGATCGCCGTCGCGATCGTGGTGGCGCTCGTGACCGCGGCGCTGCTGCTGTTCGTCCTGCGCCTGATCCGCCGGCTGCTCAACGGCATCCGCACCGGCGCCGACACGCTCACGCAGTCGACGCTCGAGATGCGCGCCGCCACCCAGCAGTCCGCAGCGGCGCTCGCCGAGCAGTCCGCAGCGGTCTCAGAGGTCGCCGTCACGGCAGACGAGCTGAGCACGACGGCCGCCTCGCTGGCCTCCGGCGCTCAGACGATGTCGAGCGCCGCGCAGCAGACGACGGCGACGATGGACGACCTGCGTGGGCAGGTCGCGACGATCGCCGACCGCTCGCTCGAGCTGGGGCGCTCGAGCCAGCAGATCGGGGAGATCCTGACGCTGCTCAACGAGATCGCCGAGCGCACCGACCTGCTTGCGCTGAACGCATCGATCGAGGCGGCGCGCGCGGGCGAGGCGGGCCGCGGCTTCGCCGTCGTCGCCGGCGAGATCCGCAAGCTCGCCGAGCGCTCCGGACGCTCGACCGAGTCGATCCGTGAGATCGTCGCGCGGGTGCAGGACGGCACGAACGCGACGATCCTCGCGACCGAGCGCGGTACGCACCAGGCCGAGGAGATCGCCGAGCTGATGCACAGCTCGAGTGCCGACGTCGACGAGAGCCGCCGCGCCGCCGAGCAACAGCGCGCGGCGACCGAGCAGCTGGCGGCCGCGCTCGGCGGGATCCGCGGCGCCGTCGACCAGCTCTCCGCCGAGCAGGAAAAGCGCCTGCAGACGACCGAGCGCGTCGAGCGTCTCGTCTCGAACCTGACCGGGATGCTCGACGAGCACGGCGTGACGCTGCGCGACGGCCCCGAGCGCGTGCGGTCGTGACCGACTGCGTGCGTGTCGCGCTCGGCGACGAGCGCTACGGCGTCGCCGTCGCGCACGTGCGCGAGGTGGCCGAGCAGGGCGAGCTGGTGACAGTGCCGGGCGCCGGTCCGCATATCGCCGGCCTGTGCCACCTGCACGGGGAGCTGCTGCCGGTCGTCCGCCTCGACCGCCTGCTCGGCGCGCCCACGGGGCCTCGGCGACGGATCGTCGTCGTCGAGGACGGCGCGCGCCGCGCCGGACTCGCCGTCGACGCGGCGGAGGAGGTCGAGGCGCTGCCGGAGCCCGACGCGCCGGGCGAGCCGCTGACCCGCGGCTCCGTGCTGCACGAGGGCCGCCTGATCGGCGTGCTCGACGTGCCGGCGCTGCTCGACGCCGTGACGGCCTCGGTGACGTGATGGACGAACGGTTGCTGGAGATCTTCCGCGAGGAGGCGCTCGAGCGGGTCGACCGCATGACCGCGGTGCTGCTCGCCGCCGAGCAGGGGACCGGCGACGCCGCGGCGGTGGCCGAGCTGTTCCGCGATGCGCACTCGATCAAGGGCAGCGCGAGCATGTTGGGTCATGACGAGGTGGGCGCGCTCGCCGGAGCGATGGAGGAGGTCCTCGCGCCGGCGCGCGAGCGGGGCGCACTCGGACCAGCCGCGGTGCCCGCGCTGCTCGGCGGCGTCGACGCGATCCGGGCCGCCGTGACCGGCGACCTCGGCGCGATCGAGCCCGCCGTCGCGGCGCTGCGCGACCTGCTCACCGGGGACGCTCCACCCGTCCCGACCCGCGCCCGGAGGCCGGCGTCCTCCGCACCAACAGCTGTGCCCGCGCGCACAGCTGCACCCACACCTGCAACCGCGCCCGCACCCGCCCGCCCCGCGACTCCCCAGCGCATGCTGCGGGTGCGTGCGGAGAGCGTCGACGAGCTGCTCGCGGCGGTCGGGGAGACGGCTCTGCACGAGCGCCGGTTCGAGCACCTCGCCGGGCGCGATCGGACGGTGGACGAGGCCCTCCACCAGGAGCTGGAGCGCGGCGAGACGCTCGTCGGTGACCTACAGGACGCGGTCCTCGGCCTCCGCACGCTGCCGCTCGAGACGGTCGTGGGCGGGCTTCCGCGCGCAGTCCGCGACATCGCGACGGAGACCGAGCGCGAGGTGCGCCTCCAACTGGAGGGAACCGACACGCCGCTGGATCGCTCGATCCTCGACGGCATCGGCGAGTTGCTCGTCCACCTGCTGCGCAACGCCGTTTCACACGGCATCGAGCCCCCGGACGAGCGCGAGGCGCTCGGCAAGCCGCGCCGCGGGACGATCCGCATCCACGCGGAACAGCGCGGCGACCTCGTCGCGGTGACCTGCGCGGACGACGGCCGCGGCGTCTCGCCCGAGCTGCTCGAACGGGCGCGCGAGCACGGATCGCTCGCCGATCTGCTCGCCGCCCCGGGGTTCTCGACCGCCGACGCCGTCTCCGACCTCGCCGGACGCGGCGTCGGCCTCGACGCCGTCAAGCATCACGTCGAGGGCCTCGGCGGCTCGCTCGAGGTCACGAGCGAGCCCGGTGCCGGAACGGGCGTGACGATGCTGCTGCCGCTCACGCTCGCGATCGTCACCGTGCTGCTCGTCGAGCGCGCCGGCCAGCCGTTCGGGTTGCCGCTGTCGGGGATCGAGCGGGCCGTGCGCGGGGAGCGGATGCACGACCTGCACGGGCGCCGGTCGCTCGAGCTGGATGGGACGACGGTGCCGCTGATCGACCTCGCCGACGTGCTGGGGACCGAGGCGCCGGCGCTCGAAGCCGGCGCTCCCGTGCTGATCATCGCCTCCGGCGGTCGCCGCGTCGCGGTCGCCTGCGATCGCCTGCTCGGAGACCGCGAAACCGTCGTCAAGAGCCTCGGGCCGCTGCTCGCACCGGTTCCCGGCTACCTCGGCGCGACGATCCTCGGCGACGGCGGGATCGCGCTGCTGCTGGACCCCGCCCACCTCGTCCGCGCCGCCGATACCGTCGCCGCCGGCCGTGAGCGGTCGGCTGCGGCGGTGTCGCGGCCGGCGCCGAAGGTGCTGGTCGTCGACGACCAGTTCACGGTGCGCGAGCTCGAGCGCACGATCCTCGAGGCGGCCGGCTACCGCGTCTGCACGGCGGAGGACGGTCTCGCGGCGCTGACCGCGCTCGACCGCGAGGTCGACGTCGAGTGCGTCGTCAGCGACGTCGAGATGCCGGGCATGGGCGGTCTGGAGCTGCTGGAGGCGATCCGCGGGCAGGCTGGTCGCTCGACGCTGCCGGTCGTGATCGTAACCTCGCGCGACGACGCCCAGATGCTCGCAAAGGGGGCTGACGCCGGCGCCGACGCGTGGGTCGTGAAGTCGCAGTTCGACCAGCAGGCGCTGCTCGATACGGTCGGCCGGCTCATCAGCCTGCAATGAGGGCGATGCCGGTGCGCGTGGCGATCTGCGACGACTCGCGTACCTACGCCGAGGCGCTGCGACGCTTCCTCGAGGCCGACGGGACGCTCGACGTCGTCGACGTCGCGGCGTCCGCGGAGGACCTGATCGCTGGCCTCGCGCGGACGCGACCGGCGCTGGTGACGATGGATCTCGAGCTGCCCGGCATCGACGGCGTCGACGCGATCCGGCGGATCATGGGCTCAAGGCCGCTGCCAATCGTCGTGGTCAGCTCCCACGTCGGCCGCGGCGGCGTGCGGCTGACGGACGCGATCGCCGCCGGCGCGGTGGACGCCGTCGCGAAGCGCGAGCTGCGCCTCGACCGCCGCGCCGGCCCGCAGGCGGTCGCGCTGCGGCAGCGACTCGCGCGGCTGGCCGGTCCCGCGCCCTCGGCGCCACCGCCACTGCCACCGCCACCGCCACTGCCACTGCCGGCGCCGCGCCGCGGTGCGCCACGGGAGGCGCCGGCGACAGCCCGTGCGCTGCCAAGAGCGAGCGTCGCGACGGCCATCGGCGTCGCAACCTCGACCGGCGGCCCCGGCGCCCTCGCCAAGGTCCTCGGGGCGCTGCCGGCCGACTTCCCACTGCCGGTGCTCGTCGTCCAGCACATGACGGACGGGTTCACGGCCGGCCTGGCCGACTGGCTCGACGCCTCGGTGCCGCCGCCGGTGCGGCTGGCGCGCGACGGCGAGCCGGCCGGCGCGGGCGTCGTGATCGCGCCGGACGGCGCCCACCTGCTGCTCGACGCCGACGGGCGCCTGCGCCTCGATCGGCGAACGGACACCGGCGTGCACCGACCCTCGGCCGACGTCCTGCTCGTCTCGTTGGCGCGCTCCGCGCGCCGTGGCGCGGTCGCGGTCGTGCTGACCGGCATGGGACGCGACGGAGCGGCCGGCGTCGCCGCCGTGCGGGACGCCGGCGGCGTGGCCCTCGCCGAGCGCCCCGACCGCGCAGCGCTGTCCGGGATGCCGGCCGCGGCGACCGAGGCCGGCGCCACGCCGCTCGAGCTCGCCGAGATCGGCCGGGCGCTCGCGGACCTGTCGAGGAGCAGACACCCATGAGCGAGGATCTGCGCGCGCTTGCCGGGCTGGTCCAGGGCGCCAGCGGCATCGCGCTGCGCGACGTGCAGCTCGATGCGCTGCGGGCGGCACTGCACCGCGTCGACCCGCAACTGGAACCGACCGAGCTGCTGCACGACGACGACCGCGTGCGCCAGGCGCGGCGACTCGAGCGGCTCGTCGACGAGGTCACCGTCAACGAGACGTTCTTCTTGCGCCACATCGACGAGCTGGTCGAGATCGACTGGATCGCCGCCGTCGCGCGTGCCGCAGCCGCCGGCCGGCGCGCGGCACGCGTCTGGAGCGCTGCCTGCGCGACCGGCGAGGAGCCGTACTCGCTCGCGCTGCTGGCGGCCGAGGCGCTGCGAACGGTGCGTCCGGCGATCGACGTGCTCGCCACCGACATCTCGGCGACGGCGCTCGCGGGCGCCGACCGCGCCGTCTACGGCGAACGCTCGCTGCGCCTGCTCGATCGCGCGCGGCGCAAGCGCTGGTGCGTGACGGACCACGACGGCGTCCGCGTCGGCGAGCAGCTGCGCGAGCTGGTGCGCTTCGCGCGGCACAACCTTGTGCGCGATCCGCTGCCGCCCGTGGGCGAGGCGCCGTTCGACGTGATCGTCTGCCGCAACGTGCTGATCTACTTCGACCGACCAACCGTCGCGCGCGTCGTGGCCGCGCTGGAGGGCGCGCTCGCGCCGGGCGGGATGCTGCTGCTGGGAACCGCGGACCGCCTCGGGAGCGCGCTGCCGAAGCCTCGCGCACGGGCCGCGCCTGTGCCGCGCCCGGGTCGCCCGCGCACACCACCGGCACCGCACACGAGCGGCGAGCGGACGCGCACGGCGGAGACGCCGCAGCAGGCTGCACATGCCGCCTTCGAGACCGGTCTGCGTCTGCTGAGCGACGGTGAGGCGGCCGTCGCCGTGCAGGCGCTGCGCCGCGCGCTGTACCTCGATCCCGCGTTCGCCGTCGCCGCGCTCCAGCTCGCGCGCGGGCACGAGGCGCTTCGTGAGGTCGGGGCCGCACGACGCGCCTACTGGCGCGCGCTGCGGCTCGCGGAAGACGCTCCGAGCCCGGAGGCGCGGCTCTACGGTCGCGTTGGCGCGGCTGACGTCATCGCTGCCTGTCGCGCGCGCCTGGCTGCCCTCGTGGATGCATGAGACGGCGGCGCGGCTTGGAGCCGGGCGGGGGCGGGCTCGTCGCCACGATGCGGGAACGGCCGGCCGCCTTCGCGCGATACAGCGCGGCGTCGGCGGCCCGGTGCAGCATCGCGACGCTGCTGCCGTCGATGCTGCTGTGCGCCACGCCGGCGCTGAAGGAGACGTGGAAGGATTCGCCGTCGTCGGTCTCGAACGTCTCTTCGGAGAAGGCGTAGAGCAGGTCCTTCAGGCGTCGCAGCGCGTCCTCGCGGGCCATGCCGTACATGCCGACGATGAACTCCTCGCCGCCCCAGCGGCCGATCACGTCCTCGCCGCGGAACGCCTGACGCAGCAGCTCGCCGATCCGCCGCAGAACGGCGTCGCCGAGCGCGTGGCCGTGGCGGTCGTTGACGGCCTTGAACTCGTCGAGGTCGATGACCGCGACCGCGAGCGGCTCGTCGAAGCGATCCGCGAGCTGCACGAGCCGGTCGAGCTGCTCGGCCGAGGAGCGCCGATTCGGCACGCCGGTGAGCACATCGGTCTCGGCGAGCAGGCGATGGAGCTGCACACGATCGAGGCGGTTGCGGATCCGCGCGAGCAGCTCCGCGGGAACGACCGGCTTCGTCAGGTAGTCATCGGCGCCGGCGGCGAAGACGCGCTGGATCGTGACCTCGTCGCGACGGGCGGTCAGGAACAGGATCGGCACCGTCGCCCAACGCGGGTCGTTGCGCAACACGCGACAAAGGTCGATCCCTGTCACACCGGGCATGTCGATGTCGAGCAGCACGACGTCGGGCCGCGAGCGCTCGAGCTGCTGCCAAACCCGCAACGGATCCTCCAGCGCCACGACCTCGATGCCGTGCGACCCGAGCAGCGCAGCGATCGCGTCGAGCACGACGCGGTCGTCGTCGACGGCGAGCAGGGTCACCACACTGCTACGGGAGCGCTCGAGTAGCTGGACGCCCTGGTCGAGCACCCGCTGCACGGGCACCGACTTCGGCGCGAACCCACGCGCGCCGCGCCGCGCGACCTCGACGCGATCGACGAAGCTGTCACGCACCGTCAGGACGAGCACCGGCACCGGGTATGGCTCCGCCGTCAGCTCCGAGAGCAGCTCGTACGCATCTGCCGTGCCGTCCGCGAAGGTCAGGTCGAGCAGCACGAGGTCGGGGCGTTCCTGCGCCGCCAGCCGACGCCCTTCCTCCGGTGAGCACGCGATCCGCGACCGCAGTCCGCGCAGCGTCGCCTCCGTGGCGATCTGCTCCGCGAGCGCGCGATCGTCGTCGATCACGAGCAGCGCCGCCGGCCGATCGCTCGCGAGCGGCTCCGCCGGCGGACTCATTCCCCGCACCGGCGCCCGACTCAGGGCGTCGCGCATCCCGACGACCAGCTCCGACGCCCGCAGCGCCTGCACGGGCTCGAGCAACGTGGGCTCCGCCAACAACTGCTCGAGCTCGCGGGCGGCGTCCGTCCCATCCGGGAACCCGAGCGTCCCCAACGAGCCAGCGAGCTTGTGCGCCTCGCGGACGGCCTGCGTGCACAGGGGCGCGTCGACGGTCCCGCCCAGAAGCGCGCGGACCGCGCCTTCGAGGACCGCGAGCTGCGCGAGGATGCCTTCGCGGTGGCGCGCCCAGATCTCGCCGAGCGCGGCGTCGATCTGCTCGTCGCGCCGCGCTCGAGCGGCGACGTCCGTCACGGCGTCCACCCCAGCGTGCGCTCGATCCTGCCGGCGAGCGAGACGAGCTCGAACGGCTTCGCGAAGATCTCGATCGCGCCCAGCAGGGCGAGCCGCTCGTACGACGCCGCGTCGATCGAGCCGGTCATGAAGATCACCGGCAGCCGCATCGTCGCGGGATCGGCGCGCAGCGCGGCGAGCGTCGCGGGTCCGTCGAGGCCCGGCATCTCGACGTCGAGCAGGACGGCGTCCGGCTTCTGTGCGACCGCGACCGGGACCGCCTCCGCTCCGGAGTCGACGCCGACCACCCGCCAGCCGTGCGGCTCGAGCGCCAGGCGTGCGAGCTCGTGCACGACCCGGGAGTCGTCGACGAGCAGGATTGTGCGCGGCGACGATGCCATCGGTCGCTCAGTAGGCCGCGAGGTAGTAGAAGTCGCTGCGCCGCAGCGTGCGGAGGGCGGCGGCCGTCGTCAAGGCCGCGAACGTCGCGCCACCGGCGGCGAGCCCGGCGACCGCCTCCCAGCCGGCGCCGCTGCGGCTCAGCGCGAGCCCGACGGTCGCGTCGACGAGAACCGAGACGACGAGCGCGCCGACGACGGGCCACGGACGCGCGAGCGCCATCAGGAGGCTCGCGGTCAGCAGCCCCCAGGTGAGCAGGAGATAGCCGGCCACGCCCCACACGAACACGCGTGGGCTGACCGTGCCATGCACATAGCCTGCAAGCGGGCCGAGCGCCCCGGCGGCGTCGAGCGCGAGCACCGCGAGCGATGCGAGCGCGCCGCCCGCCAGCGCGAGCCCGGCCGCGACGAGCAGGTGGCGGCGATAGAAGCGCAGCATCTCGCGGTTGTACTGCGCGACGGCGCCGGCGGCGAACCGCTCCTGCGCCTCGGCGACCCGCTCCGAGAACGCCTCGACGGCGGGCTCGAGAAACGCGAGCCCCGGGACGACGGCGACGAGCGCGAGGTCGAGGCCGAGCTCGTAGTCGACGTCGAACCAGAGCGGCAGCGGGTGGTCGCCCGCGGACCACGCGACGAGCCGGTCGCACAGCACGAAGGCGAAGTAGAGGGTGCCGAAGAGGAAGGCAGGCGTCGCGGCGCGCACGAGCAGCCGCGAGGGCTCGAACCGCGCGAGCCGCAGCTCGCCGCGCGTCTGTCGCGCCTCGCGTCGCAGGATGACCGCTCCCCACCCGAGCGCGACTGCCACGGAGAGCCCCAGCGCGATCCACTGCGCAGCGTAGATCCCGAGCCCGGCGCCGCCGCGGAGGATCACGACGGACGCGACTCCGGCAACCGTGGCAATCGCCATCGCGCCGTAGGCGCGCAGCATGTAGAGCAGGCCGTTCGCGAGCCACAGCGCCGCGAGGAGCGCGTAGTAGACGGTCCCCACCGCGACGAGATGCGCAGGATACGGACTGCCGAGCAGGGCGTTGGCGCCGACGAGCACGCCGCCGCCGACGAGCGTCGCGAGCGCGCCGACGGCGAGGCAGGCCCACGCCAGCCGCTCGGTCAGCATGCCCTTGTCGGTGTCGCGGAAGCGCGGCCCCAACTGGCCGAGCGCCTGAGCGCCGCCGGCACTCGCGACGAAGCTCGCGCTCGCGGCGAGCGCGATCGTGGAGGCCTGCGTGAGCGTGAAGTCGACCGACGCCCATTGCGAGTAGCCGAACGCGATGAGCGCGCCGATCTGCAACGCCATCGAGAAGAAGAAGAAGCCGCCGCGGACGTAGAGACGTGCGAACGAGAGCAGGCGAGCCCGGCGCGATCGCTGCGTCGCCAGCGCGAGCGGCGCCGGTCGAGCCCGTTCGCGACAGCGTGCGAGCACGTAGTCGGCGAGGTCGAAGACGTCGTCGCGGCCGTAGCGGCGGACCGCGTCGATGTCGCGGACGCCGCGGCTCTCGAGCGTCGCGGCCACGGCCCAGGCGTCGATTGGCGAGCCGGCGATCGCGAGCACCTCGTCGGCGAGCTCGTCGAGCGCGTCGCGCGGCGGCGCCGGCCTGTCCCCCTGGGACAGCGTGCCGGTCATGCGACCACGACCGGTGCGACCACGACCGGTGCGACCACGACCGGTTCGACGACGGTTGCGATCGCCTCGCGACCGAGCTGGCGCTCGTACAGTCGGCGGTAGCCGTCGACGGAGGAGGAGACGCGGAAGCGGGAGAGCACCGCCTCGCGCGCCTGACGGCCCATCTGCGCGCGCAGCAGGTCGTCGCGCAGCAGCGTCACGACGGCCTGGCCGAGCGCCTCGTGATCGCGCGGCGCGACGACGAGGCCGTAGCCGTCGAGCGCCTCTGTGACCCCGCCGACGTCGGTGGCGACGACAGGGCGGGCGCACGCCATCGCCTCGAGCACGGTGTACGGGAACGCCTCCGAGATGCTCGACAGCACGCAGACGTCGCCGTCGGCATACAGCTCGGCCGGCCTGGGATGGTGACCGGCGAACTCGAACGTGCCGTCGAGCTCCAGCTCGGCGATCAGCGCACGGCAGCGCTCGACGTAGGGCGGGTCCGCGTCGAGCGAGCCGTAGACCAGGTACTGCACGTCCGGCAGCTCGCGCCGCACGACCGCCGCCGAGCGGATCATCGTCTCCATGTCCTTGAGCGGGAAGACCCGCGCCGCCGCCACGACCGTGGGACGCCCCGCCGTGCGCGCTGGCTTCGGACGTGGCCTGAACAGCCCCGGGTCGATGCCGTTGCGGATCGTCTCGATCCGCGCCGCCGCTACCCCGCACGGCAGCTCCCAGCGGCGGTTGAAGTCCGTCACCGGCGCGACGACGTCGGCGCAGGCGTAGTTCGCCTGCCCGACGTAGCGCGAGAGGTCCATCAGGAAGCGCTTCGCGAAGGGGCTGAAGTCGTCGGCCGAGATCGCGATGTAGCGCTCGCGCAGCCAGACGCCGTGCTCGGTCACCACGAACGGGGTTCCCCATTCATAGTGCGAGACGATGCCGGCAAGGCCGGGGAAGCCGGCGATCGTCGTGTGCACGAGCTCGGTGCGGGGCAGCGGCGCGGCGAGCGGCATGAGGCAGTGGTAGAGCCATCCGAACGCGGCGGCGAGGTCCTCGAGCGTCGCGTCCTGCGTCCCGTCGAGCTCGGCGCTGAAGAGGTCCCATGCGGCCTGCGACTTCCAGCTCGCGCGCCAGTCGTGCGCACCGAAGAAGCGCCACAGCTCCCACAGCAGCCGGCCGTCGCGCTCGGCCGGCGCCCCGGCGAGGCCGGCCAGCAGCCGCCGCAGCAGCGGCAGGAACTCGGTCTCGACGACCGCCCTCGTCGTGCGCTTGCGCCGCGCCCGCAGCTCGCGCGGTGCGACCTTCGCGAGCACGTAGTCGGCCGGCTGCGTGACGCCCCACAGCGGGACGTGCAGGAGCCTGCGCGCGTTCGCCGGCAGCTCGTAGCGCAGGCGGACCTCCGGCGCCCCCGTCACGCTGTAGACGACGAACTCGTACTCGGCGAGCTCGTTGCAGAGGATGTCGCACCACGTGCTCACGCCGCCGCCGGCGAAGGGATACGTCCCCTCGGTGCAGAGCAGGATCGTGGGCTTCGCCATCGCGGCGCTGGCTTCCTACGCCCGCACCGCGCGGGCGTAGAGCTCGCGGTATGCGGCGTTGACGCGCTCCGGCGCGTGGCCGGTCACAGCACGCGCGCGCCCGGCGGCGCCGAGGCGCGCGCGCAGCGGCGCGTCGATGGCGAGGCGCAGCAGCGCCCGCGCGGTCGCGGCGGGATCGCGCGGCGCCACGAGCAGGCCTGCGTCCGCCACCAGCTCCGGACAGCCACCGACGGCGGTCGCGACCAGCGGCACGCCGGCCGCCATCGCCTCGAGCAGCGCCAGCGGCTGCGCCTCGCTGATGCTCGTCAACGCGACGACGTCGAGCCGGCGGTACCAGGGCGCCGGGTCGGTCTCGCCCGTGAACGTCACCTGGTCGCCGATCTCGAGCTCGGCGGCGAGCCGGCGGCAGGCGTCCGCGTAGCCGGGCTCGTGTTCGAGCGGGCCGATCACCGCGAACTCGCACGCCGGCAGCTCGGCCGCGACGATCGCGGCGGCGCGCAGGAACGTCGCGACGTCCTTGATCGCCACGACGCGGCCGACCAGCCCGACGCGGAAGGGCCCCGCGTCGCGCTCGGTGAGTGCGGCCACCTGAGCGGCGGGAGCGGGATTCGGGATCACGCGGCTGCGCTCGCGTGGAACGCCCGCGGCCAGCTGCGCGCGTGCGTTCGCGCCGCAGACGCTTGTGACGACGTCGGCCGTCGCATACGCCTCGCGCGCGAGCGCCGCCACGGCGCCGGCGGTGCGGCGCAGCTCCACGGGGTCCGGGCGGTCGGTCGTGCGGCCACCCTTCCTGTAGGCGACCGTGCCGAGCGCGGCTTCGTGCCACGCGAGTCCGTGCTCGGTCAGCAGGAACGGCACGCCGCGCTCACGCGCGGCAGCGCCCGCGAGCGTGGCGGCCGGGCCGGTGGAGAGCGCGTGGTAGACGCGCGCCTCGGGCAGCACGGAGCCGGCGATGGGCGCCGCTGCGGCGCGTTCCGGATCCAGCGCGATGCGCGCGAGGCCGGCGAGGTTGGCCGGCGGCGCGTAGGCGCGCGCCACGGCCGGGGCGCCGTCCTCGCTCAGGTGGGCGACCGCGAACGACACGTCGCCCAGCCCCCGCACGAGCCGGTCGACCCACACGGAGACGCCCCCGGTGAGGTCGGGATAGGTGCCCTCGAGCACCAGGCAGACGTCGTTCATGATCGATCCCTTCCGTCGTTGCTGCGGTAGCGGACGAGCAGCACGAGCGTGCCGCCGTCCGCGAGCGGGCGGCGCGTGACCTCGTCCATCAGCGCTTCGATCAGATGGACGCCGTAGCCGCCCTCGGCGGGTTCGTCGAGGTCCGGCGCGCGGTACTGGGCCGGGTCGAACGGCCGTCCGCGGTCGCGGATGCCGAGCGCGAGTCGATCGTCGTCGATGTCCAGCGACAGCAGCAGCTGCTCGCCCGGCTGCTCGTCATAGGAGTGGACGATCACGTTCGAGAGTGCCTCGGTCATCGCGACCTCGACCTCCGCGATCGCGGTCGGGTCGAACTGCGCGCCGTGCGCGTGATCGCTCGTCCAGCGGCGCGCGTCGTCGATCGCCGTGAGCTGCGTCGGGAGGACGAGCGTGTCGTGCATGGGCTCGGGCATCGCATCAGGAGGCGACGCGCAGCGCCTCCACGCCGTCGGGAACGGAGTCGTAAAGCCGCAGCAGCCGATCCGTGCGCGTCAGCGCGAACACGCGCGCGACCGTCGCCCCGGCGCCGGCGAGCGCGAACGCGGCGCCCCCTCCGACGCCGTCCGCGCGGCGGTGCGCGCTGACCATCACCCCGATGCCGGAGGAGTCGATCAACGGGACGCCGGAGAGGTCGATGAGCACACGGGCCCCGGGACCGTCGATCTGCGCGCCGAGCAGCTCGCGCAGCGCGAGCGCCTGACTGACGTCCAGTGGTCCCGACAGGTGGACGATCTTGATTCCATCCTGCGTCTCGATCTCGTGATCCATCGCTGTTCCTCCTCGTCGCTCGATCGCTCACGCGCCGGTCGGCGCGACGTCGAGGGCGCCGCGCGCGGCCAACCGCAGCGCCGCGTCGGCGATCTCTGGGTCGAATTGGCTCCCGCGCCGCTCGGCGACGTCGGTGACGAGCCGCTCGAGCGACCAGGGCTCGCGCGTCGCGTCGCCGGTGCCCATCTCGACGAGGAACTCGGCGAGCGCGAGGATCCGGCCTGTGCGAGGGATCTCCTCGCCGTGGAGCCCACGTGGGAAGCCCCAGCCGTCGAACCACTCGTGATGGGTGGCGACCGCGCCCGCGACGGCGGGCGGCAGCGGCAGGTGCTCGACCAGGCTCGCGCCCAGCGTCGGATGCTCGACGTCGGCATCGCTGCCGCCCTCGATCCCGACCGCGCCGGCGAGCCCGACGTCGTGGATCAGCCCGGCCTCGCGCAGCGCGTCCGCCTCGGTCGCGTCGCCGCCGAGCTCGCGCCCGAGCGCCACCGCGACCGCCGCGACCCGCTCGTGGTGGTCGTGCGTGTGCGGGCGGCGCGCGTCCAGCGCGACGGCCAGGCCGCGGACCGTGCCGAGATAACGATCGGAGAAGGTTGCGAACAGGCGCGCGTTGTCGAGCATCAGCGTGACCTGGTCGGCGAACGTGCCGAGCAGCTCGAGCGTGCTCTCGTCGAACGTACCGCTGGCGCCGAAGTCGAGTGCGAAGATGCCGAGCGGCTCGCCCCGCTCGAGCAGCGGCACCGCGATCGGTGCGTTGAGACCGAGCCGCACGGCAGCCTCGAAGTCCTCGAGCACGAGCGCCCCGCCGTCGCCGTCCTCGAGGAGCGGGCTCCAGTCGAACAGTCCGTCGACGGGGGACAGGTCGACCTGCTCCGCGAAGCCGGGCGGCATGTTCGCCGCGACGCGCACGACCGGCGCCTCCCCCGGTCGCTCGATGATCGCCACGAACCCCGACCGCGCTCCGGTGCCGCTGAGGGCCAGCTCGAGCAGGAGCCCGACGAAGCGGTCGAGGTCGACCGCGGCGCCGGCGAGGCGGCGGCTGCCCTCCAGGCTCGCCTCGGCGGCGGCGAGCTGCCGGCGAACCGTCTCCTCGCGCCAGGCGCGCCCGGCGACGAAGCCGAGCGGGGCGGCGAGCCGACCCAGGCGCCGGCGCGCGCCACGGCCCAGGCCGCGGGCGCCGACCGGTCCGGTCTGGAGCAATCCGATGATGCGGCCGTCGGGTTCGCGCAGCGGCAGCGAGTGCATCGTCCCGACGGGCGTGACAAGCGTCCGCTCGCGCTCGAGCGCCGCGGAGCGGACGAGCTCCAGCGGCACGGTCGGCGCGCTCCACTCGGCACCGCCCTCCAGCTGCTGGGAAAGCGGGCCGGCGGGCGCTCGCGAGGGGTCGGCCGCGGCACGCGCCCGTGTCTGGGCAAGGTGCAGTCGGCGCCCGGAGGGGTCGACGAGGTAGAGGTAGCCGTCGGGCGTGCCGGTCGCCTCGCCGGTGGCGCGCAGGATGGCGTCGAGTCGCTGGTCGAAGTCGCCGTGTTCGATCAGCGACGCGGCGAGCTCCGCCCACGCGTCGCTCACGGGTGGCGCTCGCGCTGCGGGCGCGAACGGCGGCACGAAGCCGTCGAACGTCGGGCGCCCACCAGCCGCGGCCGCACCACAGGGCACGTCACGTCTGACATGGGCACCTCCCGCGAGCCATAACGATTAAGCATAGCGGCACCCCGAAGTCTGGATAATTGTCGACAGAGCGTGCAGCGCACCCCGCCCTCGGTTCGCTGTTGCGGCCTCGTGGCGACCGGTCGCCGAGTCGACCCGGACGCGCCGAGACCGCGACCCGGAGCACCAGGGCATTCGGCGACGATGTCATGGGGCGCGAGCCGCCGCGACCCGACCGGACGGCGGCGCCCGGAGGCGCGCTGTGGCATGCTCCACGGGTGTTTAGAAGCGTGGGTTAGGGTGTCCGTGTGGAACGCGCCGCTCCATCACTCTCTCTTTCGCGCGATCGGGTCATCACGGAGGCCCTCGCGCTCGCGGACGAGCGCGGCCTGCAGAGCGTCTCGATGCAGCGCGTCGCCCGCCGCCTCGGCGTCGGGACGATGACGCTCTACACCTACGTGACCGGCAAGGACGACATGCTCGACGGCATGGCCTCGTGCGCGCTCGCGACGATCGAGCTGCCCCCGCCGCGGCTCTCGTGGCAGCAGTCCTTCCGCACGATGGCCCGCTCGCTGCGCGCCGCGACGCAGCGCCATCCGGCGCTCGTCGCGCTGATGATCACGCGCACGCCCAGCAGCATCGCCGCGCTCGAGCCGCTCGAGGCGCTCCTGGCCGCGCTCCGCGGCGGCGGCTTCGGCGACCGCGACGTCGTCCACGCCGCGCATCTGATGTGGGGCGGCCTGACCGGCCTGCTGATCGCGGAGCAGACCGGCGTGTTCGGGCGCCCGCGCGGCCTCGAGGGCGTCGACATCATCGAGCTGACGGCGCGGCTCCCGAACGTCGTCCAGCTCGCACCGCTGCTCTACGCCGCCTCGCCGACCGACTTCGACGCCGCCGTCGAGATCGTGATCGACGGCCTCGTCGGACGCCTCCAGCCCGCCGCGCGCGTCTGAGCTCGGCCGGCCCCGCCGCGCCGCCGCTTCCCCGCCGTCCACTCCGTCCAGCGCGCCGTTGCGTCACGACGCGTTTCGATAGCAGTCGTCGTATGGTGTACGACCGATCGCATTCCCAGCGCCATCGGGGCGTGGGAAGTCACGGAGGAGAAGCTCGGTGGAGGAGAATGACGGTGGTTCGGGCGCGTTCTGGGGGACGATCGCGCTCGTGGCAGTGCTCGTCGGCGGGGGGCTCGCGCTGGTCGCCGGGTACTTCATCGGACACTTCAGCAACCCGAAGGACAAGACGGTCACCGTCGACGCCTCCGGCCAGCCGCTGTCGAAGGCGAGCTCGAAGGCGGAGCCCGTCGTCGCGCCGGCGTTCTCCGCGACGCAGCTCGCCGCCACGCCCGGCGAGAGCTGGCTGACGAACGGCGGGTCGCTGTCGAACGATCGCTTCTCCGGCCTCAAGCAGATCAACGACTCGAACGTCGCCGATCTGAAGGGCAACTGGATGACCCACCTCGGCAGCGGTCTCGCGAACAAGTACTCCGCCGAGGGCCAGCCGCTCGAGTACAACGGCGTGATCTACATCCCGACCGGCGCCGACGACGTCTTCGCCGTCGACGTCGAGACCGGCCGCGTCAAGTGGCAGTACCAGGCCAACCTCTCCGACTCGCTCGCCAGCGTCGTCTGCTGCGGGTGGGACAACCGCGGCGTCGCGATCGGCGACGGCAAGATCTACTCCGGTCAGCTCGACGGCAGCCTCGTCGCGCTCGACCAGCAGACCGGCAGAGTCGCCTGGCGCACGAGACTGGCCGAGCCGGCCGAGGGCTACACGATCACGGCCGCGCCGCTCTACTACGACGGCAAGATCTTCATCGGCCCCTCCGGCGCCGAGTACGGCGTCCGCGGCCGGATGGACGCCTACGACGCCAGAACCGGCCAGCTCGTGTGGCGCTTCTACACGATCCCGGGGCCGGGCGAGCCCGGTCACGAGACGTGGCCGTCGAACAACGACGAGTGGAGACACGGCGGGGCGACCACCTGGAACACGCCGTCGGTCGACCCGAAGCTCGGGCTGCTCTACTTCTCGACCGCCAACGCCGGCTCGGACTTCGACGGCGGACGGCGACCGGGCGACAACCTCTACAGCGCCTCGATCCTCGCGCTCGACGTCAGAAGCGGAAGACTGAAGTGGGCCTATCAGCAGGTCCACCACGACATCTGGGACTTCGACTCGCCGAGCCCGACGGTCCTGATCGACGCGAAGATCGACGGCCAGGACCGGCAGGGGATCGCGCAGCCGAGCAAGAACGGCTACGTCTTCTTCCTCGACCGCGCGACCGGCAGACCGATCTTCCCGATCAAGGAGACGCCGGTCAGACAGGACGCCACGCAGCAGACGGCGAGAACCCAGCCGATCCCGACGATGCCGCCGTTCAGCCCGACGACGGTCACGCCGGACCTGCTGAAGGCCGTCCAGGCCGCGGCCGACGCACAGGCGGCGAGAGGCGCGCCGCCGATCAAGATCACGGCCAGCTCGATCTACAACGGCTTCGCCGTCAGAGGCACCACTGTCACGGCGACGGCGCCGAGCGCTGCCGGCGGCGACAACTGGCCGCCGAGCTCGTACAACCCCGACAACCAGATGTACTACGTCTGCTCGCAGTCGGGCGCCCAGGCGTTCACGCTGCCCGACCAGGTCCAGGCGTTCAGACCCGGGGTCACGAACACGGGCGCCGGGATCTTCGCCGTCAACGGCTTCAACTCCCCCGGCTTCCTGACCGCCTACGACATGACGACCGGACGCATCGTCTGGCAGAAGCAGTGGAGCGACGCCTGCTACTCGGGCACCGTCACGACGGCGGGCAACCTCGTCTTCGTCGGTCGCAACAGAGGCGAGCTCGAGGCCTACAACGCCAAGACGGGCGCGCTCCTGTGGCAGTTCCAGACGGGCGCGGGCGCGAACACCACGGTCAGCAGCTTCGCGCACAGAGGCAAGCAGTACCTCGCCTTGCTCGCGGGCGGCAACGCGCTGAACGGCAGCGCCCACGGGGACAACCTCTGGCTGTTCTCGCTCGACGGCACGCTCGGACCGCTCCAGGCGGCGGGGACGGGCACCGCCGTCCAGCACGCCGGTGAGAGCAGAGCGACGAGAACGACGGCCGCGGCCAGACCGCCGACGACGGCCGCGGCCGGCGACGCGACGGCAGGGAGAACGGTCTTTGCCGACAACTGCTCGGTCTGCCACGGCGACAGAGGCACGGGCGGCAACGGCGGCCCGGACCTGACCTCGATCCCGGGAGCGAGAAGAGTCCCGACCGTCGTCAGACAGGTCACGGGCGGCGGCGGCGGGATGCCCGCCTTCGGCGGCCAGCTGAGCGACAGACAGATCGCGGACGTCGCCGCCTACGTCACGGGCGTCATCACCAGATAACCCGGCCACGGACCTCATGGTCCGGACCACGAAGCTCCGAGCGGGCGCGTCGACGACGCGCCCGCTCGCGTTAAGCGCAGCTGCGGATCGCGCCGTTCAAGCGCTCCCGGCAGCGTCCGATGACCCGAGAGCACGGGCAGAAGCGCGCGGTCTTCTCCGCGTCGTGTCATGTACCGTGCGGCATACTGCATTCGCTTTCAGGAGGTTGTGTCGGTGGAGGACAACAGAGGTCGGGGGGTGTTCTGGGGGCTCGTCGCCTCCAGCGCCGTGGTGGTCGGCTTCGCGGTCGCGCTGCTCGCGGGATATCTCATCGGGCATTTCACGCACACGCGCACGAAGACCGTGACCTCGGCGAGCGCAGCAGCGCCGGCCGAGCGCACGCCGACGCCGGCGACGCCCGCGACGCCCGCGACGGCACCGGCGTTCACGTCGGCCCAGCTGTTCGCGCATCCGACGACCGATTGGATCTCCAACGGCGGCGGCACGACGAACGACCGCTTCTCCCCGCTGACCGAGATCAACACCTCGAACGTCGCGAACCTCAGAGGCGACTGGCTGACCCATCTGAACAGCGGCTCGGCCAACAAGTACTCGGCCGAGGGCCAGGCGCTCGTCTACAACGGGACGATCTACATCCCGAGCGGCGCCGACGACGTCTTCGCGATCGACGCGCAGACGGGCGCGATCAGATGGACCTACAGAGCCAACATGCCGGACTCGCTCGCGAGCGTGATCTGCTGCGGGTGGGACAACCGCGGCGTCGCGATCGGCCAGGGCAAGATCTACTCCGGCCAGCTCGACGGCAGCCTCGTCGCGCTCGACCAGGACACCGGCAGAGTCGTCTGGCGCAGAAAGCTGGCGGAGCCTTCGCAGGGCTACACGCTCACCGCGGCCCCGCTCTACGCCGACGGCAAGGTCTTCATCGGCCCGGCGGGCGCCGAGTACGGCGTGCGCGGGCGGATGGATGCCTATGACGCCGACACCGGCAGACTCGACTGGCGCTTCTACACGGTCCCCGGTCCCGGCGAGGCCGGGCACGAGACGTGGCCGCAGAACAACGACGAGTGGAGACACGGCGGCGCGACCACCTGGAACACGCCGACCTACGACCCGAGACTCGGGCTGATCTACTTCTCGACCTCGAACGCCGGCAACGACTACGACGGCTCGAAGCGCGCCGGCGACAACCTGTACAGCGCCTCGATCGTCGCGCTGGACATCAGAACCGGCGGACTCAGATGGCACTACCAGCAGGTCCACCACGACATCTGGGACTTCGACTCGCCGAGCCCGACCGTGCTCGTCGACGCGCCCGTCAACGGCAGAGACGTGCAGGGCATCGCGCAGCCGAGCAAGAACGGCTACGTCTTCTTCCTCGACCGCGCGACCGGCAGACCGGTCTTCCCGATCAACGAGACCCCGGTCAGACAGGACGCGTTCCAGAGAACGGCCAGAACGCAGCCGATCCCGACGATGGCGCCGTTCGCCAGAACGAGACTCGACGCGCAGCAGCTGAAGGCGCTGCAGGCATCGGCCGACGCACAGGTCAGAAGAGGCCAGCACGCCATCAGAATCGTGCCCGGCACGATCTACAACGGCTTCGGCGTGGCCGGGAACACGCTGGTCGGGACGACGCCGAGCGCCGCCGGCGGCAACAACTGGCCGCCGAGCTCGTACAACCCCCAGAACCACATGTACTACGTCTGCTCGCAGTCGAGCTCACAGGCGTTCCAGGTCAGAACGCAGGCCTTCAGAGCCGGCACGACGTACACCGGCGCGGCGATCTTCGCCTTCCAGGGCTTCGACACGCCGGGCAACCTGACCGCCTACGACATGACCACGGGCAGAATCGCGTGGCAGAGAGCGTTCCCCGACTCCTGCTACTCGGGTGCCGTCTCGACCGCCGGCAACCTCGTCTTCGTCGGCCGCAACAGAGGCGACCTCGAGGCCTACAACGGCACCACCGGCGACAGACTCTGGGCCTTCCAGACCGGCGCCGGCGCGAACACGACCGCGACCGTCTACCAGCTCGGCGGCAAGGAGAGAATCGTCTTCCTCGCCGGCGGCAATGCGCTCGGCGGCACGTCGCACGGCGACAGCCTCTGGCAGTTCTCGCTCGACGGCACCGTCGGGCCGGTCAGAGCCGGCAGCTCCGGCAGCGCGATCCAGCACGCCGGCGACAGCCAGGCGACGAGAAGAACCGGTGACACGAACACCAGATCGGCTTCCGCCAGCGTGGGCGACGCGACGGCCGGCAGATCGGTCTTCACCGACAACTGCTCGGTCTGTCACGGCGACAGAGGCACGGGCGGCAACGGCGGCCCGGACCTGACCGCGATCCCGGGAGCGAGAAGAGTCCCGACCGTCGTCAGACAGGTCACGGGCGGCGGCGGCGGGATGCCCGCCTTCGGCGGCCAGCTGAGCGACAGACAGATCGCCGACGTCGCCGCCTACGTCACGGGCGTCATCACCAGATAACCAGGCCACGGACCTCACGGTCCGGACCACGAAGCTCCGAGCGGGCGCGTCGACGACGCGCCCGCCCGCGTTAACCGGGCGGGCGCCTGCGCGTCAGCCGTTCGGGCCGATGCGGTAGACGGCGCCCGCCAGGTCGTCGGTCACGTACAGCGCGCCGTCGGGACCGGGCAGCGCGTCGACCGGCCGGCCCCAGCGGTCGCCGCTCGGCAGCTGGAAGCCGCTCACGAGCGCGACCTGATCGCCGACCGTGTGCTTCGCCGCGTTCCAGGGGAACCAGGCGAGCGCGGGGGCGCGCGGCGGGTGGCGGTTCCAGGAGCCGTGCAGCGCCAGCACGGCGCCGTCGCGCCACGGCTTCGGCAGCGCGCTGCCCTGCGCGAAGTGGAGGCCGAGCGGCGCGCTGTGGGCCGGGATTCCGCGCTCGATCCGCGGCAGCTTCGAGCAGTCGAGCTTGGTGGCGCCGGGGTTGTTGTGCGCGTCGGGCGTGAAGGCAGGGCGGTCGTAGGACAGGGCGCTCCCGGCCTCGCCCGGGTGGACGTCGGGATCGGGGTTGCAGAGCGGCCAGCCGAGGTTGCGACCGTCGCTCAGCTTCGCCAACTCCTCCGCCGGATGGTCGTTCACGTACGCCGGGATCGTCTGCCCGAAGGCGTCCTGGACGCCGCCGTAGGAGCGATGGAACGGGTACATGATGTTGTCGCGGTTGTTGACTGCCGTCCACAGCCTGCCGTCGGGGTCGAACGCGAGCCCCTCGCCGTTGCGGGCCCCGCGTGCGTAGATGCTCAGCCGTCCGCTCGACGGGTCGATGCGCGCGATCGTGCCGCGCTCGGGGTGCATCTGCGAGTCCGCAAGGCCGGCGTTCGTCGAGCTCGCGAGCGTGACGTAGAGCGCGTGGTCCGGCGCGACGACGAGCGACTTGGCGCGATGCACGTCGTCGCCGACCGGATCGGTGTCGGGCAGGTTGTCGACGACCGTGGTGCGGTTGCCGGGTCTCCCGTTCGACCAGTCGTAGCGGTCGACGCGGTTCGACTCCGCGACGTAGAGCAGCTCGCGACCGCCGACGCGGTCGAACGCCATCCCCTGCGGCTGCGTGAGGCCCGCCAGGATCGTCGTGCCCGCGCCGGGAGCGGCGCCGTCGCTGCGCGGGGTGAGCCGCACGATCCGGCCGGCGGCCGAGGCGCTGACGAGCAGCGCGTGCTCGGGCGTCCAGACCTCGAAGCGGGCGGCGTCGACGCGCGCCCACACCGCGGCGCTCCAGCCGGCCGGGACCGTCAGCCGGCGCGTGCTGTCGAACGGGGCGGCGCCGGCGCCGGCGGGGACGCGCAGCGCGACGCGCGCGAAGTGGACGCCCTTGGGCGCGGCGGCCGCCGCGGTCGTGGCCGTCGTCGCGGACGTGGCGGCGGCGGTCGTGCTCGGGCCATGCGCCGACGTCGCGGCGGCGCCCGCACCGGCCTCGCCGCTGCTGCTGCCGCCGCCGCAGGCGCTCAACAGCAGGGACGCGACTGCCGCCAGCCCGATCGCTGCGGCGCCGGCGGGCCGGCGGCGCCGGCTGGAGGGGGATGCGTGATGCGTGCTCATGCCCCCACTTCACCACGATCGCCGGCGATGAGCGGCCGCTCATCGCCCCCGCTCGTTTACCGTTCCAGGGATGGGAGCGACGCAGGGGACCGGCCGCGGCGGCTTCGACCGCACACTGACGACGATCTCCGCCGTCGTCGTGCTCGGCTCGATCATGTCGATCCTCGACACGACGATCGTCAACGTCGCGATCGACAGCCTCGCGCGCGACTTCCACACCTCGCTGGCGACGATCCAGTGGGTCTCGACCGGCTACATGCTCGCGCTCGCCACGGTCATCCCGCTGACGGGCTGGGCCGCCGACCGCTTCGGCACGAAGCGGCTCTACATCATCTCGATCGTGCTGTTCCTGGCCGGCTCGGCGCTCTCGGGAGCGGCCTGGTCGGCCGGCTCGCTGATCGGCTTCCGCGTCCTGCAGGGTCTCGGCGGCGGCATGATCATGCCGGCCGGCATGACGATCCTCACGCACGCCGCCGGTCCGCGGCGCGTCGGGCGCGTGATGAGCGTCGTCGGCGTGCCGATGATGCTCGGCCCGATCGTCGGGCCGATCCTCGGCGGCTGGCTCGTCGACGACATCTCCTGGCGCTGGATCTTCTACGTCAACCTCCCGATCGGCGGCCTCGCGCTGGTGGCCGCGCTGCGCTTCCTGCCGCGCGACGAGCCGCAGCCGACGCAGCGGCTCGACCTGCTCGGGCTGGCGATGCTCTCCCCCGGCCTCGCGGCCTTCGTCTACGGGCTCGCGGAGACGACCTCGAGCGGCGGCTTCGGCTCGGCCAAGGCGGTCGTGCCGATGGCGATCGGGCTCGCGCTGATCGCGACCTTCGTGTGGCACTCGCTGCGCACCGAGACGCCGCTGATCGACGTTCGCCTGTTCCGCAACCGCACCGTCACGGCCGCGGCGCTGACGACCTTCCTGTTCGGCACCGCCTTCTTCGGCGCGATGCTGCTGTTCCCGCTCTACTACCAGACCGTGCGCGGCGCGTCGGCGCTGTCGGCCGGACTGCTGCTCGCGCCGCAGGGGCTCGGCGCGGTCCTGACGATGCCGATCGCCGGCCGGATGGTCGACCGCATCGGTCCCGGCCGTGTCGTGCTGACCGGCCTCGGCCTCGTGCTGGTCGGGATGCTGGCCTTCGCCCAGGTCGCCGCCGACTCGTCCTACCTGTTGCTCGGCGTCGCGCTGTTCGTTATGGGCATGGGGATGGGCTCGACGATGATGCCGGCGATGTCGGCCGCCTACCAGACGCTCGAGCGCGCGGCGATCGCCCGCGCGACGACGGCGCTCAACATCGTCATGCGGGTCGGCGGGTCGATCGGAACGGCGCTGCTCGCGGTCGTGCTCCAGCACCAGCTGAGCGGCCGCCTGCCGGCCGGCTCGGCCGGCGGCATCGGCGCGGCGCGGAACCTCCCCGCGACTCTCAGAGCGGAGGTCGCGCCGCGGCTGGCCGAGGCGTTCGCGCACACGTTCCGCTGGTCGATCGTGCTGCTCGCGCTCGCGCTGCTGCCGGCGCTCCTGCTGCCGCGCCACAAGGCGCCGCCGCCGCCGACGCCCGACTCGCCTCCGAGCGATACGGATCCGTCGGTGGACGCTCAGCTGGCCGTCGGCGCCTGAGGCGTTACTCTGCGCCGAGATGACACGTCGGGGATCCTCCCGCCGCTCGGTGCTGCTGCTGCGCACCGGCGGTGTGTTCGTCGTGCTCGCCGCGATTGCGGCGCTCGTCGTCGTGGTCCTCACGATCAGCGGGCCCGGCGGGGTCGGCGCGTCGGTCGGCGCGAGCGCCACGACCGCCGCGCTGCGGCCGGCCGC
>JAOPZA010000122.1 GCA_025964325.1 Conexibacter sp.
GCGCTCGCGGCGCCGTCGGCGCGGTCGGCGCTCGCGGCGCCGTCGGCGCGGTCCGCGCGGTCGGCGAGCGCGCCGGCATGGACGGCGCCGAAGACGGCGTGGGCGATGTCGCCGCCGACGCGCGTCGCCGGGCCGGCGAACGGGACGCCGCCGCCCGGCAGCGCCGCGATGCAGAAGGCGTCGGTGGCGGTGCCGGTCGCCGCGCCGGAGGCGTTCGCGGCCGGGACAGCGGCAGCCGCGAGCGCCTGCACCTTCGCCTCGATCGCGGTCTGGGCGGCGCCGACCAGCGCGGCGTCGTCGAGCGCGGCGTCCACGACGACGAGCAGGTTGATCGTGCCGACCGGCGGGACCGAGCGCAGCCGCGTCCCGGCCGCCGCGAGCGCATGTCCGACGCCGACCGTCGCGACCGCCTGCGCGCAGCCGCGCGTCACGTGCTCGCGGCGTCGCACGTCGACGGCCGTCAGCATCCCGACGAGCGCGTCCCCGAGCCCGAGCCGCGCCGCGCGCGCGGCGAGATCGGCGGCCGGGTCGAGGCGGCCGTAGTCGCGCGCCACGGTCGCGTTGAGCCAGCCGCTCGCGCTGCCGATCCCGCCGCCGAGGACGGCGGAGGAGAGCACCCGCCGCGGGCCGCCGAAGTCGGCCAGCAGGACGGGCCCGGGGACGAGCGTCAGCCGCATGCCGCGACCGCCTCCGCGAGCGCGGCGACGAGCCGCGCGTTCTCCTGCGCCGTGCGCGCGGTCAGGCGCAGGTGGCCGGCGCCGAGGCCGGGGAACGACGACGCCTCGCGAACGGCGATCCGGCGCTCGCGCAGCCGCGCCGCGACGGCCGCGCCGTCATCGACCTCGATCAGCACGAAGTTGGCGGCCGCCGGCCACGAGCGCACGCCCGTTACGCAGGCGAGCCGCTGCGCGAGATCCTCGCGCTCCTGCGCAGCGGTCGCGGCCGCCGCGACGAGCGCGTCCGGCCGGCGGGCGAAGGCGGTCAGCGCGGCGAGGGCGACGGCGTTGACCGTCCACGGCGGACGTACGTCGCGCAGCCGCTCGGCGAGCGGCGGCGGCGCGACCGCGTAGCCGGCGCGCAGACCGGGGATCGCGAGCGACTTCGTCAGGCTGCGCACGACGATGACGTCGTCGCGGCGTTCGCGCACGAGCGCCTCCGGCTCGCCCGCGACGAGGTCCATGAACGCCTCGTCGACGACGACGACGCGCCCCGGCCGGCGCAGCGCGAGCACGGCCGCGGCCGGGTCGAGCGTGCCGCTCGGCGAGGCCGGGTTGCCGACGATCACGAGGTCGGCGCCGTCGGGCACCGCGGCCGGGTCGAGCGCGAAGTCGCGCTGCGGATCGCGCAGGACGCGTACGACCGGCACGCGGTGCGCGCGCAACGCCGCCTCCGCCTCGGTGAAGCCGGGATGGACGCAGGCCGCGAGCGCGGGACGCAGGGCGGCCGGGAGCAGCCAGAGCGCCTCGGCAGCGCCGTTGGCGGGGACGATCTCGGCGGGCTCGCGGCCGTGCAGGGCGGCGAGCGCGGCAACCGCCTCCTGCTCGTCGGGATAGCGCGCGACGTCGTCGTCGAGTGCGCGGCGCAGCGCGTCGCGCAGCCACGCCGGAGGACCGCCGGCGCGCACGCTGACAGCATGGTCGGCGTCGCCGGCGCGCACTGCCGTGTCGCCGTGGGATCGGAGCCTCGCGAACTCGCTCGGCGCGGGCTGTGCGGCGGGCGCGGCCGGCGCGGGCAGCTCCACCACCCGCCCGGCGACGACCAGCTCGACGCGCTCGGCGACGGCGGCGAGGCGCTGGGTCGCGTCGCCGACGAGGTCGACCCAGAGGCGCGAGGCGCGGTCCGCCGGGAGGACGCCGTGGCCGCACTCCTCCGCGACGACGACCACGAGCCCGGGCCGGGCCGCGGCCGCGTGCGCGAAGCGAAGCAGCTCGTCCTCGGTTTCCTCGCGCACGCGCGCGAGAGCCGCGTCGTCGTCCGAGCCGTCGAACGCGCCAGCGCGGTGCAGGGCGGTCGCGATCCACGGACCGAGTCCGTCGAGGAGGACGCAGGTCGCCGCCGGCGCCTGGGTGAGCACGTCGATGAGCCGCGAGCCGGCGGTCACCGTCTCCCACGCGGCGGGACGTCGCGCGACGTGGCGCGCGATCCGCTCGCGGTCGCTCTCGTCCGCCGTCGCCACGTAGCGCACCGGGGCGCCGCTCGCGTGTGCGATCCGCTCGGCGTGCGCGCTCTTGCCCGAGCGCGTCCCGCCGATCACGAGTCGCAGGCTCATGGCGGCGCCGTCCTGCGTGCACGCCCTGCGGACGCGAAGCGCGCCGCGACGTGCGGGAACGCGGCCCAGTGGACGTGCAGGTAGCTCGCCTGCAGCGCCCCCGCGACGAAGCCCTCGCGCCGCTCGCGGCCGCGAGCGGCGAGCGTCCAGGCGGCGCGCCTGCCGCCGTCGCCGGGCTCGACCTCGGAGTAGTGGAACTCGTGACCGCGCACGCGCTCGCCGGCCGCCAGCCACGGCGTCGCGCTCGCCGCGACGGCCTCGCGGTAGCCGAGCATCAGCCGTCTCCCCATCGTCGCGCGCAGCGGCAGGACACCGCACATCGCGTGGCCATCGAGCTGCTCGCCGAGGTACAGCAGGCCGCCGCACTCCGCCAGGACGGGTCGACCCGCGGCGGCATGAGCGGCGATCTGCGCACGCAGCGGCGCGTTTGCCGCAAGTCCTTCGCCGAACACCTCCGGGAAGCCTCCGGCGAGGACGAGCGCGTCGCTGCCCGCCGGCAGGGATTCGTCCCGGAGCGGATCGAACGGCGCCAGCTCGGCGCCGGCCGCCTCCAGCAGCTCGAGGTTCTCGCGGTAGTGGAACGAGAAGGCCGGACCGCGCGCGATCGCGATCCGCACCGGCGCGGCCGGCGGCTCGGCGGGCGCCTCGGTCGGCGCGGGGCTCCAGACCGGCCCGGGCAGCGGCGGCGCGCTGCGGGCGAGCGCGAGCAGGCCGTCGAGGTCGGTGGAGCGCTCGACCGCGTCGGCGAGCGTCGCGAGCGCTCCGCGCGTCCCGGCCACCAGCTCGTCGGCGGGCACGAGGCCGAGGTGGCGCTCGGGCGCGGCGACCCGCTCGTCGCGGCGCAGCGCGCCGAGCACCGGCACGCCGAGCGGCTCGACGGCCTCGCGGAGGAGCTGCTCGTGGACGTCGGAGCCGACGCGGTTGAAGACGACGCCGGCGACGTCGAGGTCGGGATCGAAGCTGCGGAAGCCGTGGACGATCGCGGCCGCCGAGCGCGCCATCGCGGAGCCGTCGACGACGAGCACGACGGGCGCGTGCAAGAGCTTCGCGACCTGCGCGGTCGAGGCCAGCTCGCCGCGGCCGGAGGCGCCGTCGAACAGTCCCATCACGCCCTCCACGACGGCGACGTCGGCGCCCGCCGCGCCGTGCCGCACGAGCGGGGCGATCAGCTCCGTGCCGCTGAGGAAGGCGTCGAGGTTGCGGCCGGGGCGACCCGAGGCGAGCGCGTGGTAGCTGGGATCGATGTAGTCCGGGCCGACCTTGAAGCCCTGGACCCGCAGCCCCCGCGCGCGCAGCGCGCCGATCAGGCCGGTCGCGACGGTCGTCTTGCCGGCGCCGGAGCTGGTGCCGGCGATCACGACGCGCGGGATCACGCGGCGACCCGTTCACGGCCCGCGGCCGATGGCAGGGCGACCAGCGGGAGCGCGGCGACCGCTCGCTCCGTCAAGCGGGCGCCGGCGGGCGCGAGGCGCGGTCCGCTCGCCGGCCACGTGACGCACGGCACCGCCGCGGCGTCGTGGAGTCCGGTGCGCGGGTCGCAGCCGTGGTCGGGGCAGATCCGCAGGCTGCCACCGCGCTCGCGAACGAAGTGGACGAGCGGCGCGAGCAGCACGCGGTCGGCCTGCTCGATCGCCGCGACCTTCGCCGGCGCGTCGAGCTCGTGCGCGGCCTCGTCGGGAGCGCCGACGTGGACGACGACGCACGCGCTGCCGGCCTCGAGCGCGGCGAGCGCGGCCGCGAGCGCTGTGCGGTGGATATCGGCGCGGGTGCCGGTGAGTAGCAGATCTTCGATAGA
>JAOPZA010000161.1 GCA_025964325.1 Conexibacter sp.
GCGCGGCCGCCGCGCGCGCCTCCGGCGCGACCGCCAGCGCTGGCGCCGGCGGCGGATCGGGCGCGGTCAGCACCTGCAACGTCGCGAGCGTCGAGGCGGCGAGCGCGTCGAGGTCGTAGCCGCCCTCGAGCACCGCCCCGAGCGGCGCCTCCAGCTCTGCCGCAAGGCGCCGCATCGTCCCCGTCATCGCGGCGAAGCCGGCCTCGCTCAGCTGGATCTCGGCGAGCGGGTCGTCGCGGTGCGCGTCGAAGCCGGCCGAGATCAGCACGAGCTGGGGCATATAGGCGCGCGCCACGGGGACCACGACGTGCTCGAGGAGCGAGGCATAGGCGGCGTCACCCGTCCCGGCGGGCACCGGCAGGTTGACGGTGTAGCCGATCCCGTCGCCGCTGCCGACGTCGGTCGACGGCCCCGTGCCGGGATAGAGCGGCGACTGGTGGATCGAGACGAACAGCACCTCGGCGCTGTCGTGGAAGGCGGCGTTCGTGCCGTTGCCGTGGTGCACGTCCCAGTCGAGCACGAGCACGCGTTCGAGCCCGTGGGCGTCGCGCGCATGGCGGGCCGCGACGGCGACGTTGTTGAAGAGGCAGAAGCCCATCGCCTGCGCCGGCTCGGCATGGTGCCCGGGCGGCCGCAGCGCGCTGAAGCCGGTCGGCGCCTCGCCCGAGAGCAGCAGGTCGACGAGCGCCACGGCGCCGCCGGCACCGTGGAGCGCGGCCTCGTAGGAGCCCTCGCTGACGATCGTGTCGGCGTCGATTGCGCCGCCGCCGGAGGCCGCCAGCTCGTCGATCCCGCGCACGTAGCGCGGGGGGTGGATCGCCTCCAGCACCGCCGGCGCGACGGCGGGCGCCTCGACCCGCGCCATCCCGAGCCAGTCGTGCCGTGCCAGCAGCGACTCGATCGCGGTGATGCGCGCCGGCCGTTCGGGGTGCGCGCCCGTCTCGTGCGCGAGCGAGGACGCATGGCTGAGGTAGACCGGCGGCCGCATGCGAGTACGGTACTGGCCTCCTCGCATGGAACCAACGCTCACGATCAAGGCCGATCTCGCCGTCGTCGGGGCAGGAGGAGCTGGCCTCTACACCGCGCTGGCCGCGGCAGATGCGGGAGCTCGCGTCGTGCTCGTCTCGGCGACCCCGCTCGCGCAGTCCTCCAGCTACTGGGCGCAGGGCGGCCTGGCGGCCGCGCTCGCGATCGACGACAGTCCCGCGCGGCACCTCCAGGACACGCTGATCGCCGGGCGCGGCACGGTCCGCCGGAGCGCCGCCGAGGTGCTGACGGAGGAGGCGCCGGCGAGCGTGCGCGACCTCGAGCGCCTCGGCGTCCACTTCGACGCCGACCGCCGCGGACGGCTCGCGCTCGGCCTCGAGGGCGGCCACTCGGTGCGGCGGATCGCCCATGCCGGCGGCTCCGCGACCGGCCGCCGCATCTCGCGCCAGCTGTCGGCGCTGGCGGCCGAGCACGAGCGGATCGAGGTGCTGGAGGACTGCCGCGCGAGCGCGATCCTGACGCTCGACGGGCGCTGCGCCGGCGTCCGCTGCCACGACGGCCGCGTCGTCCTCACGCGCGCGGTCGTGCTCGCGACCGGCGGCGCCGCGGCGATGTGGGCCCGCACGACGAACCCGACCGGCTCGACCGGCAGCGGCCTGCTGCTCGCCCATCTGGCCGGCGCCGAGCTGGCCGACCTCGAGATGGTGCAGTTCCACCCGACCGCCGTCGCCGGCATCGCCGGCGCCGAGGGCTTCCTCGTGACCGAGGCGGTCCGCGGCGAGGGCGGCCTGCTGCTCGACGCCGGCGGCGAGCGCTTCGTCGACGAGCTCGCGCCGCGCGACGAGGTCGCGCGCGCCGTCGCCCAACGGATGCTGGCGACGTCCACCTCCTCGGTCGGGCTCGACATGCGCGCGATCGACCCGGCCCTCTTCCCCAACGTCGTGACCGTGCTGCACGACGTCGGGATCGACCCGACGCGCGAGCTCGTCCCCGTCGCGCCCGCGTCGCACTACGTGATGGGCGGGGTCGCGACCGACCTCGACGGCCGCTCCTCGGTGCCCGCGCTCTACGCCGTCGGGGAATGCGCCTGCACCGGCCTGCACGGCGCCAACCGCCTCGCCTCGAACTCGCTCAGCGAGTGCTTCGTCTTCGGCCGCCGCGCCGGACTCGCGGCCCTCGACGAGCCGCCGCCGACGGGGCGGCCGGCGCTGCCGGCGGCCGCGAGACCGCCCGCGCTGACGCAGGCGAGCCGGGTCGCGCTGTGGCGCGATGCCGGCATCGAGCGCGACGCGGACGGGCTGCGAACGCTGCTGGAGGATCCCTACCCGCTCGTCCGGCTGCTGGCGGCGAGCGCGCTCGCCCGCGAGGAGAGTCGCGGCGCGCACCAGCGGCGCGACTTCCCCGCGCTCGATCCCGCGCTCGACGACCACCACACCGTCGTCGGCGCCGATCCAGCAGCACCGACGCTCGCCGTCTGGCGCTGAACTCACGGGCGCGCGGGCGCGCTTCGAGGGCGAATTCCACGCCAGACTGGGAAATCGGCGGGATCGCCTGCGACGTCAGCAGACGAACGGTCACGTTCGGCTCCGCGCTGGTACGGTGCCGCTCAGGCGAACGCAAACGTTTCGGGTTAACCCGCGGTTAACAAAAGCGAGGCCTGGGCTTCATACCGCGGCGAGATACTGCGCCCGCCTCACGGGAGTACGGCACCACGGGGATTCAGGAGAAGGAGACGCCGTTTCATGTATCGGTTCAGTCGGGCGATCTATCGCGAGCTGGCGGACGAGATCGTCGAGGACCACCCCGCCGCGGGGTGTATGGACAACCACGAACGCGTGCTGAAGGCGTGCGAATCCGCGATCGAGCGGCTCGCCACCGACCGGCACTACTTCGCGCGGCCCGCACGGACGCTGTTCGCCGACATCCGGCCGTATTTCCCGATGTCCGCACAAGCGCGCATCTACCGGGTGATCGAGAACTACATCGCCTGCGCTGACGAGTTCCTCTCGCGGCAGCCGATGACGGGGTACGACCTCGCCGGCAACCCGCTGCAGTGCCGCGCGACGACGCGCAAGGGAACGGCGTGCCAGCGGATGCCGCTGCCGCACAACGGCTACTGCCCGTCCCACCAGCATCTCGCCGAGACCGAGGAGTTGGCGGAGCGCCTCGCGAAGCAGCAGCTCGCAGAGCAGCAGGAGCAGGAGCTGGCGGCCGCGTAGCGGCCAGGACGCGGATCGCGCCGACATCGACCCCGTCGGTCGCCGTACTCTTCACGGCGTGCTGCTCGGGGTGGATGTCGGCGGGACGTTCACGGACGCCGTCCTCGTCGTCGACGGCGAGCTCGTCACGGCGAAGGCGCCGACGACGCCGGAGGACCAGTCGCGCGGCGTGATGGACGCCGTCGCGGCCGTGCTGGAGCGCGCCGGCCGCTCGACTGCCGACGTGACGACGTTCGCGCACGGCATGACCGTCGCGACGAACGCGCTGCTCGAGGGCGACGCCGCCCGCACCGCGCTGATCGCGACGGAGGGCTTCACCGACGTCGTCGCGCTCGGCCGCCAGGCGCGCGCCGACCTCTACCGCCTCTGCGTCGCCCATCCCCCGCCGCTCGTCCCCGCCGAGCTGCGCTTCCCCGCGCCGGAGCGGATGACGCCCGACGGCCCGCTGCGAGAGCTGACGCCCGCGGCCGCCGCGGGGCTCGCCGAGGAGGTCGCGGCCGCCGCGCCCGAGGCGGTCGCGGTCGTGCTGCTGCACGCGTACCGCCACCCCGCGCACGAGCGCGCGATCGGCGACGCGCTCGCCTCCGTCCTGCCGGGCGTCCACGTCTCGCTCTCGCACGAGGTCGTCGGGACGTTCCGCGAGTACGAGCGCGCGGCGACGACCGAGATCGACGCCGCGCTCTCGCCGCTGCTGGCCCGCTACCTGCACCGGCTGGCCGAGCGCGCCGCGGCGGCCGGGCTCCCCGAGCCCGCGATCATGCAGTCCAACGGCGGGCTGATCGACCTCGCCGCGGCCGCCGGGCACGCCTCCTGGACGGTCCTCTCCGGCCCGGCCGGCGGGGCCGCGGGCGCGGCGGCGGCGACGCGCGCGGCCGG
>JAOPZA010000189.1 GCA_025964325.1 Conexibacter sp.
CCCGCCGGCTACGGGGACCACCACTCGTGGCCGACTCCCAGACCGCCGAACGCGGGACCGTCCGCTACCGCGTGCGGACCGATCCCGGGACCTAGCCTGCGGCGGCAGCGACCGGCCGCCGCCGCCGTCGACGGCCGCACCAGGAGAACTCCGCCAGTCGCCTCGGCCGTTGAGGAGGAGCCGTCGTGTCAGCCGGCGTCAGTTGCCTTGAGCGTCTCTGCGAGCTGCAGGAGCTCCTCGAGCGCGACGGGTGGCCCGTCGTTCGACGCGATGTAGCCTTCGTACCGCCTGAAGTACAGGTCGGTCTTCGAGTGGATGGGTCGCCACGGTCCGGCGGTCCCGTGCATTGGGAAGAGCTTGCCGTGGGCGTGGTCGACGCCGAAGCCCTCGAGCATCAGCCCGGTTCGACCGACGTCGGAAAGCTCGTGATCGAGGATCCGCCCGACGGTCCGGCACGCGTGCAAGAGGCCGACGTATTGATCGTCGCTCAGCTCAAAGGCGTAACTGGGCAGGTGCGCCTTCGGGATCACGACGGTGAAGCCGGGCGTATTGGGGCGGTGCGACAGAAACGCCAGATGCTCTGCGTCCTCCCAGAAGACCGCAGCAGGAACCCGTCTCGCGACGATCGCGCAGAACACGCATTTCTCAGGCATCTAGCTTCCTCCTGCGAGATCGGGCGCCGCACCACTGGCAGGCCACGCGCGGCCGCGAGGACGAGGTTGCCGTCGGTCTGCATCGCGAGGCGGTAGGCGGCGGCGGCGAACTCTTGGCTTCAGGGTTCCTGAGAAACCGTGGTCCACGGCGTCGCACGTACATTGCTTGTCCGCGTCGCACATACATTCCTTGTCCGCGACTGTGACGAAGCGTATCGAGATCGACGCACACAACTGCCGAGGCGCGGAAGGCGGTTGCGGCGACTACTATCAGGTCGTTCAAACAATCGATGAGTCCGGCGAGCCCCGATCAGAACGCCACGCGACGAAGCGTCAGCTCCGCCGTCGCGTGTTCGGTGACCTCTACCGCGACGTTCGTCGCCCCGTGTGAAACCGAGACTGCCGCGATCCGCGCTTCGCGGATGTCGAGGCGCACGAGAAGCTGCGGCATCGTGTGGCGGAGAAGCTCGACGGGATCCGCGTCAAAAACGAGCTTACCGAGCGGCCGCGGCCAGCGTCGGGAAATACGTACTTCCGGGACGATGCAAAGGCTCGTGCAACATCGAGCCAAGCGACGAGTTGATCTGAAAGTGCAGCGGCGTGTCCATCACAAAGCTGCCAGTCGGAAGAACCGCCCAGAGCGGGGCGACCCCCACGACTCGTCAGCAGATCAACCGGAATCGTCGAGGCAATCGAACGGAGCGCGAATCTTGCCGGCGCGCCTCGGCCGGTCGCAACCGCGCGGCGCCATCGACGAGCAGCGCTCAGCCCGCTGAGTCGCTCGATCCCGATCCGCCTCGCCGTAGCCCAGACGGCAGGGCTCACGATCGACGTCCCCGCGAACCGAGACCCCTCCGAGCTCCCATCTCTCAGGACCACGCAGCACAGCCACGACCAGATGGCCGGCCGCGGATGACGCGAAAGCCTCCGACCAACCGCAGCCCACGATTCGGCAGGAAGACCAATCCGCGCCATACGCGTACCCAGCTCGCCCGCAGCCGCCTACGCCGCCGCCAACTGCTCCAGCACCGCCAGAACCTCGTCGTCGTGCGTTCTCGGCGTGACTCTCGGGATCACGTGGGCGACGACGCCGTCGGGGCCGATGATGAAGGTCGCGCGCAGGGCGCCCCAGTAGGTGCGGCCGTACATCGACTTCTCCGCCCACACGCCGTAGGAGTCGCAGACCGCGTGGTCCTCGTCGGCCAGCAACGTGAAGTCGAGGCCGTGTCCGTCGACGAATCTTCTGACCTTCTTGACGGGGTCGGGCGAGACGCCGAGCACGACGGCGCCGGCTTCGGCGTAGTTCGGCAGGTGGTCGCGCACGCCGCACGCCTGCGTCGTGCAGCCGGGCGTGTCGGCCTTCGGATAGAAGTAGAGAACGACCGTCTTGCCGGCGAAGTCGCCGAGGCTGACGGGGGTCCCGTCCTGGTCGGGGAGGGTGAACTCCGGGGCCTTCGCGCCGGTCTCGATCATCGTGTGCGTCCCTTTCAGCTCGCGGTCGGTCGCGCGGAGGCTACTTCAGGAGTCTCGAGAGGCGCCGGTCTCTCAGCGGCTTGCCGCCCGTCTGCTCTCTCGGGCAGTACGACATCACGTAGTCCTCGTAGTGCACGGCCTCGAGCGTCGTGCCGCAGCGCGGGCACGGCTGGCCCTGTCTGCGGTGCACCTGCAGCGGCAGCGGCAGCTTGTCCGGCAGCGGCAGTCTCAGCACGTCCTCGTAGTGCGCGATCGCGGCGCCGAGCCGGTCGAGCGTCGCGTCGCGCAGCGCCTCCGCCTCCTCCCCGGTCAGGTCCGCCCCGCGCTTGAACGGCGACAGTCTCGCGACCCAGAGGATCTCGTCGACCCACGAGCGGCCGATCCCGGCGATCACGCGCTGGTCGCGCAGCAGCGTGTGCAGCGGCCGCGGCTGCGCCAGCAGCGGGCCGAACGGCGGCGGGTCGGGCCACGCCTCCGGCCCGAGCGTCGCGATCACCTCCTCCTCGTCGAGCGCGTCGGCGCGCAGCAGCCGCGCCCACGCGGCCTGCTTTCTGCCGAACTCCCGCAGCCGCAGCTCGCGGCCGTCCTCGAGCCGGATCAGCACGCGCGAGCTGCGGTCGCGGATGCTGCCCTGCTTGTCGAACAGCTGCAGCCGCCCCGCCGACATCAGGTGCACGAGCAGCACGAGCCCAGCGTCGGACTCGACCACGAGGTGCTTGCCGCGTCGCGTCACGCCGGTCAGCGTCGTCCCGTCGAGCGCGTGCAGCGGCGGGTCGAACGTCTTCAGCGCGTTGATGCCGGGCGCCAGCGTCGAGGCGACGCGGGCGCCGGCGACCGCCTCGCCGACCAGGCGCGCGGTGATCTCGACCTCGGGTAACTCGGGCATGCCGTCTTCCAGGGTAATAGGGTGCGCGGTGGGAGTTCTCCGGAGAGAGGTGGAGCGGTGCTGCGCAGACGTTCGTGCCGGGCCCTGACGTTCGCGCTGCTGCTGATCGCGAGCGTCGGCGCGCTCACCGCCGCGGCGGCCTCCGCGGAGACGATCCAGATGACCAGACGCGTCGGCCCGATCGCGGTCGGCGGCTACGAGGTCGTCCAGGACAACAGGTTCGCCATCCCGACGCCGGGCGTCGACGGCTTCGTCACGCACATGGACGTCGACATCGTCGACCGCACCGGGAAGCCGCTGCCGATCTCGCGCATCATGCTCCACCACATCGTCTTCCTCAACGCCGGCGACAGCGCCTTCCCGCGGCACGACCAGACGTGCGGCACGTTCACGATGTGGGACTCGGTCGCGAAGCTGCCCGCCGTCGCCGAGCGCTTCTACGCCGCGGGCGAGGAGCGCGCGCAGATGCAGCTCCCGCCCGGCTACGGCTACCGCGTCGAGAAGGACGACACGTGGATCATCACCTACATGCTGATGAACCACCGCCAGCTGCCCGACAAGGCCTACGTCCAGTACCACATGACCGTCGAGACGGGGACGCCGCTGCAGTCTGTGACGCCCTACTGGCTCGACATCAACAACTGCATGGTCGACCCGATCTACAACATCGCCGGCGGCGGGAAGCCTGCCAGCGTGGACACGCAGTCGCGCACGTGGACGATCCCGACCGCCGGGCGCCTCGTCTCCGGCCTCGGCCACATGCACGGCGGCGGCAAGCAGCTGACGGTCACCGAGCCGACCTGCGGGGGGCGCGAGCTGGCGCGCTTCGACCCGACGTGGGGCCTCCCGAGCCACCCCTTCTACCACGTGCGCCCGGTGCTCCACGAGCCGGGCCCGACGAACATGACGCGGATGGAGACGCCGACCGGCATCCCGCTCGCGGCGGGCGACCGCATCACGCTCGCGTCGTCCTACGACGACGCGCTGCCGCATGTCCGCGTGATGGGGATCTCGGTGCTCTACATCGCCCCCGACCCGACGGTCACGCAGCCGTGCGGCGCGATCCCGGCCGATGTCTCCTACACCCAGCGACCGCCGGGCCGCGCCGTCTCGCCGCGCTTCGTGATCCCGCTGACCGGCATCGACCCGCGCACCGGCAAGGCGTTCACGATCTCGGCGCCGCCGGGCAAGCGGGTCGTGCTGAAGAGCGGCACGACGATCGAGGTGAAGGGCTTCCGGTTCGGCGTCGCGAACGCGAAGGTCGAGCGCGGCGCGAAGCTGCGCTGGCGACTGGCCGACGACGTGCCGCACAACGTCACGCTCGCCGATGGTCCGACCGGCTTCGGCTCGAAGAACCTCGACAACGGCCGCGCCTACACGCAGCGCTTCACGAGACCCGGCACCTACCGCATCTTCTGCGCGCTGCATCCGGTGCAGATGACCGAGACCGTCGTCGTGAGGTAACGCTCATCTTTATGGAACTCGCCCTTCACCGTTAGAACGGCATTAGTGGCCGCCCGCAAGATGGCGGCATGAACGACATCCTCCTCATCACCGGACCCGAGGAGCACGACGACGAGCTGGTGACGGCCGCGGCGGCCGTCCACCCGCATCGCGTCACGGTGCTCATGGAAGCCGACGCGCCCACCTGGACGTGGGACGAGACGAACGCCGCACGCGAGCGGGCCGACCGCCTCGCAGGGATCATCACCCGCGCCGAGCGGGCCACCGGCGCGCTGGTGGTCGGGCTCTTCGGCGACCCCAGGCGGCTCGACACGACCGCCTTCGACGCCGTCCTGACCGTCGAGGACAGCGCGACCAGACTTGCCGCCGTGGCGTGAGTTCCCACACGTCGCAGGGACGGCGGTCGAGGGAGAGGTGAGCGGCCACCGCGGCGCGTCCCGCAGATGGGCGCGCCACAGCGGCCCGAGCCGGCGCTGACCGGCCGCAGTTCGCATAGCGTTGCGGTCGTGAGCGAGGCGATCGTCGACACACCCGCGCAGGCGGAGGCCCAGGAGCTGGAGCCGCTGCTCGTGCTGGGGCCGCTGGCGGTCGAGCTCGACGCCCACGACCTCGGGTCCGGACCGATCGAGGCCGAGCCGGTCGGCGACGGGCACTCGAACGTCACGTTCACGATCCGCCGCGGCGGCCGCGAGCTGGTGCTGCGGCGCCCGCCGCGCGGCCCGCTGCCGCCCTCGGCCCATGACGTCCTGCGCGAGGCGCAGTTGCTGCGGGCGATCGAGCCGGCCGACGTGCGCGCGCCGCGCGTGCTCGCGACCTGCGACGACGCCTCCGTGATCGGCGCGCCGTTCTACGTGATGGAGAAGGTCGAGGGCGACGTCCTGACCGGCACGATCCCCGCGCCGCTCGATTCGCCGGCGCAGCGGCGCCGTGCCGGGGAGGAGCTCGTCGACGCGCTCGCCGAGGTCCACGCCGTCGACTGGCGCGCCTGCGGCTTGGAGGGCTACGGCAAGCCGACCGGCTACCTCGCCCGCCAGCTGCGCCGCTTCGGCGGGCTCTGGGAGCACAACAAGACGCGCGAGCTGGCGACGCTCGAGCGCGTCGGCGCGTGGCTCGGCGAGCACCTGCCGGAGTCCGGCGCGGCGACGATCGTCCATGGCGACTACCGCCTCGGCAACACGATGTTCGCCCACGGCGCGCCGGCGCGGCTCGTCTCGATCTTCGACTGGGAGCTGGCGACGATCGGCGACCCGCTCGCCGACGTCGGCTATCTCGTCGCGACCTACGCCCAACCGGGCGACCAGGCGGCCGACGGCACGGTCTTCTCGCTCGACTCCGTCACCACAGCGGACGGCTTCCCGACGCGGAGCGAGCTGATCGCCCGCTACGAGGAGCGCTCCGGGCGTTCGATGCGCGACGTGCGCTGGTACACGACGCTCGCGCTCTGGAAGTCGGCGATCTTCCTCGAGGGCTCCTACAAGCGGCTGCTCGCGGGCACGACCGACGACCCCTTCTTCCGCACGCTCGACACGCGCGTCCCGCACCTCGCCGAGCGTGCATGGGAGATCGCGAACGATGCCTGAGCGCGCGGGCGCGGCCGGCCCGCGCGATGGCCGGGGCCGACGAGCCGGCGGACGGCGGGGCGGCTGACTAGCATCCGCCGCCGCATGCTTCGCCGCACGCCGCTGCCCGCCATCGCCGTCGTCGCGCTGCTGACGCTCCTCGCCGTCGTGCTGAGCGCGTGCGGCGAGAGCAGCCTCAGCGCCGCCGAGCTGCGTTCGCAGGCCGGCGCGATCTGCCACGGGACGGCCGACGCGATCGACCGCATCGCGGTTCCCAACACGCCCGACCAGGGCGCCCGCTTCCTCCGCCGGGGGCTCCTCAGAATGGGACCGGAGCTGACGAGACTGAAGACGCTGAAGCCGCCGAAGGATCTCGAGCCCGAGTACAGACAGGCGATCGCGATGGCCACCAGAGAGCTGAACACGATCTCCGAGCACGAGCGGCGGATCCGCGGCGGCGCCGACGTGATCGAGACCTTCCGCACGCTCGAGACCGCGCTCGCGCCGATCACCCAGATCGAGAACCGCGCCTGGCAGGCGCTGCAGCTGCCGGCCTGCGTGCGACGCTAGCCGGATCGCCGCCTCAACCGGCCGCGATCAGCACGACCCCGCCGAGGGCGGCGAGGATCCCCAGCTCCTGCACGCGCCGTACCCGCTCGCGCAGCACTACGCGGGCGAGCATCACGGTGATCACCGGGTAGAGCGAGGCGGCGACGGAGACGACGCTGAGGAGGCCATGGCGGGTGGCGACGGCGTAGAGCGTGTTGGCCGCAACGTCGAGCAGGCCGAGCGCGACGAGCCATGGCAGCGCCGCGCGGCCGGGGCTGACCGCCGCGCCGCGCGCGGCGAACGCGACCGCGACGAGCACGACGGCGGACGCGCCGGCGAGACGCGCCGCCAGGACCGCCCACAGCGGGTCGCCCTTCGCCGCCTCGTGGACGCCGACGAAGAAGCCGCCGAACCCGAGCGCGGCGATCAGCGCCAGCGCGATGCTCGTCCGGACCACGCGCGCGCGGGCGGCGCCGGCGGGCGCGTCGAGGTCCGCGGACTCCCGCGAGACGAGCACGACCCCGACGATCGCGACCGCGATCCCGAGCAGTCGCATGGGGCCGGGCGCCTCGCCACGGGCAATCCCGACGATCACGGGCACGGCCGCGCCCGTCGCCGCGATCGGGGCGACGACGCTCATCGTGCCGACCGCCAGTCCCCGGTAGAAGGCGAACAGCGCCGCCGTCCCCGCCAGCCCGCCGGCCGCGCCCTCGAGGAGGTGGTGGACCGACGGCCGCGTCGCGCCGCTCAGCACGACGACGACCGCGATCACGCCGGCGCCGACGAGCTGGGCGACGAGCAGCACGCCGACCTGGGGCACGCGGCGCGACTGCACCCCGCCGATGAAGTCAGAGGTCCCCCAGCAGAGCGAGGAGAGGAGACCGAGCGCGACCGCGAGCACGGCCGCGCATCATCACAGGGTCGAGGTCAGGCGCGCTTGCCGCGCCCGTAGAGCAGCTTGATCAGCCTTCCCATCACGCCCGTCTTGCGCGCCGAGTAGGGGAACATGTGCGGGTCCTTCTTCGGCGCCAGCCGCGTCGTCAGCAGCGCCTGCTGCTGCGTGTACTTGCGGATCCCGCCGGCACCGTGGCGGGTCCCGAGCCCGGAGGCCTTCCAGCCGCCCATCGGCAGCTCGAGCACCGTGTAGTTGACCTGCGCGTCGTTGATGCAGACCGCACCCGCCTCGACGCGTCGCGCGAGCTCCTCGCCGCGCGCGACGTCCTTCGTCCAGACCGACGCCTGCAGCCCGTAGGGCGAGTCGTTCGCGAGCGTCAGCGCCTCCTCGGCGTCGGCGACCTTCATGATCGGCAGGGTCGGGCCGAACGTCTCCTCGGTCATGCACGTCATCGAGTGGTCGACGTCGACGAGCACGGTCGGCTCGAAGAAGCGACCGGGGCCGCCGCCGACCTTGCCGCCCGTCAGCACGCTCGCCCCCTTGCCGACGGCGTCGGCGACGTGCGCTCTGATGATCTCGAGCTGCGGCGGGAAGGTGACGGCGCCGACGTCGACGCTGCCGGCGCCGGTCGACGGCCCCTGGCGCAGGCCCTGGATCTTCTCCGTCACGCTCGTTACGAACTGGTCGTAGACCGGCGCCTCGACGTAGACGCGCTCGATCGAGATGCAGACCTGGCCGCCGTTGTTCATCGAGTAGTAGGCGGCGGCGTTGGCGGCGCGCTCGATGTCGGCGTCGGCGAGCACGATCATCGGGTCCTTGCCGCCGAGCTCGAGGCCGAACGGCGTGAGCGTCCGCGCGGCCCGCTCGGCGACCTTCCTGCCGGTTCTGGTCGAGCCCGTGAACATGATGAAGTCGACCTCGTCGACGAGCGCGGCGCCGGTCGCGCCGTCGCCGGTGGCGACTTGGAAGACGTCCTCCGGCACCCCGGACTCGCGCAGCGCGCCGGCCATCAGCAGCGATGTCAGGGGCGTCACCTCGCTCGGCTTCAGCACGACCGCGTTGCCGGCCGCGAGCGCCGGGATGCAGTCGCCGAACGAGTTCGTCAGCGGGAAGTTCCAGGGGCCGATCACGCCGACGACGCCGACCGGGCGGTAGCGCACGACGAGCCGCTTGCCTCTCACGAGCAGGTTCGCGGACTTGACGTGCTCGTCGGCGAGGAGCTCGGGCGCCTGCTTGGCCCAGAAGCCGAATGCGCCGGCGGCGTACATGACCTCCGCCAGCTGGGCGTCCTCGACCGTCTTGCCGGTCTCCGAGACGATCGTCTCGATGATCCGGTCGGCGTGATCGGTGACCCACTTCTGCGCGCGCAGCAACACTCTGCCGCGCTCCTCGAAGCCGAGGGCCTCCCACGCCGGCTGCGCCGCGCGGGCCCGGGCGACGACCTGCTTGACCTCGTCGACGCCGAACGTCGGCACCGTCGCGATGACCTTCCCCGTCGCCGGGTTCTCGACCGGGATGCCGGTGGCCTCCTGCGCCTGCGCGGTCGGGGCCTGTTCGACGCTCGCCATCTCCTGCTCCTCTCGTCCCTCGGCTGCCGTGCGGCTAGGCTACTCGACTACGCCGGAGCTTTGGCCAGGTGGCCAGGAACACGCGTGCGGCCGCGCCGGAGCGGGGTGTGGCCGCGACCGTCAGCGCGTGAGCGCGAGTCGCCCGTAGGTGCCGGCGTGCGGGATCACCTCGCCCGCGTCGGTCCCCAGCCAGCCCTCGATCAGCGAGGCGTAGACCTTGCGGAAGTCCACCGTGACCTTGAAGTTGTCGTCACGGTCGAAGCTCGTCAGGCTGGGGTAGTCGGTCAGGATGCCGGGCGCCGCGCGGGTGCCCTGCACCCACGCGACGCCGCCGGCGCCGTGGTCGCTGCCGTGCGACTCGTTGCCCTGCGGACGGCGACCGAACTCGGACCAGACGAGCGTGACGACGCGGTCCGCGACGCCGCGCGCCTCGAGGTCGGCCTGGAAGGCGGCGAGCGACTGCGAGACCGAGCTGAGGCCGCTCGCGAGATCCGCCGGCTGGTCGTCGTGGGTGTCGAACTGGCCGCTCGCCGAGATGGCCGCGACGCGCACGCCGAGCGGCTGGGCGATCAGCGCCGCCAGCCGCGAGAGGCGGCGGCCGAGGTCGTCGTCCTGTGGATATGCGACCGTCGGCGCGAGCGGGTCGACCCCGTCCTTCGTCGCATACGGCGCAAGCCGGTCGGCGACCTGCTTCGCGAGCCGCGCCGACGCGTACGCCGCCTGCGGCCCCTCGCCGCGCCCGCGCGGTGTGGCGAGGCGGTCCCAGGCGGCCATCGTCTGGCGCTGCTGGAGGCCGCCGACGCCCCAGACGTCGAGCGCGACGTCGTCCGGCGAGTCGAGCGCGGCGACGGGTGCGCTGGCGGTCGCGAGCAGCGGCGAGAGCGTCGAGTCGAGCGTCAGTCCCTGGAGTGGGTTGGCGCTCGAGCCATGGTGGTCGAGCCAGCGCCCGAGCCAGCCCGGCGCCGCTCTCTCGGTCACCAGCCCGGTCTCCCAGAAGTGCCGCGAGTGGAAGTGGGAGAGGTCGGGGTTGGCGTAGTCGATCCCGGGCAGGAAGCCGATCTTGCCGGCGTCGAACAGTCCCTTCACGCCGCCGTTCAGGCCCTCGGCCAGCGACGGGTGCACGGCGAGGCCGGTCGTCCCCAGCAGCGGCGGGTCGGCGACCTTCGTGCCCGGCCGCAGGTCGGCGTAGCGACCGTACTGCCCGACCGGCACGAGCGTGTCGAGCAGGTCGCAGCCGCCGGGCAGGAAGACGGTCACCAGCACCGGCGCGCGCGGGGCGGCGGCCGCCTCCGCCTCGGCCGCCTCCAGCACGCGCGAGAACGGCAGCGCGCGGTCGGCCCAGATCGCGAAGGAGGCGCCGAGTCCGGTCGCGACGAGCTGGCGCCGCGTCAGCCGCGGCGCGAGCCAGCGCGCGCGCGCCGCGCCGCTCGTCTGGCGGAAGTCGTCGCAGCCCTTCTGGACGGAGCGAGGCATCAGCAGAGCTGGCTCTCGGGACACGTCAGCAGGAGGTGGCGCAGCGTCCGCTGCAGCGACTCGGCGCGCCAGCCGGCCTTCGCGCGCCAGGAGGCCGGGATGTCGTGGAACCAGCCGGCCGCGAGGTGGGTCAGCACCTCGCGCGTGTGCGTCGAGACCTGCGGCGAGCCGACGGCCGCGTGCGCCAGCGCGTAGTGGCCCCTGGCGCCGATCGTCACCTTCACGCTGCCCTTCTCGACCTTCGCCGGTCCGTTCTCGATCAGGTGGTTGCCGAACGTGAAGCGCTGCTTCATCGAGTTCGAGGAGAGCCAGGCGGCGCCCCAGTCCCAGCCCGCGACGGAGGGTGGATGGAAGAGCTGCTGGCCCATCGAGGCCAGCAGCCAGGTCGGGTAGCCCGCAGTCACGAAGGTGCGGCTCGCGCGCATCGCGCCGGCGACGTAGACGACCGGCCACTTCACCATGTCGGGCGCGTCGAGCCGGCGGTAGAGCATCGGGTGCTCGAGGATCGCGCGCACGACCGGCTTGATGCTCAGGCCCGAGCGGCGGTAGGTCGCCGCCAGGCCGCGCACCGTCTCGCGGCTCGGCGGCTCGGCGATGAAGTAGCTCCACAGCTTCGCGACGAGGAAGGGCGCGTGGCGCGGGTGGTCGCAGACGAGCGCGATCACGTCGTCGACGCCGAAGCGTCCGGCCCTGCCGAAGATCCGCTTGACGCCGCCGTCGTGCTGCTCGCGGTCGAACGCGATGCCGCCGAAGCGTCCGTCCTTCCAGTTCGAGCGGAAGCCGGTCAGCGCCCGCGCCGTCTCGCGGATGTCGCGCTCGCCGTAGCCCGAGCCGAGCGTGAACAGCTCCATCAGCTCGCGCGCGTAGTTCTCGTTCGGCGCCCCCTTCGAGGAGTCCGCGAGCGAGAGGAAGAGCTGCATCGCGGGGTCGTGCGTGACGTCGCGCAGGAGCGCCGGGAACGAACCGAGCGCGTGACCGCGGAGCATCCGGTTCTGTCGCAGCATCAGCGGCGCGTCCTGGTCGGAGGTCGCGAAGTGGTCGTGCCAGAAGAGCGTCATCCGCTCGACGAGCGGGTAGTTCGTGCGGAGCATCTGGTCGAGCCACCAGAGCACGTCGTCGCCCCACTCGTTGACGGGATCGAGCCCGCGGCGGTCGACGCGCGGCGCCGGCCCGCGCAGCTTGCGGCCCTCGACGGGCCCGTCGACGACGTGGTCGAGCGTGGCGCGGCGACCGCGCTGCGCCCAGACGCCGGCCTCCTCCGCGGTGGCGCCGAAGCCGGCGCGCCAGAACAGGCGGCGGACGTGCTGCTCGCTCCAGTCCGCCATCTCAGCGCACCCGGATCGTCGCGTGCATGCCGAGGGCGGCGTGGTCGGCGAGGTCGCAGACGAGGCGGTAGCTGCCGGGGCGCAGCCGCAGGCGGAGGGTCGTGCGGCCGCCCGGCCTGACCTCGACCGATCTTGCGAGCCGGCGGCCGCCCGCGGTTGCGACGACGAGGTCGTGAACGTCCTGGCCGTAGTTCGCGAGGTTGAAGCGAACGATCCCGGCGGGCACCGAGACGCGGTAGGCGGTGAGGCGGAACTCGCGCGCCCCGACGCCGACCGCGGTGGACGGCGCGCGGCGTGCCGCGCTCGCCACGCCCCCGGCGGGCGCGAGCGCCGCGACCACGGCGGCGCCGGCGAGCAGCCTGCCTTTCGTGCGCGCGTGCATCGTGCGCACCGTATCGGCAGAGACGCAGCCGGCCCCGAACCGTGGAGGTTCGAGGCCGGAGCCTGTCGCGCTACCTGTGCACGCGCCCGCGTACGGGCGCGTCGGCGGTCTAGTCGGTGAAGGAGATGGTTCCGATCACCTGCGGCTCGACGGGACGATCCCCCGCGCCCGTCTCGGCCGCGTCGATCGCGGCGACCGCCTCCATGCCGTCGACGACCTGGCCGAACGCGGTGTGCTTGCCATCGAGCCACGGCGTCGCGTCCGCGGTCACGATGAAGAACTGCGAGCCGTTCGTGTTCGGGCCCGCGTTCGCCATCGCGAGCGTGCCGCGGACGATCTTGTGGTCGTTGATCTCGTCCTCGAATCTGTACCCCGGTCCACCCGTCCCCGTGCCCTCCGGGCAGCCGCCCTGGATCATGAAGTCGGGGATCACGCGGTGGAAGATCAGCCCGTCGTAGAAGCCTCTGCTCGCGAGCGTCCTGAAGTTCTCGACGGTTCTGGGCGCGTCCTCGTCGAACAGCTCGACGGAGATCGTGCCCGCGCTCGTCTGGATCGTGGCCTGGGACATCGGGACTCCTTCGGTCGGGGGGATTACGCGCGGACGGGCTCGAGCCGCAGCACGTGCCCGTCGACGTTCGTGCCGTCGACCGTCGCGACGACGCGGGCGGCGTCGTCGGCCGGCACGTCGACGAAGGCGAAGCGGTCGAGCACGCGCACGTTGCGGATCGCGGTCCCGTCCAGCCCGGTCGCCTTCGTGATCGCCTGGATCAGGTCCTTCGGCTCGATGCCGTCGACGCGGCCGCCGGCGACGACCAGCTTCGCGGTCGTGCCCTCGGCGACGCGGCGCGCACGGCCGCGGTCGCCCTTGGTGGCGGGGCCGGCGCCGTTCTCGTTCGGCGCGCCGTTCGTCGCCGCGACGACGGCGGTGTCCGCGTCGGCGTCGGTCGTGCGAACGCGGGCCGTGCGCTTGCGCGCGGTCGTCGGCGCGGGCGCCTCGGCGGCCGG
>JAOPZA010000200.1 GCA_025964325.1 Conexibacter sp.
CGGCGTGCGTCGCCGCGCCGGCGTCGCCGCGCGCACGCGCGTCCTCGGCCCGCGCGGCCGCGATCCGCGCCGCGACCGGGTAGACCTCGGCGAAGTCGCCCAGCCAGGGGGCGTTCTGCAGCCCGGCGACGGCGTCGAGCGCGGTGCGCAGCGCGGCCGCCGCGTCGTCGATCCGTCCCTGCCACAACCGCAGCGTCCCGATCGCCGCCATCGCGGAGGGGTACCACTCTGGGCCGCCGAGCCCGCGCGCGATCCGCTGCGCCAGCTCCAGCTCCGCCTCGGCCTCGGCGAAGTCGCCGCGCTGGAGCGCGAGCCGGCCCTTGACCTCGTGCCGTGGGGCCGCCGCGCTGCGGCCGCCGGGCGTCCCCTCGCCGACGCGGCGCTCGGCCTCCTCGATGCGGCCGCGACGCAGCTGCCAGCCGGCGATCGAGTAGGTGAGATAGAAGATGAAGTCGTACATGCCCCAGCGCGGCGCGAGCGCGATGCCGTCCTCGGCGAGCGCGATCGCGTCGTCGATCCGGCCGGTCGCCTCCAGCGCCTCGGAGCCGTTCGCGTACGAGCGGCCGATCTCCTCGACGGCTCCGAGCTCGACCGCGATCTCACGCGCGCGGGCGGCGTGCTCGAGCGGGTCGCCGAACCTCCATCCGAGCCCGGCGAGCGTGTTGAGCACGTGCGCCTCGACGAAGCGGTCGCCGACCGCGCGCGCGAGCGCCAGCGCCTCCTCGCAGCGCGCGTACGCCTCGCTGGAGCGCCCGTTCAGCATCAGCGCCTGCGCCTCGCCCGCGACGACGAGCGCGCGCTCGGGCGTCGGCGGCTCGGCCGGCACGAGCCGGACCGCCTCGCGGTAGGCCGTCAATCCCTCCGCATGCTCGGCGCTGAGCCACAGTGCGCGGCCGGCGAGCTGCTGCAGCAGCGCGATCCGCGTCGGCTCGCGCGCCGGATCCAGCTCGCCGATCGCCTCGCGCGCCAGCGCGACGGCGCGCTGGGGATGGTCGCTGCGAATCGCCGCGTTGGCGGCGCGTCCGAGCAGCGCGGGGCGGTCGAGCCCGGCCAGCGCGGCGGCGTCCGGCACGCGGTCCCACAGCGCGAGCGCTCGCTCGCAGTGGCGCTCGGTCTCGGCGAACGCGAACGCGCCCTCGGCCTCGGCGCTCGCGCGGACCGACGCCTCGAGCGCGCGCGCCGGCTCGCCGGCCGCCTGCCAGTGGTGCGCCAGCTCGCCCGCGACGCCGATCCCCGTCGCCGCCAGCTCAGGCCGCTCGGCGAGCGCGCGCGCGAGCGCGCCGTGGAGCCGCCTGCGCTCGCTCGCGAGCAGGTCGCGATAGACGGCCTCGCGCACGAGCGCGTGCCGGAACGCGTAGGCGCCGTCGTCGCCGCGCGCGACGAGCACGTGATGCGTCAGCGCCTCCCGCAGCGCCGGCGCGAACGCGGCCTCCGGCAGGGCGCCGACGGTCGCGAGCAGCCGCTCGTCGACCGCGCGCTCGGCCGTTGCGGCGACCGCCAGCAGCCGCCGTGCCGCGTCGGACAGCGGCTCGATCCGCAGCAGCAGCGCGTCGCGCAGCGACGCCGGCAGCGAGCTCCCGACCACCGGCGTCGCCGGCGGTGCCCCGGCCGCGAGCAGCTCCTCGGTGTAGAACGCGTTGCCCTCCGAGCGCTCGAACAGCTGGTCGACGAGCGCGCGCGGCGGCTTCTCGCCGAGGATGTCCTCGACCTGCAGCGCGAGCTCGTCGCGGGTGAACCCCTGCAGCTCGAGGCGCCGGACGCCGCGCACGCGCATCAGCTCGGCGACGAACGGGCGCAGCGGGTGCTCGCGGTGGAGATCCTCGGCGCGGAACGTCGCGACGAGCGCGAGCCGCTCGCCGCGCGCCGCGCGGACGAGGAACGCGAGGAAGTCACGCGTCGAGCGATCCGCCCAGTGGAGGTCCTCGATCACGAACACGACGGGCCGCTCCTCCGCCAAGCGCACGAGCAGGGCGAGCAGCAGCGCGAACACGCGCCCCTGGCCGCCCCCGGGCGAGGCCGGCGTCGCCGCGCCGTCGAGCGCGGCCAGCTCCGGCCACAGCGGCGCCAGCTCGCGCCGCTCGCCCTCGCTCAGCGCGTCGAGCGCGTCGCCGTCGCGCAGCACGGGCCGCAGCGCGGAGACGATCGCGGCGTAGGGCAGCTCACCCTCTGCCAGCTCGACGCACTCGCCGATCAGGACGAGCCTGCCGGCGGCCCGTCCGCGTCGCTCCAGCTCGCCCACGAGGCGGCTCTTGCCGACGCCGGCGTCGCCGGCGACCAGGACCGCGCCGCTGTCGGCGTCGAGCGCTGACAGCTCCTCCGCACGGCCGACGAACCGCTCGCTCGAGACCCGACCAGGCACACGAGGATTATCACGCTCCTAAGGCGGAGCGCCCAGAAGATAAGGCCCCGGATCAGAGGTTCTCCCGATGTGCGAGGGGCCGCCTCACTCATAACGTGGCTTCATCGCAACCGAGCCGCAGGGAGGAACGATGAACCCGCAGATCACCGCACTGCAGGCGCAGGTCAGGACGGAGGATCTGCGTCGCGCCGGCGCGAGCGACCGGTGCACGCCGGCGCCGCGGCCACGCCACCGCGCCTGGCGCTTCGTGGTCGCGAGACGGACGCCGCGCCGCGCCGCCGCGGGCCCGGTGACCGCGCCGTCGGCGCGCTGAACGGGGCGCGCACGGGCGAGGCGAATCCTCGGGGTGGGAGCGCGCAAAGATCAGCATGCCATGGCGGACGCGAAACGGTCCGCGGACGGGCACGATCGACGCCGTGTCGTCCCCTCCCGCCGTCCGCGCGCGGGCGACGGTCGCGCGCGACCGTCGCGCCCACCCCACCACACAGGAGAGCTGAGCATGGACCGTTCCGCCCGCCCACGCACCTTCCAGCGAGGCGGAATCGCCCGCGCGCTCGCCTCCGCGGCGCTCCTCGTGCCGGCGCTCGTCGGCATCGCCGCCGAGCGCGCCGCGGCGACGCCGTACGTCTACGTCGCGGACCAGGGCTCGCTGGAGACGGTGACGCTCGACGGCAGAGGCATCGGCGGCGCGATCGGCGGCTTCGACACGCCGTTCGGCCTCGCGCTCGACGGCCAGCACCTCTACTGGGGCACGGAGGCCGGCTACATCGGCCGGTCGGACGTCGGCTTCGGCGGCCTCCAGGCGTTCGCGCACAGCGGCGGGCTCTCGCACGGGACCGCCGTCAACGGCCGCTACGTCTACTGGACGAACACCGACGCCGGGACGATCGGCCGCGCGAACCTCGACGGCAGCGGCGTCGACCAGTCGTTCATGCAGACGGGCGGCGCGCCGTACTCGCTCGCGGTCGACGGCCAGCACATCTACTGGACCGACCCGACCGCGAACGCGGTCGGCCGCGCGAACCTCGACGGCACCGGCCAGCAGCCGACCTTCATCCCGGCGTACGGGCCGAAGGGCCTCGCCGTCGACGGCGACCACATCTACTGGGGGAACCCGGGCTCGATATCGCTGGGTCGCGCGAACATCGACGGCACCGGCGTCAACCAGGGCTTCGTCAGCGTCGCCGGCCAGGTCGACGGCGTCGCCGTCGACCTCGGCCACGTCTACTGGGTCAACAACACGGGCAGCTCGAGCAGCAGCACGCTCGGCCGCGTGAACATCGACGGCTCGAGCCCCAACCTCAACTGGATCGTCTACCTGACCGCGCCGAGCGGGGTCGCGGTGTCGGTCCCGGTCGCGACGTCGAGCGCGAGCAGACTCGACTTCGGCACCCAGCCGGCGACGACGTTCGGCGTCGCGCACCCGGTGACGATCACGAACAGCGGCCAGAACGTGCTCGCGATCCGCAGCGTCGCGGTCGACGGCGCCGGCACGGACGACTTCCTCGTCTCGCGCGACACGTGCGCCGGCGCCACCGTGCAGCCGGGCGCGAGCTGCGTCGTCGCCCTGCGCTACGGCCCGCAGGCGACCGGAGCGTCGGGCGCGACGCTGACGATCGCGAGCAACGACGTCGCGAACGGGCCGCTGGCGATCCCGCTGTCGGGCAGCGGCGGCGCGCTGCCCCAGGGTCCGGCGGGTCAGGACGGCAGAGACGGCGCGACCGGGCCGGCCGGCCCGACGGGTCCCGCGGGCGCCGACGGCGCGACGGGCCCCGCAGGTCCCGCCGGCGCTGACGGCGCGACCGGGCCCG
>JAOPZA010000236.1 GCA_025964325.1 Conexibacter sp.
AGGGCGGCACGTTCACCGTCCGGCCGGAGGCCCTGGCCGAGACGTTCCTGCAAGATTGCGATCCGGAGATCCAGCGACAGGCCATCGACAAGACGGCCCGGCAGAGCCTGGCGGTCCTCGAGCAACCGGTGCAGTCAGCGGCCTGGCAGCACGTGCCCTCGACGTACCTCGTCTGCGCGCAGGACCAGGGCACCCCGCCCGACCTGCAACGCAAGTTCGCCGGTCGAGCAGCGAGCGTCGTGGAACTCGACGCCGGCCACCACCCATTCCTCTCCCAGCCCGCCGCCGTCCGCGACCTGATCCTCGGGCTCTGACGGCCACCACGGCCGTGCAGGCGGACCACCGAGAACTCCTGCCGCAGGCGCCGCACACGCACCCACGACGAGCCGGTGCCTTCAGCGAGCGGAATGATGGCCGGACCGCTGTCCACATCAGTCAGGTCGTGCGCTCGCCTAACGGCTCGGTGACTTCCAAGGGCCGGTTTTGCATCTACACCGACTGGAGGGCGATCCCATCGCGCGTATGGATAGCGAGGCTCACCTCAAGTTTTGAGCTGCTCAGGTAAGCAAGCCCGAGCGCTCGCCGGTTGTGACCGGGCTGCCCGCCGGAGCTCAACGACTTCATCGACCGCTCGCGGCCGTCAACGTGCCCGCCGCGGGCGTGAAGATGCTCTCGTGTCCGTCATCCCAGCGGATGCGGAAGCGCGGGTGCTCCTCGTTGCCGAGCACCTCCTCGACCACGCCGACGCGGCCGGATCTCTCCGTCGACGGCCGCCCTGTCGTCACCCGATCGCCGGGGCGCAGCGTTCTCAGGTCGCTGTTCATGATGCTGCCTCGATCCTGCAGGAACTCGAAGACGTGCCCGTCTTCGTCGTGGATTATGTCTACCCGGTGGGCGGCAACCGTAACGGCCGCCCGAGAGGACTGGGCGGCGGGCCGAGCCGCGCCGAGGCCGGGGCGGGCACCGACGCGCCGGTGGCCACCGCAGCAGACGATCGGGCGACGATCTCGCCCTGCAGGCCGTGCGCCTCGTCGGCAATGCCGGCGATGAAGTCAGCCCGTCCGGCGTGCCGAAGATGCCGTTGCCGGAGCGCAGCGCCCGCAGCCCCGAAGCGCAGATGCTGATGGAGCGAAACGCCGAACTGCGCGAGCAGATCGAAGGCGGCCTGATCGCGATCAAGCCCAAGCCTGCACCACCCTGCGCCGCCGCCCGCGCCCCCGCAGCGACCCGGCGCTGTGCCGCCGGGCCGTGGGACGCCTATCGGGGGGCGGCGAGGTTAGCGGCCGGCTGCCGCCTACATGCGTGTCGCGTCAGAGAGCCCGAACCTCCGTGATTCAACGGATGTTTGCGCGACCCGTGGCGGGTAGGGTGACTCGCTTCGCATCGATCCATGGAGGAAACATGAGGACCAGGACGGCAATGGGCGCGGCGGTGACGATCGCGGTCGCGATGGGGATGTCAGCGGCAGGGACCGCCGCCGCGAGATCCAGAATCGGCGCCGCAGTGCCGCCGTCGCTGATGGTGCAGTACGCCAGATCGGGTGTTCTGAGACCCGTCTCCGGCAGACGGGGGACCTACGACGTGGTGCTGCGCGGCGTGCGCCCGCAGGTAGCGTCCTTCCAGCAGAGCCCCGGGCTCGTGTCGGCGCCGGTCGCGCTGCCGAGACTGCTCGTCGCGCTGTTCGGCAAGGACGGCGACCACAACGCGGCGCTCTCCGCCGGCGGACGCGAGATGGCGGTCACGCTGCGCTCCGGCCGCTATGACGCGAAGCGGGCGACCGTCAGCTACCGCGTCACGGCGATGAAGGGCGCCAAGGCGCTCCCGCACGACCTGCGGGACCCGGTCCTGTTCATCGACTCCGCCGACGGCTACACGTGCAACGTGCAGCTCAACAACTACACCGGCACCACGCTCACGCCCACGAACTGGGACGACCCGGGCTCGCAGCAGCGGATGACCTCGGGCCCGGGCGTGATCACGCCCGGCGGCTACAGCACCTGGGCCAGCGAAGGCCTTCTGCTGGCCGAGCCGTGCAGCAACTGGGTGTCGTGGAACGCGGTCGACGGCAACGACAACCTCGTGGCGACGCTGATGATCCAGGTCGACGTCCCGCGCGGATCCGGCAACAGCTACTCGTGCTCGGTCACCGGTCCGCAGGGCCAGACGGTGCCGTACTCGTGCACGCTCGATCCGAACGCCGACACCAGCGGCGACGATCCCAACTTCGTCTTCGACCTGCACACCACGACGGGTTAGCGCTCCTCGACCGGCGCGGCCGGCTCGCCCAGCGCGGCGCGCCGGGCGCCGAGCGCGATCACGTCCTTGCGCGAGCGAACCTCGAGCTTGCGCAGGACGTGCGAGACGTGCGTCTCGACGGTCCGCGGCGAGACGAACAGCCGCCCGGCGACCTCTCCGTTCGTGAGCCCCTGCGCGACCAGCTCGGCGACCGCGCGCTGCGTGCGCGTGAGGCTCTCCCAGCCGGTCGCGTCGCGGCTCCCGCGGACGCCGCGCCGGACGCCGAGCGCGCGTAGCGCCGCTTCGACGCGCGCGGCGTCGCGCAGCGCGCCGCTCGACTCGTCGGCGGCGAGCGCCGCCTGCAGCAGCGCAACCGCCTCCGCCGTCCGCCCGCGACGGGCCAGCGCGCCGGCCGCCTCCTCGGTCGCGCGCGCCTGCAGCCCGCTCGCGCCCAGCGCGCCGAGATGCCGCGCCGCCTCCTGCAGCACGGCGGGGTCGTCGGCGATCAAGCCCTCGCCGCGCGTCGCGAGCGCGGCGACGAGCTCCGACTCGTCCGCGCGCGCGGCGAGCGCGGACACGACGTCGCGCGCGAGCGCGACCTCGCCGGCGGCGCATGCGAGCGCGACCAGCTCCACGCCCGGCAC
>JAOPZA010000007.1 GCA_025964325.1 Conexibacter sp.
GAGCAGGTCCTCGAGCGACGCGCCGCCCTCGGCCACGGCGAAGCGGCTGGCGATCAGCTCGGCACACGCGTGCAGCTGCACGCGCGGCACCTGCGCGCGGGCCGGCGCGAGCCCGGCGGCGAGCGCGTCCAGCTCGGCGAAGCCGGTGTCCGGCCCGACGGCGTCGTCGAACTCGGCGGCGAGCGCGAGCGCGAGGCCGGCGGGGCTGGCGGAGCTGGAGACGGCCTGGACGGCGAAGGGGAGCATGGCGGCGGGGAGGCTGGCTTAGGGTCCCCTAATACATACTTGCACGGCCGGGTTCTCGACGCCACCGCGACCTGCTGCGGGCGCGGCGAGCGGTCGGTCCTCGCCGCTCGCCGGGCCCGGGTCGGCACCCCTCGGCTGCGCTGCACAGCGCGTTCCTGCCGGCACGACCGCCGAGCGCGAGCTCAGGCCCCGATCTGCTTGCCGCTCGGGGCGACGACGTACCAGGCGGCGCCGAAGGCGGGACTGTCCTGGCCGGTCGTCTGGCCCGCCTGCGCGTCGCCCGAGAAGAGGTAGAGCGGGTGGCCGCCGTAGGTCACCTCGGTCGTCCCGTCGGCGCGCTTGGTGGTCCCGAGCAGCGAGGCCTTGACGCCGCTGCCCGCGGTCGGCTTGCCGCTCGTCGTGAGCGGGGGCCACGCCTGCGCGCAGGCTCCGGTGCAGGTGCTGGTCATGCCCTTGTCGGCCTTCCAGAGGTAGAGCGTTCTGCCGTTCGCGTCGACGAGGAAGGTGCCGAGCTTGCCCGTCGTCGTTCTGATGACGGCCGCGCCGGCGGCGGGCTTCGCCGCCGTGGTCTTCGGCGGGGTCGCCGCGCCGTACGCGCCGCCGGCGTTCGACGACGCCGCGCCGCCGGCGGCGGTCGTGCCGGATTTGCTGGAGCTGCTCGAGCTGCCGCAGCCCGCGACGACCAGCGCGATGACGCCGGCCGCGACGGCGGCGAGGATGGGTGAGCGTCTCATGGTGATCTCCAAGGTCGTGGTTGGGTCGTCCACCACCGAGGACGCCGCGATCGCCGGAACCTTCCCGACGACGCGATCAACCGCGCTACAGTCGAGCGATGGCGCGCCTCGACCCGCAGGCGCTCGCACGGCACGTCGATCGCCTCCACCGGGCGGCGTGGGCGCTGTGTGGATCGCGCGAAGACGCGGAGGACCTCGTGCAGGAGACGTACGCCCGCGTGCTCGCGAAGCCGCGGCGGCTGCAGGGCGAGGACGAGCTCGCCTACCTGATGCAGGCGCTGCGCAACACCTTCCTCACGGGCCGCCGGACCGCGTCGCGCCGCCCACGCGCCGACGTCGCGCTCGAGGACGTCGTGACCGCCGATCCGGGCAACGCGTCGCGGCCGGAGCGAGCGGCCGAGACGCACGAGGTCTTCGGGGCGATCTCCGCGCTGCAGGAGGACTTCCGGCTCGCGCTCGTCGCCGTCGACGTCGCCGGCCTCTCCTATCGCGAGGCGTCGCGGATGCTAGGCGCGCCCGAGGCGACGATCGCGACGCGCCTGTTCCGTGCGCGCGACCAGGTCGCCCGGACGCTGCGCGGGGAGGAGCCCGTTGCCGGCGCGCCCCCGGCGACCGGCGCTGCCCCGACGACGCGGGAACAACCCGCCCCCCAGCGGAGTCTTGGATGACGAGCCCCGACATGCATCCGCACGACGAGATCACCGAAGCCGACCTGGCCGCGCTCGCGGACGGCAGCGTCGCGCCCACGCGGCGCGAGGAGCTGCTGCGGCGCGTCGAGGCGTCGCCCCAGCTCGCCCGCCGACTGGCCGACCAGCGGGTGACGCTCGCCGCGATCCACGCGACCGGCGACACGCCGGCGCCGGCCTCGCTGCACGCAGCGATCGCCGCGATGACGGTCGAGGCGAGCGGCACCCGCGAGCGCGACGAGGCCGACTCCGCCGGCGGCGCGCGCGAGGCGCGTTCGCGGTCGTGGACCAGCCGCCTCCCACGTTGGTCGCTGCCGCTCGCGGCGGCCCTCGCGGTCGTGGCGGTCGCCCTCGTGGTCGTGCTCTCGCAGGGCGGCGGCACGCCTCCGAACGTCACCGAGGCGGCGCGCGTCGCGCTCGCGCCGACCCACGGCGCGGCGCCGGAGGAGCGCGCGGGGACCGGCGAGCTGGCGGCCTCCGTCGACGGCGTCGCCTATCCGTACTGGGCGAAGAAGAGCACCTGGCGCGCGGTCGGCACGCGCCGCGACGTGCTCCGCGACCGCACGATCACGACCGTCGCCTACGCGAATGCGCGCGGGCAGCGGATCGGCTACGCGATCGCGGCCGGGGACGCGCTGCCGGTGACGGGCGGTCGCACGGTGGTGCGCGACGGCACTCGCTTCCGCCTCCTGCGGTCGAACGGCGCGGTCGTCGTCACCTGGCTGCGCAACGGGCACACCTGCGTGCTGGCGGCCCGCGACGTCAGCCCGGGCGTGATGCTCGGCCTGGCCAGCTGGCACTCGGCCTAGCGCCCGCCTCTCGCGGGCGCCTCGCCCGCGGCGCCGTCACGGGCGCAGCGTCACCGCCGCGATGCGCGTGACGGCCCGGCCCTCGCGCGGCGTCCCACCGATCCGCACGGTCAGCGCCAGCCGTCGCGCGCGTCGCAGCGCACGGCGGCCGGCAGCGCTCAGCGCGACCGAGAAGGCGACCCGCCCGGGTCCCGCGCTCGGCCGCGTCAGGCGTCCCAGCACGACGCTTGCCGTGCCCCGCCGCGCCCGCAGCTCGACGACCAGCCGCACCCGTCCGGCCCCCAGCGCGACCACGCCGCGCACGTGCGTCCCACGCTGCGCGCGCGCCAGCTGCACGCGGCCGAGCAGCGCCGCGCTGCCACCACCCGCAGCTCCCGGCAGCGGCGCGGGCGCCC
>JAOPZA010000009.1 GCA_025964325.1 Conexibacter sp.
CGATCGGCGCGATCCTCGCCTCGCGCTTCTCGCTGCCGACGAGGATCCTCCTGGTCGTCGTCTACAACGTCGTGTTCGTCTCGCCGCTGCTGGCGCTGCTGGCCCTGCGGGAGCTGCTCGGCGAGCCCGCGACGGCACGGATCGAGGCGATCGGCGCCTGGATGCGCGAGCGCGCCCCCGCGCTGCTCGCGGGCCTGTTCGCGCTGCTCGGCTTCGCCGTCTCGGCGTGGGGCGCGGCAGCCCTCCTGACATGAGGCGTGGCCGGACACTCGCCTGCCGCAGTAGGCCCGCCCGGAGAGCGAACGAGACGACGATGCTGCGACTGAAGCGACAGACGCAGGCCCAGGTGGCGCGTGCCGGCAGGGCGAACGCGGTTGGGGCGTTCGCGCTCGGAGCGCTCGCCGGCGATGCGGGTGCGGTGGGCGCGCTCGCGATTGGGCGCGCGATCGGCAAGGGATCGCCCTGCGGACCATATGGAACGCGGACGCGTTGAGCAGCAGATCGGCCCGCGCTTCGGGATCAAGCGCATCCGAGCCGTTCAGCCGGTCTTCGATCCGATAGTTAGGCACCTGTTGCCACCTACCGTAAGCGCGGGCCAGCGTGCCCTCGATCAGTGGCAAGGCGCCGCAGATCGCGACGTACCGACGATTGTCGATAAGGGACCCGAGCACCTCGCGCACCTCCGGCTGACGCTCCGCGAGCAGGGGCGCTCTCGCCAGCTCCTCAGCGAGCGTCTCGAAGCCGACGGCTCCCGGCGCATAGAGATCGAGGATCACGGCATCCATCGTTCTGCGCCACTCGTCATCGCGTCGGCGATGACCTGCCACGCCTCGAAGCTGACGGGCGCGTAGAGGCCCGTCTCCTACAGGCTCGGCGGACGGCGGCCCACGTCGCAAAGCCGATGAGGACCCTGCGCCAGGGCATACCTACTACGTGCGGCTCAACGACGACAGCAGACGTCCCCGCATCGCGAAGGTCTTCCGCGAGATCCACGCGGCGGGCAAGGACCGAACGCTCAGAGACGACAGCCCGTAACGTATGAGCACGCGTATCGCAGCGAGCCAGCAGGCGTCACCTCTGCTCCCGAACGCACGCCACGCCGACGATCCGACTCATGACTTGACGCTGCGACGACGTCCGCGTTCGTCGTCACCGGCCTTCTTCGCGCGCGCGGCCTCTCGAACCCTGAACCCGCCGCGAGCCCGTGGCGGCAGCTCGCCGGCGGTGTGCAGCCGAGCTATGGTCGGCGCCGATTCATAGGTGTCCCCGACGACGTCGCAGCCCCGCGGAGCCTGGCACCGAGGAACAGGCCCCCGGTACGTGGATGAAGCGCACTGCGCCGTCGATCGCTCGCGGTGCAGTGAGCGCGTCGGGGGATCCGGGTTGCGGTGGCCGGGCGCGCATTGCCTCGCGCAGGCGATGGCAGGCCTCTCGCCCGAGTTGGCCGTGAAGATCGGGGCGACCAACACTCCGAGCACATCACGCTGGTCCTTGCGTTTCCGCGGGGAGCCCGACGCATCGAGCCCGCGACCGCGATGTGGAACCCGGTCATCGGTCCCGCACGCGCCCTCGTGCAAAGTCACGCCCGAAGTGCGGGGGTGTCGGCGACGAGCGTGCGGGTGTATTCCTCAGTCGGCGCATCCAGAACGTCCTGCGAAGCGCCGGTCTCGACGACGCGTCCTTGGTTCATCACCATCACGCGATCCGCGATAGATCGCACGAGACCGATGTTGTGTGTCACGAAGAGCAGACTCAGATGCTCCTCGCGCTGCAGTTCGCGGAGGAGACTCACGATTGACGCCTGCACCGAGACGTCGAGCGCCGATGTGATCTCGTCGCAAAGCAGGATCTCCGGTCGGCATACGAGGGCGCGGGCAATGGCAACGCGTTGACGTTCTCCGCCTGACAGCTGAGCCGGATACATGCCGGTAGTCCGAGCAGGAAGGGCAACCCGTTCGAGAGCGCCGACGATGCGCTTGCGCGCCTCGATGCCCTTGACGTCAAAGAAGTGCTCGAGTGCGGCGCCGAGAATCGCGCCGACCTGCCGTCGCGGATTCAGCGCGTTGTACGGGCTCTGGAATATGTACTGGATGGCCTGGCGCGCAGCAGTCGGGTAGTTGCGGTTCGTGCTTGGCAGGACGTGATCGCGATATCGGATCTCGCCAGTCCGCGACGGCGTGAGGCCGACGACCGCGCGAGACAGCGTGGTTTTGCCGGAGCCGGATTCCCCCACCAGCGCCAGGCATTCGCCAACGCGCAGCTCGAAACTCGCCGAATGCAGAACCTGACGATCGCCGAAGTGCACGTCGACATCCCGCGCAGCCAAGATCGTCGGAGACAACGACGTCGTCGCCGGTGGCGGCGCCAACGCGAGCTCTGCCGGCTCGTCTACCAACTCATGAGCCCGAACACAACGGGAGAGGTGGTCGCGAGCAAGCTCCACAGGCTCGGGAACGCCGTGTTCGCACGCAGGAACCGAGAGCTTGCAGCGGGGGCGAAAGGAGCAGCCGGTGAGACGCTCGGAGGGCGATGGCGCGTGGCCCGGGATCGACTCGAGCTGGCGTCGCATTGCCACATCCGGGATTGCTGCGAGCAATCGCCGGGTGTAGGGGTGCGCGGGATGGGCGAACACGGCCGCACGCGGCCCGCTCTCCACCACGCGCCCTGAGTAGAGCACCATCACGCGCTGGGCGAGGTTGGCCACGACCGCGAGGTCGTGGGTCACGTAGAGAGCCGAGATGCCGCGCGCGTTGACGAGCTGGGACAGGGTGCGCAGGACATGGGCCTGCGTGGTGACGTCCAGACCCGTCGTCGGCTCGTCCAGCACGAGCACCCGGGGCTCGCATGAGATTGCGATGGCCATGCACACGCGCTGCTGCTGGCCGCCCGAGAGCTGGTGGGGGTAACGAGCGAGAAAGTCGTCATCCGACGCGAGCTTCACCTCGGTGAGCAGTTCTCGCACCCGCTCGGCGCGAGCCGTCTTCGACCGCCCGATGCCGTGCGCCGCGAGGGCCTCGCTGATCTGCGCCCCCACACGCATCGCCGGGTTCAGCGCTGCGGCCGGGTCCTGGGGCACGTAAGCGACGACGCGTCCCCGGACACCCTGCAGTCCCTCTCGCGGAGCCGGCACGACATCCTCACCGGCGATGCGAATGGATCCGGACGCGATGCGGGCCCCGCGCCGTGCTTCACCGAGCATGCTCATGCCGATCGTGGTCTTTCCTGATCCCGACTCTCCGACGAGCGCGGTGACCTCTCCCGCCTCCAGCGAGAAGTTGATGCCGTCAACCACGTAGGCGCCGGTTCCCGTGAGCTCGACGCGCAGGTCCGTGACCTCGGCGACGCTCATCGCTCGCCTCCACGCCCGTCGATTCCCACAAGCGTCCGCGAGAGCCCCTCCGTCATCAGGTTCGTCCCGATCGTGAAGAGGAACACGCACAGGATTGGAGCAGCGACCGACCAAACCTGAAGCGTGAGTCCCTGGCGATTTTCGTTGATCATCAGTCCCCAGTCGGCATTCGGAGGCTGGATCCCATAGCCGAGGAAGCTGAGCCCTGCAATGATGCCGATCGACCACGTGAGCCGCAAGCCGAACTCGACCAACAGTGGAGTGGTGAGATTGGGCAGAATCTCCTGCCTGAGAATGCGTCGCCGTGGAATGCCGATCAAGACGGCGGACTCGACAAATTCGCGGTTGATCAGCTCGAGCGTGACGCTGCGAGCGAGGCGTGCCACCCGAGGGCTGTGAGACAGAGCTACGACCAAGACGATCAGCCAGAGCTTCGGCCCGAGGATCGAGACGAAAAGCAGGACGAGCACGATCTGGGGGAACGCGAGCACGATGTCGCTGGCCCCCATCAGCAGATCGTCGAGCACCGATCGGGAATACCCGGCGAGAAGGCCGACAATGACGCCGAGCGCCACGCCCAGGGCGGTGGCAGCCAGCGAGAGCATGACGACCGAGCGCCCGCCATCGAGAACACGCGAGAGCACATCGCGCCCGAGGAAGTCCGTGCCGAGGGGCGCCGATCCCGAGGGTGCGCTAAACGGTATGCCGACGAACGCGCTGTCCGAGTGCGCAGCAAACAGCGGACCGAAGATCGCCAGAAGCACGATGGCAATCGTCAGTACGAGCCCGGCCTGCATCTGGCGCGTCCGCAAACTGCGCTGCAACGACTGCACCCAGACGGGCCTGGTCCGCATCGGACCGAGTCGCGACGAGCTGGAGACTGCGTCGAGGCTCATGACTGAGCCGTCCGAAGGCGCGGAGTTACGAACACGACGAGCACATCGGTGAAGAGATTCACGACCACGTAGACCGCGGCGAGCATGAGACAGATGGCCTGAATAACAGGGATGTCTCGGAAGGAGATGGCCTGTATCAGAGCCGTGCCGATGCCGGGGAACCCGAACACGTATTCGACCACTACGATGCCGCCGGCCAGGTAGCCAAGGACGACTGCGATCCCCTGTAGGGCCGGGACAAGAGCATTCGGGAGCGCATGCCGAAAGAGAATCCGGCGCTCGGCCAGACCCTTGAATCGCGCCATCCTGACGTACTCAGACTCCAGTGCCTCGATCATCGAGCCACGTACCAGACGGGCGAGATACGGCACGCACGTCAAGACAAGCGTGGCGACCGGGAGAACGAAGATATCCAAGTGCGAAAACGGGCCTGAGCCAGCAGGGATGATGGACACCGCCGGAAGGACGACCAGGACCGTCGTAGCGAAGAGAATCACCAGCATAAGCCCTACGACGAACTCCGGCACCGCCGTGAAGAGGAACGCAAACGCGGCGAACAGGTGGTCGAAAAGCCGGTCGCGTCGTGCCGCAGCTGCCACGCCGAGCACGATCGCCAGCACGATCGACACGACCGCGGATGCCGAAATGAGGATGAGGGAGTTGAGGACTGGCGCTGCGAGGAGCCGCGTCACCGGCTCCCGCGCCGACAGAGACTGCCCCAGATTGCCGGTCACAAAGTTGCCTGCCCATCGCAAGTACTGACTGACGACGGAATGATCGAGCCCCAGTTGCCGGCTCAATGCAGCGACGCGCTCCGGCGTGCCGGTATGTCCGAGGAGTTCCTGAGCCGCGTTCCCTGGAAGTGCCTGCGTTGCCGCAAACACGATGATCGACAGCGCGACGAGCGTTGCGACGGCGATCACGAGTCGACGTATTACCCACGTGTTGCGGCGACCACGGCGCCGCACTGCGTCGGCGGCCGCGTTCGGCGTCGACGGGCCCGCGACAGCGGCAACCTCTCCCGCCGCCGATGGATGCTCTCCGGACATCACCATAGCGCTAGACGAAGTGGACGTGCTTGAAGTTGGCGGAGCCGAGTGGCCAGCCTGACTTGTCGAGCGCGAAACCGGCGACCTTCGTGCTGGCCGCATCGACCATGTTCTGGAAGCCCCAAACGAGGTATCCGCCTCGCTCGTACTGAATCTGCTGCATCTCGTGCTCAAGCTCTCTGCGCTTGGCGGGGTCAACGGTCCGGATGGCTTGGTAGTAGAGGCTCGCGAACTGTGGGTCGTTGTCGCCGAAGTGCGTCTCCGGGTAGCTCGCTCTAGGACCGTCGGTGAGCGCTACTTGGGTGAGGTAGCCGAGGCTGTTGGGCCACTCGGAATCGGCGAGCGGCCATTTGAGGTAGTTCGGGCCTCCGTAGACGGACGGGTCGATCTTGTTGAGCGTTACCTTCACGCCCGCCGCGTTTGCCTGAGCGGCGAAGGAGGTCGAGTATTCGACGCATCCTGGGCCGAGGTTGGCGACGGTGAGCTGGAACGTGTCGTTCTCCCGACCCGCGGCCCGCAGCAGGGACTTCGCTTGAGCCACGTCCTGCTGGCGCTGTGGGAAGCGTGCGTAGTCGGGGTCGTCGATCGAGTACAGATCGTTGCCGACGACTCCGTGGCCGAGATACGCCTGATCGAGCATCTGCTTCCGGTCGGCGAGCAGTCGAAACGCCTGACGGACGCGGACATCGTTGAACGGTGCGGCCTGGCAGTTCATCTCCAGAGGAAACCAAGCACCGCTCGCGACCTCGAGCAGTTGCAGTCCGCTGTTGGCCTTGACCGTCGGGATGCTCGCGAACGGCACCGAGGCGATCACATCGACCTGTCCTCCCAGGAGTGCGTTCAGGCGCGCGGTGTCGTCGGTCAGGTCGGTGAACACGAGCTGGTCCAGGTACGGGCGGCCGCCCCAGTGGTTGTCAAAGGCGGTGAAGACAGAGTTGTTGCCCGGCGCGAAGCTCCCGAACTTGAAGGGACCCGTGCCCACGGGCTTCTTGGGGTCGAAGCCAACGGGAACGACGTAGCAGGTGGTCCAGTTGGCGAACAGCGTCGGGAGATCGGCGTACGGTCTGAGCAGCTTGAAGCGGACCGTGCGCGCGTCAAGCTTGGTGATGCCCTTGGGATCGATCACCGGGCCGAGCAGCCCGCGGCCGGGCGACGTCTCCTTGGGGTCGAGGATCCGCTTCACGCTGAAGATCGCGTCGTCGGCCGTGAGCGTCTTGCCATTGTGAAACTCGACCCCGGGCTTGAGCCGGAGCGTCCATTCGTCGGCCTTGGCGTTGTGCGTGAACTCCTCGGCGAGGCGGTTCTCGACTCCGGTGAACTGTGCGTTTGGGTAGCAGAAACCGTCGTAGAGGTTCAACGTCCGGCAATAGTCGGGGATCGCAAAGATGCGGTTCGGGTCGAGCGTGTCAGCCGAGGACCCGGCCGGCAGGCCCACTCGCAGCACGCCGCCCTTCTTCGGGATCCCCGTCGCCTTCGGACTGGGGGCCGTCCCGTTTGCTCCGCACGCGGCGAGCAGTCCGCCGGCGCTGAGCGCAAATCCCGTGACGGCTCCGCGCGCCAGCAGATCCCTTCGGGTCACACCGTCCGTCTTGCCCCTCTCGGAACTACCTTCGTCCTCCACCGACCACCTCCTCGACTCGTACCGCCCGGGGCATGTTCAGAATATGGAACATGCGTTCAGAGCACGCTATCACGACAGTTCAATGCCCTGCAACTCGCCGCTCGGGCGCGGGGTAAAAGCGACGGCCCACGGGCCGGTCTGCGTCCGCGTCCGCGGGTAGGCCGGTACGGATCTGCGCCCACTGCGCCGCCCCGGCGACGAGCGGCCCGGAGGCATCGTGCGGTGGTCGACGCAGCCCGGAGTCGTTTGTGCAGAGCGATGCTTGGCAGGGACGACGCCCCCGGCCGGCGCACGACGACCGCGGAGCACAGCGCGCCCCACGAAACGATGGGCGAGAGGACCGCGAGCAGCGACCCGATGGATGTCGCTGCGCTCAGGTCTCGGTGCTGATCGCCGCCACGGAGCACGCGCCAGCCGCCCTGCGGACGGCGTCCTCGAGCGCGGCAGGCACGTCGCGGCCGCCCAGCACCGCGGCGTAGCCCCACTCGTCGAGCTCGAAGACCTGCGGCGCCAGCTCGGCACAGATGCCGAAGCCCTCGCACTTGGTCGGGTCAACCTTCACCTTCACGCGGCGTCCTTTCTCTCGAGGTCGATATCGATTGCGACGGCGAAGCGGCCGGCGGCCGGTTCGCGCCACGGTGAAGATTGCTCAGCGGCGCAGATCGCGCAGCCGCCGCCGAGGTGCGTGTGCACGAGAACCGGAAACTCGCGCATCAGGCTCGCCGCCATGTGCGCGGCCGCGTCGAGCAGCCCGCACGCGCCCCGACCGCGGAGTGTCGTGCCCCAGCGATCGAGCTTCTCGACCGCGTCGGCCGATGCGTGCCCGGCGCACAGTTGCGCGACCACGTCGCGCATCGCCTGCGTGCCGCGCACGCAAGAGCCGCACTGGCGCGTGGTCTCGGCGGCGAAGTAGGCGAGGATCTCGCCCGCCACCGCGACCGGGCAGTCCGGTGCGCCGAGCGCGATGACCGCCGCGCAACCGAGCAGGCTCCCGGCGGCGAGGAGGTCCTCGTAGGACAGACGCACCTCGCGGGCCTGCGGGCCGAGCAGCCCGCCGGCGAAGCCACCCATGACAAACCCCGCCGGCGTCCACCCGAGCCCGGCGGCGTCGAGGACGCGATCCAACGGCGTCCCGGCGTCGACCTCGCAGAGCAGCGGCGCGACGCCGGGCGCCGAAAGCGTGACGAGCAACGTACCCGGCGTGCTGTCCGTACCGGCAGCACGGAAAGCTTTCGCACCGTGGGCAGCGATGAAGGGGACGTGCGCGAGCGTCTCGACGTTCTGGACGAGCGTTGGCCGACCACCAACGCCGCGCTCGAACGGGCGCGGCGGCTTGGCCGTCGGGAGCGCCTCGTCGCCGTCGATGGCGCGCACGGCGGCGGTCTCCTCGCCGGAGACATAGGTGTGCGGCGCCTGGTGGACGACGACAGGCACGGCGACGGGCCGTTCGCGCAGCGCGGCGTGGACGCTCGCCGTCGTCACGGCGTCGGCCGTGTAGACCCACGCCCGCTCGGCGCCGATCATCAGTGCGCAGCGCTCAAGCCCGTCGAGCACCAGATGCGGCCGGCGGCACAGCAGGTAGCGGTCCTTGAGCGAGGCGGGCTCGCCCTCGGCGCCGTTGGCCACCACGTCGCGCGGCCCGTCGGCCATGCACAGCGCCTCCCACTTGCGCGCCACCGGAAAGCCTCCCCCGCCGCGGCCACGCAGCCCCGCGGCGTCGACTGCGGCGAGCAGGTCGTCGCCCGTCAGGCCATCGCCGTAACCGCCCGCCGTCCGATAGCAGCCAAGATCCTCCCGTTCCGGCGCGGGCCGGAGCAGGCGTGCGTCATCCGTGAGCGCGCTCACCCTCATGTCGCGGTCCCTAGCTCCCGTGGTCTTCCGGACCGAACGGCGTCTCGAGCCACGTCGAGAACAGTCCCGGCTCCTGCCAGCTCAAGGCCTCGAGCTCGAGCGCGTCGAGCAGGATCGTGTGCCCCGCCTTGGGGGACTGGATCTCCAGCCGCTCGCCGTTGCGCGTTCGCACCTTGCGCACGCGCACCGACGTGAACTCGTTGGCGATCACGAGAAACTCACCGCCCGTCTCGACGTCGACGCCCGCATCGCCGTTGCCGCCCTCACGCGCCACCGCCTAGTGCTCCCGCACCACGACGCGGGGGTCCGTCCAGCTGGGCGGGTAGTCCTCGTTGCGCATGAAGTCCAGCCAGCGGCGGTAGAGCATGCGGTGCAGCGTCTCCTCGTAGGCGTGCGAGGTGACGTGGCCCGGCCCCGGCCAGTCCGCGACGGTCTCGACGGCGCCCACCTGATCGCCCATCTGATAGTTGAACTGGAAGCCGATGCGGCGCGCGAACGTCGTGCCGGCGGTGCGGGTAATCGAGCGCCACGCGATCGAGTCATCCTGCTCGAAGACGCCGCCGGGGCTGAATGTGGCCATCGCCGCCCGGTAGGACTGCTGCTTGAACTCGTCCGAGGAGCCCTTCGGCACCAGGACCCAGTTCCACATCTCGATCTTGTCGGGCCCGTGCGGTTGCCACAGCCGCAGGCTGGTGAACGCCGTCGGCGCGTCGTCGCCGAGCGTCGGCGAGAGCTGCAGGAACAGGATCGCCAAGTTCGGGAACACGTTCGCGCCGCCGCCATGGCAGCGCCGGGCGAGGTCGGCCTGCTGCGGGTCGAGCCCGTTGCGCCCGAACGCCGCGGCGACGTCGTCCGGATAGCCGAAGTTGACTCTCGCGTCGGGGCCGCTGAACTCGAAGCTAACGCCGTGTCCGTTGCCAGGGCTGATGTGGTGACAGGCCTTGAAGTAGTCGCCGCCGTCGGGCAGCAGGCCGAGCTGGACCATGGACCGGTGCAGGAACGTGACGTGGTAGTCGTCGGCCATCGAGTTCTCAGCCGTCGTCTTCCAGTTGCCGCCGAGGATCCAGCGGTGGGGATCGCCAACCACCTCGAGGTCGCCGACGTATCCGAAACTCATGTCGAGGTAGTACTTCATGTCGCCGAGGAACTCGTCGAGCGGCGGCGCGGACTCGTCCAGGCACGCGAAGTACAGGCCGTGCAGCCGCTCGAGCTTCGGCGCTTGAATCAGGCCCCACTGCGAGCGGTCGAGCCCGCCGTAGACCTCGCGTGCGGCGGGCATCCCGACCAGGTCGCCGTTATTGGCGTAGGTCCACCCGTGGTACGGGCAGCGAAAGTGCGACGTGTTGCCCTTATCCGCGCGGCAGATCTGCGTCCCGCGGTGCCGGCACGCGTCGAACAGCAGCCGCACCTCGCCCGCCTCGTCGCGCACGAAGATGAACGGGTCCTCGGCGACGTAGCGCAGCACATAGTCGCCGGGAGCCGGGATCTCGGACTCGTGGCCGATGTACACCCACGACCGCGCGAACAGGCGCTCGAGTTCGAGTCGGTGCACCTCCGGGTCGTTGAAGACCCGCGCCGGCAGCAGGCCGCTCTCGAGCGACTCCTCGACCTCGTCGCAGAGCGTCGCGATCGCGTCCGGGAGCGGATCGAGCGGCAAGGTCTGGGCGTGCGATCCCATCGTGTCGTCCTTGTCTGGTGGTGAGGTGCCCGGCTCTAGAGCAGGACGCTCAGGGCCGGGATGTCGAGCGTGGTGTGGTCGAGCAGGACGCGGCGGTGGGCGAGGCGCCAGGCTCCGTCGACGAGCCGCAGCAGGTCGTGGCGCTCGCCGGCGAGAAAATGCCCGGCCGTGTCGTAGCGCCCCTGGAACAGCAGGATGTTGGACTTGATCTCGACCACGCCCTCGGTCTCCGTCGGATTGAGGCGGAAGTTCGTGACGAAGCGCCGCGTGCGAGAAGCCGGGTCCTCGGCCCAGGCATAGGCCGTGTAGAGGCGCTCGATGCGCATGTGGAGCGAGTGCCAGTCCTCGTTCATCAGCCAGCCGCCGTCGCTGGTGTCGGTGGCGGCACCGCGCTCACGCGTAATCCTGATGGGGATCTGGTAGCTGATGTCCTCGGTCACGCAGCCCTCGAGCCACTCGCGCAGCTCGTTGTTGTCCAGGTGCTCTGCTTCCCGGACGAGGAAGTCCGCGGGATCAGGGTCGGTCATGTGCATCCTCCTCACGACGCGCGTCGAGACGGCAGGCGATCCCGGCAGCCGGGGTCAAGGCGACCGATACGCGCACACCTGTGTTCGTCGGCTCCGGTGCGTTCATCATTTCGAACGACTGTTCATAACAACTTATGGAAGCGCCGTAGCGGTGTCAAGACGCGCCGCGCGAGCGTCATAGCCCGATGACCTTGAGCGGGTCGGTCGTGAGGATCCCGGTGATCGTGTCGCGCAGCGCCGCGGGCGCCTCAGGGTCGTCACGCCACGCCTCCAGTACGGCGGCCGTATCGAGCGTCCGCGAGAAGGGCCAGTCGGTGCCGAACAGCAGCTTGTCGCCGCAGCCGTACTCGCTCGCGGTGATCAGCGCGTTGCGGAACTGCACCGGGCGCGAGATCAGCGCCGAGATGTCGGCGTACACGCGCGGGTGCTTGCGAACGACCGCGATGCACTCGTCGACCCACGGGTGGCCGAGGTGCGCGATGACGATCGGCATCTCGGGGAAGCGGATCGCGACGTCGTCGATCTGGCGCGGCAGCGCGTAGGCGAGGATCGCCTTGCGGACGAACGTCGTCCCCTGGTGCCACATGACGGGCAGCCGTCGCTCGGCAATCGCCTCGTACATGGCGAAGGCCTCGCGCCCAAGCGGGTCAAAGCCCTGGTATGTGGGCGCGAGCTTGACCCCGCGGAGCCCGAGCTGCTCGGTGGCGCGCGCGAGCTTGTCGCGCGCGTTGCGGCGCAGCGGGTCGATCGAGCTGAACCCGACCAGCCGCTGGTCGTCCTGGCTCACGTAATCGGCGACGAACTCGTCGGGGACCATGAATCCGGCGTACTCGGCGTCGAAGGCGAGGACGACCGAACGGTCGACCGCCGCGGCGTGCTCCGCGTGCGCGGCCTGGTCGGCGCGGATGCCGACCGCGCCCGGCCAGGCGCGCAGCAGGTCGCTCATGAACTCTTCGGTGACGTGCTCGGGCGCCCAAACATGCGTATGCACATCGCCGGCAAGGCCCGCGGCGCTCATGTCGCCACCGCCAGCGCCCGGATCTTCTCCATGTCGGGCACGACCCCGAGGCCGGGGCCCTCCGGGAGGCGCACCATGCCGTCCTCGAGACGCAACGGCTCAGCGACCAGCGAGCGGCTCAACGCGTCCGAGGACGTGTTGAACTCCAGGAACGTCTCATGCGGGAGGAACGCGACGAAGTGCAGCGTCGCGGCGGTCAGCAGATCCGACCCCCACGCGTGCGGGCAGATCATCAGGTTGAGCTCGTCGGCAAGGTAGGCGATGCGGCGCGCGATGGTCAGCCCCCCGCAGCGCGAGAGGTCGGGCTGCAGGACGTCGATGCCCGCTCCAGCAAGGTGGCGGAAGCTCCACGCCGTGGCCTCGGCCTCGCCCGCCGCGATGCGCGTCGAGACGGCCTCGCTCAGCCTCCGGTAGGTGTCGTAATCCTCGGGGAAGCAGGGTTCCTCGATCCAGAACGGTTTGGACGGCTCGAGGGCGTGGACGAGCTGGATCGCCTCCTTGAGCGTGCGCCGCCGGCGCCAGCCCGCGTCGACCATCAGGTCGCGGTCGTCGCCGAGCGCATCACGCGCGGCCTCCACGAGCGCGACGTCCTGGCGCAGGTTCTCGCCGAACGGGCCCCAGCCGAACTTCACGGCGCGGAACCCCTGCTCGATGTACTGCTCGGCCGCGGCGCGCATCCCGGCCTCAGTGGTGCGGAAGAGCGTGCTCGCGTAGGCGACGGCGCCGTCGCGGCGCTTGCCGCCCAGCAACGTGGCGACGGGCAAGCCAGTCGCCTTGCCGATGATGTCCCAGCAGGCGATGTCGATGCCGCTGATCGCCTGCAGCACCGCGCCGCGGCGGCCGAAGTAGAACGACCCCTTGAACAGGCGGTCCCACAGGTCCTCCACCTGCAGAGGGTCGCTCCCGACAGCCAGAGCGCGCAGGCCGGAGAAGAAGCCCGACGCCTCGCCGGGCGCGCCGACGATCGCCTGGACGACGTGCGGCTGTGTCTCCATCTGCGCGTAGCCGGTGACGCCCTCGTCGGTGGAGACGACGAGGACGCAGGTGCGCTTGGGCCCATGGGACTCGGTGACGTCCGCGCTCGTGCCGTAGTCACCGGGCGCCTCGACCACGAGGACCTCGACGTCGGTGATCTTCACTCGTCGTCCTCGAGGATCCGGTAGCTGATGTCCGTGACGCCGTCGAAGCGGATGCCTTCGCAGGCGTCGGCGAGCTCGTCCTGCCCCTCGATGATCTCGCCGAAATGGTTGGCCGGGTACAGGCCGGTCGGTGACATGGGCAGCGAGTCACGCCCATACCAGATGGCGATGTGCCAATACTCGCTCGTGGTCGCGTCCGCGCGGAAGCGCTTGGGCACGTCCATCGGCCGGTAGCCCTCGTGCTGGTGGAACAAGTAGAGGTCGCCCGGCGCCGGGAAGACGCTCTGGTTCTCCGCACCCGGGTCGAACTCCGGACCCGGGATCAGCGTGAAGACCTCGCGGCCGGCACGAATCGCGTGCAGGCCTGGTCCCGTGTAGGGCAGCGAGGTCCGCAGCGCCGAGATCGTCTTTGGCGTGTACTCGTCGTAGAGCCGGGCGATAGCACGCGCCCCGGTCTTGGGGACCGCGATCTCCATCCGCGTCACGAGACGGCCTCGGCGTCGGGGATGGCGGCCCGGCGCTTCTCGCTCTGAACGCGCACGAGGTCGTCGGCGATCGCCAGCAGGCGCTCCCGCTCGGGCGTGACCCGCTCGAGCGGCGGGAGCAGCTCGGCGGACTCGAAGAGCCCGCGCTGACCGAAGATCGCCTTGGTGGTAGCGATCTCGTCGCCGATGCCGAAGACGTGCAACACGGGCGCGATCTCGGTGGAGAACACACCGAACGCCGCGCCGAGGTCGCCGGCGCGGGCGTGATCCCAGACGCGGCGGAACGGCTCCGGGCACAGCGCTGGGGCGATGATCATCATGCCGTCGACGCCCGCCGCGATATACCGGAATGCGATCGGGTCGTCGCCGCCGAAGACCCGGAGCCCGGCGCGCTGCCATGCCTCGACCTTGGTCAGGTCGTGGTCGGTGAGCTTGACGGCCTTGAGGCTGCCGACGTGCTCGGCCCAGTCGATCGGGTCTCCGATCTTGATCTGCGTCTTCGTCGCCGCCGGGTTGTCGTAGAAGACGAGGTCGACCTCGAGGACGCGGTCGAGCTGCATCAGGTACGAGCGGATGCCCGACGAGCTGTTGGCGAAGTAGAACGGCGAGGCGCACAGCACCGCGGCGGCGCCGTGCTCCTGCGCGTGGCGCGCAACGGCCAACGCGTCGTTGATGCTGGTGTGCGTCACACCGACGACGACGGCCTTGTCCGACGGCGTCGCCGCCAAAGCGAACTCGGCAATCTCCTGTCGCTGCTCGGTGGTCATCGACGGCGCCTCACCCGTGCTCCCGAGCAGCGTGTAGCCGTCGACGTGCGGAAGCATGTGCTCCAGGAGGCGCTCGAAGCTCGTACGGTCGAACTGACCGTCGCGGAACGGGGTCGGGATCACGGGGAGAATCCCCTCTACGGGCATCGGTGGCTCTCCTTGCTCAGTCGATCGAACGGGACGGGGTCTGCGGCATCGCGCATACGGCGTGCGGCCTGGGCGAGCAGTTCGGGAGCGGCGGCGGACGCAGCGTTGACCAGCGACGAGCCGACGGCCACGGCCGCCGCGCCGGCGTCGAGGTAGGCGTTCATGTTGTCGGCGTCCACGCCTCCGGTTGGCACGAGCTGCAGGCGGGGGAACGGCCCGCGCAGGTCGGTGAGGTAGCGCGGCCCGACGACCGCGGCGGGGAACAGCTTGATGAGCCCCGCGCCGGCGCGCAGAGCGTGACCGATCTCGGTTGGCGTCAGCGCCCCGGGGATATGCAGCACGTCGTGCTCGCGGCCCCAGGCGACAGTATCCACATCGAGCCCGGGCGAGACGAGCCAACGCGCGCCAGCCGCGACGGCCGCCTCGGCGTCGGGGACGCCGAGGACCGTGCCGGCGCCGACGAGCAGCGGGAGGCCCGCGCCGGCCACGCGTCGAATCGCCTCCAGCGCGCCAGGCGCCGCGAGGCTGAACTCCAGGACGTCGATGCCACCCTCGAACAGCGCGTGCGCGGCCGCTTCGGCGAGGCCGGGATCGTCGAGCCGGATGATCGCCACAAGCCGAGCATCGCGGATCTTCTTGGTCGCCGCGGACACCGTCATCGCATGAGCTCCACGCCGCCGTCGCGAAGCAGCGACTCGACCTCGCCAACGTCCACGCGCGCCTGGTCGCCGCGCAGCGTGCACTTCAGTGCGGCAACCGCCGTGCCGCGTGCCAGCGCTCCGGCGAGGTCGACACCGCCAATCAGGCCCCACAGCAGCCCGGCGACGAACGCGTCGCCCGCCCCGAAGGGATCGACGACCGACGTCGGGATAGCAGCCTGGCTGAGCACCTGACCGTCGCCGTCGATGGCGACGCAGCCGCGCTCGCCGAGCGTCAGCACGACGACCTCGGCTCGCGGGCACCAGCGGTCGCGCAGCGCGCGCACGATCTCGCTGTCGCTGCCCTGCAGGTCGAACACGCGCTCGGCGTCGGCGCGGGCGCACACCACGAGCCCGGCCTGGCCCAGCAGCGGATCCAGCGCAGCGCGCGCCTCCAATGCGCTCCACAGCTGCGCGCGATAGTTGACGTCGACACAGACGTCCACGCCACGCGAGCGTGCCTCGTTCACGAAGCGCTCGGCCAGCGCGCGCGCGGAGGCGCCCAGCGCCGGCGTGATCCCCGAGACCAGCGCCCACTCCGCGCCCGACAGCACGTCGGCGTCGAGGTCGTCCGGCGTCATCTGCGCGAATGCGGACCCGCGGCGGTCGTACCAGACCCGCGTCGCGCGGGGCTCGAGGCCGGCTTCCGCGAAGAACAGCCCGAGGCGCGCGTCGGGGCCCGCCCAGCGGACGTTGGCGACGTCGACGCCCGCGCCGCGCAGATCGGCGATGACGCGCCGGCCGAGCGGCGTCGCCGGCACCCGACTCAGCCACGCCACGTCGACGCCCAGATGGGCCAGCCCGACCGCCACGTTGGCCTCCGAGCCGGCGACGTGCACACCGAGCTCGCCGACCTGGTCAAGGCGGTCGCCAACGCGTGTCGTGAGACGCAGCATCGCCTCGCCGAGCGCGACGACCGTGCAGGGACACGTCATGTTCAACATGTTGAACGTGCGTTCAAGATGCCGCCGAGGCTATCAGCTGACGGACCGGTCGACAATCCCGGGGTCAGGACCGATGTGCCGGTGGTCGGGCGGTCAGCGCAGGAGATCGCCGAGTTCGGCGGCGGCGGCCGTGACCTGCCCGCCGATCTCGTCCACGTGGTCGGGTCCGAGCTGCGCGGAAAGGCCGGTGACGCCCACCGCACCGAGCACGTGGCGCCCGCCGTCGAACACCGGCGCGGCCACACAGCACACGCCCAGCGTCTCCTCCTCCTGCTCGTAGGCGTAGCCGCGGTCGCGCGTCTCCTGGAGCCGCTTCACGAACTCCTCGCGACTGTGGACAGCGCGTTCGGTACCGCCCTCGAACTGGTGGCGATCCATCAGCCGCCCGAGGTCGTCAGTCTCGAGGTGCGCGGCGATCGCGCGGGCCAGGGCGGTCAGGTGCAGCGAGGCCTGCTTTCCCGGGTAGGTCTCGAACCGGATGAAGCCGGGGGCGTCGACCTTCTCGGCGTACACGACACCCGACTGGTCAGGCAACGCCAGGTGCGCGGGCATCCCGGTCGAGTGGGCGAGCCGCTCGAGGACCGGCTTGGCGAACGACAGGACATCGAGGCTGCGCCCGGCCTGCGCACCGACGACAACGACCTTCAGCGTGAGCGACCAGGTCTGGTCGGCGTGGCGCTTGACGTAGCCGCACGCCTCAAGCGTCGAGAGCACGTTGAAGCACGAGGACTTCGGCATGTTGAGCTCGCGCGCGACGGCGCTGACGCCGAGCGGCTCACCGCTCTGCGCCAGCAACTCGACGATCTGCAATGCCCGGCCGACGGCGGGTACGTAGTACTTGCTTCCTGAGGTGCTGTTTGTTTCCAGCATGCGCGAGGGTTGATCCATTCACATAGGCTAGAACGCCTGTTCAAGAAAAGGAACACGACGATCGAACTGTTTGGCCCGGCAGGAGTCGCGCTCGGAGAGAGCCCCATGTGGGACGCGCGCAACGGAACGCTCGTCTGGGTGGACATCGACCGCGGGCGGGTACACCGGTTCGATCCACGAACGGGCGCGCCCACGGCGATCGAGCTCGGACGCCCCGTCGGCGTCGCCGTCCCCCGGGCCGCGGGCGGCCTCGCGATCGGTGTCGACAGCGCGTTCGCGGTGCTCGACGAGGGTGCGCACGAGCCCCGTGTCATCGTCGAGGTGCCGAGCACGGGCGTCGCCGTCCGGCTCAACGACGGCCGCTGTGACTCAGCGGGGCGATTCTGGGCCGGAACCATGGGCCTCAACGGCGAGCCTGACGCCGGCACGCTGTACCGGCTCGACCCCGACCACCGGCTGCACACGATGCTCGAGGGCGTGACAGTCTCCAACGGCCTGGACTGGAGCCCGGACGAGAGGTCGATGTACTACACCGACAGCGCTACGGGCCGAGTCGACCGCTTCGACTTCGACGCCGCCGGCGGGACGATCGCCAACCGCCGCCCGTTCGTCGTGATTCCGGCCGACGAGGGTGAGCCCGACGGCCTGACGGTTGACGCCGAGGGTTACGTCTGGGTGGCCGTCTGGGGCGCCGGCGCGGTGCGGCGCTACGCTCCGGACGGGACGCTCAACGCCGAGATCCGCCTCCCGGTGCGCCTCGTGACGAGCTGCGCCTTCGGCGGCGATGACCTGACGGATCTCTACATGACCAGTGCGCGCTACGACCTCTCGGAGGAGCAGCTTGCCCAGCAGCCGAAAGCCGGCGGGCTGTTCCGGGCTCGTCCCGGCGTCGCCGGGCGCCCCCCGCACCACTTCGGCGGCTGACGACCAGTGAAAGACCTGCAAATGCCATGCCTTCTGCCAAGGCCGGGCGGCGACATCGCACGGAGGAGGTCGTTAGGTTCCGTATGGGCGCTTCCAACGCCGCGACCAGGACGCGCGGAATAGGACCTCCGACCTAGCTGCGGACCTGGGAGGGCTGGCTCTACCTCGCTGCCGTCCAGGATCTCTACAGCCGCCGGATCGTCGGCTGCGCGATGGCCGATCACATGAGAACCGAGCTGGTCAGGCCGGACGATTACAGACCCACGCTCCTAGACGTCACACGGTACGGCTGAGCCGGGCTGGAGTCGACGGAGACCGGGTTAGTTGGTTTCCTTCTATCAAGGGATGGAAGCCGGCGCAGCCGGCGTGGTCAGGTCCGTAGCCCCTGCGAGTGCTGTTTCGAACTCCACCGGCGGCCGGTCGCCGAGGCTCTCGTGGAGGCGGGCGTGGTTGAACCAGCCGACGTATTCGACGATCGCGAGCTCCAGTTGCGTGCGGGTGCGCCAGACACGGTCGGCGATCAGCTCGGTCTTGAAGCTGTCGACGAAGCTCTCGGCTAGGGCGTATCGAACGCGTCCCCGACAGAGCCGATCGAGCCGAGGACGCCGTGGTCGTCGAGCACGTGGCCGAACGCGTAGCTGGTGTATTGACTGCCGGCATCCGAGTGATGCACGAGCTCGACGTCGGCGCCGTGTCGGCGCTGAGAGAGCGCCATCCGCAGGGCGTCGAGCACGAGGTCGGTGCGCATGTGGCCCGCGAACTGCCAGCCGACGACCTTGCGGCTGTAGACGTCGATCACGAACGCGAAGAAGACCAGGCCCTCATGGCACCGCAGATAGGTGAAATCGGCGCACCACAACTGATCCGGATGGTCGGCGGTGAAGTCGCGGTTGACCAGGTCCGGCCGTCGCTGCGCGGTCGGGTCGGGGATCGTGGTGCGCCACGGCCTGCCGCGCCGTTTCGCGCCCTGGATCCCTTCGCGGCGCATCAGACGCTTGATCCTGTCGCGACCGACCTCGACACCCTGGCGCTTGAGCGCCTTCCAGGTCCGGCGGTAGCCGTAGCAGTGATAGTTGGCCGCGTGGACCTGCTGGATCTGTTCGAGCAGGCGTTCGTCGCCGACCGCCCGCCGTGAGCGCTGGCCGCTGGCGCGCTGATAGTAGGCGGACGCCGACACGCCCAAGACTCTGCAGATCGGCTCGACGCCGAAACGGCCGCGGTGCACGTCGATGAAGCGGCTCACTTCGGTCGGTCCGCGTCGAGCTCGGCCGCGAAAAACAAGCTCGCGGCCTTCAGGATCTCGTTCGCGCGCCGCAGCTCGTAGACCTCTCTGCGCAGCTGCCGGATCTCCTCGCGTTCCTCGCTGCTCGGCAGATCCGGCCGACGACCCTCGTCGGCCTCGACCTGGCGCACGTGCTTACGCAACGTCTCAGACGGCACACCGAGATCACGCGCGACATGCGCGATCGGCCGGCCGCTCTCAAACACCAGCCGAGCACCGCGATCCAGCAACTCGCGCGGGTACTTCCTTGATCGGGACATCGACAGATCCTCCTAGCTTGGAGGCCTCCGTCAAAACCAGCCCGGCTCACGTCTCAGACGGCACACCGAGATCACGCGCGACATGCGCGATCGGCCGGCCGCTCTCAAACACCAGCCGAGCACCGCGATCCAGCAACTCGCGCGGGTACTTCCTCGATCGGGACATCAACAGATCCTCCTAGCTTGGAGGCCCCCGTCAAAACCAGCCCGGCTCACCTTCTCGAACCACAGCCAACGCCCAGACTCGAACCGGGAACACCTTCATTCGGGCGAATTGGGCCTTACGAGGCCGGCTTTTTGCCCGGACTGGTGTGGTGATTTGCAGTGAGATCCCGTTTAGGCGTGAGACTCTGATGGCGGCGGTTTGTGGAACTCCCCCGGTTTGGTGGACAGGGGTTTTTTAGGCGGCTTGGGCTTGGTTGAGGGTCATGTTCTCGTAGTCGGCGGGTGAGCGGTGGCCGAGGGTGGTGTGGCGTCGGCGGCGGTTGTAGAAGGTCTCGATGTAGTCGAAGACCTCGGTGCGCAGTTCGGCGCGTGTCGGCCAGGCGCGGCGGTGGATCAGCTCCTTCTTGAATGTGGCGAAGAAGCTCTCAGCGACCGCGTTATCGAAGCAGTCCCCGCGGCTGCCCATCGACTGCGCGATGCCCGCAGCGTGGGCTTGCTGGCCGAAGGCCAGCGAGACGAACTGGCCGCCCTGGTCGGAGTGCCAGATCAGTCCCTTCGCGGGCCGGCGGGCGGTGAGCGCCATTTGCAGGGCGTCGGTGACGAGTTCGGTTCTCATGTGGTCGGCCATGCTCCAGCCGACGATCCGGCGGCTGTAGAGGTCCTGGACGGCGACGAGGTAGAGCCAGCCCTCCCAGGTGCGCAGATACGTGATGTCCGCGACCCACACGCGGTTCGGCGCCGCGGCCGCGAACGCCCGATCGACGAGGTCCCCGCGACGCGGACGCCGGGCACCCGGATCGTCGTGCGACCGCGCCGGCGCGGGATCAGCCCTGTGATGCCGGCGTGGCGCATGAGGCGCTCCACGCGCTTTCTGCCGACCCGGATGCCGTGCTCGAGGCGCAGCTCGGCATGGACGCGCGGGGACCCGTAGACGCCGCGGTTGGCGGCGTGAATGGCGACGATCTGTTCGGTCAGATGTTGATCGGCGACCGCCCGCTGGGACGGCGGGCGCGTCGCCCCAGGCATGGAAACCGGAGCGACTGACGCCCAACACCCGGCACATCATCGCGATCGAGTGCTCGGCCTTCTTCGCAGCGATGAACCCGAACACCGCTACCGGGTCCCGCCTTCCTTGGCGAAGAAGGCCGCCGCTTTTTTCAAGATCTCGCGCTCCTCCGCCAGGATCCGGTTCTCGCGCCGCAACCGCCGCAGCTCCTCGCGCTCGTCGCTGGTCAGGCCCGGCGCTTTGCCGTCATCGACGTCGACCTGGCGACTCCAGTTGCGCAACGACTGCTCCGAGACCCCCAGCTCCTTGGCGAGCTGCGGGATCGGCCGGCCGCTGCTGCGCAGCAGGCGCACGGCCTCGGCTCTGAACTCCTTCGAATACGGCGCGATCTTCGGCATCGACCAACATCCTTCCCGGCCGGCCAGATGGCACAGCCGTCAGATGCCCACCAAACCGGGGGAGTTCCAGGGTCGGTGGCCCATTGGTCTGTTGGGTGAGCCATCGGCTGCTCGGGGCAGTCGAATCGTGCATTCTGCCGCGAGTGGCGGGTGTATCGGAATGGCCTCTCGGGTGTCCTTGGTTCGAGCGGCCCGCGACTGGTTGAAAGAGTTGAACACGCTTACTAGACGGAGTGACATGCTGATCTTGAGTCCGGAGGAGCGAGCGCACGCCTGGCACGAGGCGATCTCAGCGGAGGCCGCTGACCGCGAGTACGGCACTTCGCGGCGTTCTTCGTGATCTTCGGCGACCGCGTCGGCGGGGACGGCCGGATAGCGTTCGGGCTGCTGAAGGCGAGCGCTTCCGACGGGCTGCGGTACGCCATCTGCTCCGCCGGAGTCTGGCGCAGCGCTCCTCCGGAGGCTCCGACCCCGACGTCGCCGACGCACGAGCGGCGCGATCGCGCTGCACGGCCAGGACTGGACCATCCTCGGCTGGCTGCCGGCCCGCAGGCCCAACCTCCAAGTCGTCGCGCGGCAGCAGATCGACGCAGACGACCGCTGTCTCACCCTCCGCACGGAGTGTCGTCAGCGTGCGTTGGCGAATCCGGCGAGCGGATGCGGCTCGATGCCGACATCTCGCAGCGGCTGCTCGCCAGGACGCGCCAGCACGAGCTCCGCGCGCGCGACCGTCCGCCTGCCCCGCCGCCGCCGCGCCTCGTACGATGGAGGAATGCTCAACATGCTTTCGCGCCGGGCGCCGGCGGTGACGTTCTGGATGAAAGCGTCGGTAGCCGGCTGGGCCGTTGCCGCGCTCGTGCTCGTCGTGTCGATCGCCGCGGCGCCGGCCGCTCAAGCTGCAGGGTGCAGCGAGGTGTCGTTGCGTGGTGGAACACGGCTGATGGACGCGTATGCACGGGCCGGTGGTTATCCGACAGTGCAAGCCAACACGGCTGACGGCGTCCCCGCCCGCGTGTCGGTCGAGATCCCGCAGATCCGGTTCACCGGTCCACGCCGCTCGGCGACGCTGCCCGTTGGACCGTGTCAGCACATCTATCGCTTCCGGTTCGAGAAGGTCCGGGCGCCGGGTGGCGAGGCCGCCTCACCGTTTCGCTACCTCGAGGTCGACTGGAACACCGAGGGGCTCCCGCGAGGGCCGAACGGCTCGTTCACCTCCCCACATTTCGACGTTCACTTCTACCTTCGCCCACGCCACGTGGTCGACACGAAGACGATGTGCGTGTCGAGCAACGGCAAGACGTGTGACCCGTTCAAGACCGGCTACGCCCAAATGCGCCGCTTCTTGACGATGCCCGCGCCTGCTTTCGTACCGGCGAGCTACGCGCCGGATGTCGGGTCGTCGATTCCGATGATGGGCCTGCACCTGCTCGATCGCACGTTCGACTACACGGTCCACAACGTCGACCATCACCCAACGTTGATCTACGGGACCTTCGACGGCAAGGTTCTGTTCGCCGAGGCGTCCGTGACACTGACGACGCTCCAGGACGCGATCACGGCTCCTGATCACGTCGTCTCCTTCCCGTTTCACCAGCCGCGGACGGTGCAAGGTGGGGTCTCGTGGCCAACACGGTTCACGATCCAGTACCTGCCCAACGGAACATTCCGCGCTGGGTTCGAGCGATTCCGCAAGCGATAACCGCCGCGGCGCGCGGGGCGCCGTCTTCGCTCGCCTCGGACGGCCGCGCAGTGCGCCGGCCGCGAGCCGCACATGCCGCCTGTCGGTGAACGGGGCACTCACGCCCGCCGAGTGCCCCAAACCACGGCAATCCCCATGAATCGGCGACAATCCGAGCGCGAGTTGCCGGCCCAGCCACGACGGAACCTCCCTGCAAATGACGGGTCTCTAGGTCTCTAGGGTTTCGGCTTTCTGGCTTTCTGCACTTCTGGATTTCCTGCGATGCGCCGGGGGATGCGTCCAAGATGTTGATTGGACGATGATCTGCGCATGAGTGAGCGTCGGCGCGGAATGGGGGCGGTGCTGTCGGTGCTGCGTGACGCAGAGAGGGCTGCGGTGCTCGACGAGCTGGTCGCGACCGATGCGAGCATTCGCGAGGCGGCCGAGCGGGCCGCGCGGCTGCGGTTGGCGCATGTCGATGTGCGCGAGGTGGCGGAAGGAGGTGTCCGCGCTGTTGGTCGGGCTGGAGGCGGTCCCGACAAGCCATGGATCGCTGCCGCGCACTGGCTGCAACGGACATACGGCGCTGCCTGCGCGGAGTCCTCGGTTCAGGTGGGTTGTGAATGCTCGTGGCACCGGAAGGCAGTCGCCGAACCAGCGTCGGACCAGGCTCACCGTGAACTCCAGATGCGATGTGAGGCTCACGATGTGCGCGGTCTGCGAGTCAACCGCCTGCACGCGCGTCCGCTCGCGGAGGCGTGCGAGATGCTTGGCCTCGCCGTTGAGGAGGCACGCTGTTTCCTCCGCAGGGAGGAAACGGTAGCTCTGCGGTGTGACGAAGCCCGTTCGACGCCGTCGCAGTTCCGGGAGATCAACTGGGCGCGGAAAGGCGACGGCGTCTGCGATCAAGAGAGCGCATGCCTGCCGGCAGCCTGCCAGGCAGTCGTCGTACTCTAAAGTGCCAAGGACTCTAGAAACCAGACTCTACGAAACCCGGGGTAGATCAAGGACTCCGCCAAACTTTCTGGTTCGTCGAGCAGATCGCGAACCAGATCGGCCGGATCACGCCCTCTGGCGTCGTGACCGAGTTCTCCGCCGGAGACCCAATGTTGGGCTTGCCCTACGGGATCACCGTCGGCCCGGACGGCAACCTCTGGTTCACCAAGCAGGGCGGTGGGATCGGGCGGATCACCCCCGCCGGGGTGCTGACGCTGTTTGCGGCCGGCACCAACCCGTACGGGATCGTCGCCGGCCCGGACGGCAACCTCTGGTTCACCGACATCGCTCTTGGTCAGATCGGCCGGATCACGCCGAGCGGCACCGTGACCATGTTCTCGGCAGGCATCAGTCCAGGCGCGATGCCGCGCGGGATCGCCGTCGGCCCCGACGGCAACCTCTGGTTCACCAACTTTAGCCCTATGGCCGATGAGATCGGCCGGATCACGCCGAGCGGCATCGTGACCATGTTCTCGGCAGGCATCACACCGGGCTCGTTTCCGCGCAACATCGCCGCCGGCCCGGATGGCAACCTCTGGTTCACCGAGCAATACGGCAACCAGATCGGCCGGATCACGCCCACCGGCGTCGTGACGGAGTTCTCCAGCGGCACGACCCCCGGCCAACCCTACGGGATCGCGGCCGGCCCGGACGGCAAGCTGTGGGTCGGCGACTGGACCGCGGACCTGATCCGCCGGATCCTCCCCGTCGCGACGGTCCCGGCCGTGCAGGCGACGCCGTCCACGCGTGACTTCGGCGCCGAGACGATCGGCGGTGCCGCGGTCACCCAGGTCTTCGAGCTGAGCAACACGGGCGATGAAGTGCTGAACCTCGCCGGCGTCGAGCTGACCGGCGCCAATGCCGACCAGTTCGCGCTGGCGACTGGCACCACCTGCACGGCGTCGTCGGTCATCGCGCCCGGCAGCTCCTGCGACGTCGCCGTCCGCTTCCAGCCGACGACCATTGGCATCCAATCGGCGTCGGTCAAACTGATCGACGACGCGGCCGGCTCGCCCCAGGCGATCGCGCTGACCGGCACAGCGCTGCCGTCGCCGCCGACGGTCGCGACGGGAGCCGCGACCATGATCCGGTCGGACTCCGCAACCCTCACCGGGCTCGTCACGCCTAACGGCACCCCGACGACTTACCGCTTCGATTACGGCACCACTGCCGCGTACGGATCCAGCACGGCGGCCCGGGACGCCGGCTCCGGCACGGTCGGTGTGACGGCGAGCGCCGGGCTGAGCGGGCTGCAGCCGGCGACGACGTACCACTTCCGGCTCGTGACGACCAATGCGGGCGGAATCAGCCATGGAAGCGACGGCACGTTCACGACCGTCGCCGCTCCGGTCGGGGTCGTCGAGCCGCCACCGTCCGCCGGCGTCCAGCTCCCAGCCCCGCCGTCGGTGCTGCCGGCACCCGGGAAGGTGAGCATCACGAGCCAGCCCGACGCGCTGGCGTCCAGTCGCAGCGCGCGGATCACGTTCACCGCCGCGGGCCAGCTCGCCGGCTTCCAATGCCGCCTCGACAACGGGCCATGGGTCGCATGCGCCGCTCCGTTCACGCTCAACGGCCTGCACTCGGGCGATCACGGCATCAGCGTGCGCGCGGTGAACGCCGCCGGCATCACCGGCCCGGCCGCGGTCAGCCGTCGCTTCCAGGTCAACGTCTACCCGCCCGGGATCGCAATCCGCAACCCTGCCACCATCGCCGTCAACCGCACGGGCACCGCGCGGGTGCGGATCCTCTGCTCACCGCGCGAGGGGGCCGGACGCGGAGCCTGCAGCGGCACGGTCCGGCTGCGCGCTGCGCGCGACGGCTCGCCTGGCGCCCTGCTCGGACAGGGGGCCTTCGCCGCCCGTGCCGGCAAGATCGCGACCGTCCCGATCGCACTCACCGACAGCGCCCGCCAACAACTCGCCGCAGCCCCTGCCAGACGGCTGCGGATCGACGTCCGGCTGTCGGTCCAGGACCTCGCCGCCAACCACGCCACCCTCACCGCCCGCCGCACGCTGCAGTTCGTGAAGCCCCCGCGATCTGGATAGGCGCGCACATTCCGCCGCATCCCCAGCGGATGTTCCGGCGCAGGGGCAAGACGAGCGCAGGACGCCCAGCGCGGTGACGGTCTGCTCGGCGGTGATGCTGCGATCCACGCGCATGACCAGCGCCTCGCGGGTGAACTCGTCGAAGATGTTCAAGAAGCGCAGCATCCGGCCGTCGGCGGTCTGGTCGTACTGGTAGTCCAGCGCCCACAGCTGATTGGGGCGCTCGGCTCGCAGATGCTTTACCTCGGGGTCGCCGGTCCTGCGGCGCTTGCGCGTCTTCTGCGGGACCCGCAGGCTCTACTCGCGCCACAAGCGCTGCACGCGCTTGCGGTTGACCGGCCAGCCGCTCTCGCGCAGGTAGCCGTGCGCGCGACGGTAGCCCCAGCGCGGCTTGCGCTCAGCGATCTCGCGCAGCTGCGCGCGCAGATCAGGTATCTCGAACAGCTTGATGCCTTGGTCGGATGAGCGTGCCGCCATCGCCGCCGATGCGACTGTCTGTCGCCATCCAGAGCGACGGAAGCGTTGGCCTCTCACGGTTGCACCAGATCGCCCCAAGGGTCATACATAAAGGGTGTCACGTTCGCCGAGACACGGGCGTCAGTGCGGCATGCTCCCTGGTACTCGATAGGGCCTCGCCGGTGCCAATGACACCCGGCCGGCTTGACGACCCGCGAGCGGTGTCGGGGATCCGGCGGTCTCCGTAGATCGACGTTATCGAGCGCTCGCCACTCGACACTGGCAGGACGGCGGCCATCTCTGTGGTCGCTGA
>JAOPZA010000043.1 GCA_025964325.1 Conexibacter sp.
CGGCGTCGCTGCTGCCGGCCTGTCGCACGGCCGACCTCGCGGGCGCCCTGCGCGGCCAGCAGGCCGGCGCCGGCCAGCGTTACGCGACGCTCGTGCTGCGCAACCGCTCGACGCACAGCTGCCACACCTTCGGCTACGTCGGGCTGCAGCTGCGCGCGAAGAACGGCCGCAACCTGCCGACGCGCACGGAGCGCGATCGCTCGCCGGCGCCCAAGCGGCTCGTGCTCGCGCCGGGAGCGCACGCCTTCGCGAAGCTCCAGTGGGGCGCGATCGCGGACGCGAACGAGCCGCAGCGCTATCCCTGCGAGCCGACGGCGCGGCAGCTGCAGGTCACCCCGCCGGACCAGACGACCCGGCTGACGCTCAGCTGGAGCGGCGGTCCCGTCTGCTCGCGCGGCTGGTTCCGCGTCGGAGCGCTCGCGCGCTGAGCCGGAAACGCAGACGGCCCGCCGAGAGGCGGGCCGTCTGGGACTGCAAGCTGCGGCGCGAGCCGCGTGCGACTGCGACTAGATCGTCTGCACGTTCGCGGCGTTCGGGCCCTTGGGGCCCTGCTCCGCGTCGTAGGAGACCTTCGCGCCCTCTGCGAGCGTCTTGAAGCCGCTGCCGCCGATCGCGGAATGGTGGACGAAGAGATCCTTGCTCTCGTCGTCCGGCGTGATGAAGCCGAAGCCCTTGTCGTCGCTGAACCACTTCACGGTTCCAGTTGCCATCGTGTTCCTCCGGTGTTTGTGTGCGCTGCGAGTCGCGGAGGGTGCTAAGGCAACAACTGCGGACGCTGGGCACTGCGGTGATCGAGAGAGTTCCCGATCCTTCGTGCAAGGATAGCGATGCGAGCGCAGCAGCGTTCGCATCGGTGGAGATCGCTGCACGCCGCTATCGTGCGCGCCATGCCCGACGCCCGCCCGTCCCTGATCGAGTTCCCCGCCGACGACGAGGCGCGCGCACGCCGCTTCTGGAGCGGTCTGCTGGGCGCGCCGCTCGAGGCGCGCGGCGCCGGCGAGGGGGAGGGCTGGCAGACGCACGGCGGCGGCACCGAGATCGGCGTCCATCCGCGCGGCCGCGGACCCGGCGACTCGTTCTCGCTGCCCTACTTCGCCGTCGAGGACCTCGCCGCCGCGCTCGAGCGGGTCGGCGAGCTGGGCGGCAGCGTGGTCCATCCGGGCAGCGCGTTCGCCGTTTGCAGAGACTCCGAGGGCAGCCCCTTCGGGCTCGCGGCGCCCGGCGCGGTCTAGCGCCGCGCCCTCCCGCCACCGAGCGGCGCCGCAGCCGGCGAGCGGCGCGCTCAGCCGCCGACCGGCGCGTCAGCCGACTCGTTCCTGGCATGCCGACCGCCGCGTGTGCGAACCTTCCGCGCGCTGTGGCCGACCGAGCTGACCTCGAGTTCACCTATTCGCTGATCGACCGCATCCTGCGGTTGAGCCTCGGCGAGCTCGCCGACTTCAGCGGCGCGAAGTTCGACGGCGACTTCTCGCTCACGCTCGAGCAGGCACAGCGGCGCAAGCATGAGTACGTCGCCGAGCAGATCGGGATCGAGGCCGGCCGGCGCGTGCTCGATCTCGGCTGCGGTTGGGGGCCGCTCCTGAACTACATCCGCGAGCGCGGCGCCGCGGGCGTCGGCGTGACGCTCTCCTCCGCACAGGCGGCCGCCTGCCGCCGCCACGGCCTCGACGTTCGCATCGAGGATGCGCGCGCGATCCGCCAGCAGCAGTTCGGCAGCTTCGACGCGGTCGCCAGCCTCGGCGCCTTCGAGCACTTCTGCTCGCCGCAGGACTACTACGCCGGACGCCAGGAGGAGATCTACCGCGACCTCTTCGCGAACATCCGCGGGCTGCTGCCGCCCGGCGGCCGCCTCTATCTGCAGACGATGTCGTTCGGCCGCAACATGATCCCCTTCGAGCAGGTCGGCATCGACGCGCCCCGCGAGTCCGATGCCTGGTATCTCGCGCTCATGATGCACCAGTTTCCCGGCTCCTGGCTGCCGGACGGCGGCGAGCAGATCGCCGCGTGCGCGGCGCCGCATTTCCGTCTCGTCTCCGACGTCAGCGGCCGGCTCGACTACATCGAGACGATCAAGCGGTGGCGCGCGCGCTTCGCGGAGCCGAGCTGGCGCAAGACGCTGGTGAAGGCGCGGCTGGTCCCGAAGTACCTCACCAGCCGTGACTTCCGGCTCGCTTTCACCTCGGGCGTCAGCGCCAACAGCGTGTGCTTCGAGCGCGAGCTGATGGACCACCACCGGATGGTCTTGGAAGCGCAGCCGTAGGGAGCTTTGGCGAGGTTCGGCGCGCGTGGCGAATGGGCACACGCGGGATACCGAAGATGGAAACCGAGCCCCTACCGCGCGAGCTGCTCAGCGGCGGTCGCCTGAACGCCGCGATCACCCGCGCAGTCGTTCGCAGCCACAGCGAGCACGCCGGTCGCGGCCCGACGAAGGCGAGCGCCTTCTTCCACGACAACGTGATCGTCGTGATGCTGGAGCAGACGATGACGCGCAGCGAGCAGAGCCTCGCCGCCGCCGGCCGGCTCGACGCCGTGCACGACGTGCGTACGGAGCTGCAGCGCGTGATGGGCGCCGACCTGGTGGCGGCGATCGAGACGCTGACGGGATGCATCGTGGCCGCGTTCATGAGCGACAACACCGTCGCGCCCGACCTCGCGGTCGAGCTGTTCGTGCTCGACCGGCCGGTACCGGTGACCCGCGGCGACTGAGCCCCCGGTCGCGGCGGGGTTGCTTTCCACCCAGCGTCGTTGTCACGGTGACTGAGCTCTGGTTGCATCGGATGCGGCCCCGGCACAGCTCGCTGTGCGCAGGCTGAACTCACAGGCGGGGACGGGGCCGGCTTCAACGCGAGCCGGCACGGACCGCTGGTTCCCGATCGATCGACCGATGTCGGAAGGGAGTCGCCCGTGGCTGTCTCTACTCCTCGAGAGCCGTTCCACCGACCGTCGCGCCGGGCGTCGCATGCTCGCAAGCGGCCTTCGGAGCACGAGCTCGTGCTGGCCGCCAAGGAGGGAGCGCCGGGCGCGAGCAGGCAGCTGCTCGACGCGTTCACGCCGCTGATCGCCTCGGTCGCGCGGACCTACCGCGGCTCCGCCGCCGTCGACCGCCGCGAGTTGATGCAGGAGGGCTGCGCCGGCCTGTTGACCGCGCTGCGCCGCTACGACCCCGACCGCGGCACGCCCTTCTGGGCCTACGCCTCCTGGTGGGTGCGCCAAGCGATGCAGCAGCTCGTCGCCGAGCTGACGCAGCCGGTCGTGCTGTCGGATCGCGCACTGCGCCAACTCGCGCACGTGCGCTCGGAGCGGCGCGCCTACGCCAACGCGCACGGCGCCTGGCCGACGACGAAGCAGCTGGCGTCCGCGACCGACCTGCCGCTCGTGCAGGTCGAGCACCTGCTGGTCGTCGAGCGCGCACCGCGGGCGCTCGACGAGCCGCGCGACGGCAGCGAGGCGCCGGTCCGCGAGCTGGGCGAGACGCTGACGGATCCGGCCGCCGAGGAGGAGTACGACCGCGTGCTGACGCGCATCGAGACGGACCGCATGCTGACGCTGCTGGCCGGGGCCGACGCTCGCGGGCGAGCGATCATCCGGGCGCACTACGGCCTCGACGGACCCGAGCAGACGCTGCGTCAGATCGCCGGCGGACTCGGGATCAGCGCCGAGCGGGTGCGCCAGCTCGAGCAGCAGGTGCTGGAGGAGCTGCGGGTCGCGGCGGAGACGACGGAGGAGCCGCCGAGCCCGGTCCCGCGTCGCGATGCCTAGGTGACGTTCGCCTGCGCCAGCGGCGCCGAGGTCGGCCGCGGGCTGCCGCCCGCCGGCTCGCGCGTCACCAGCAGCTGGTCGCCCGGGTGGAGCGGCTGCGGCACGCCGACCGTCGCCGTGCCGTCGCGCGCGAGCACGAACACGCCGCCGGACGTGACGCCGTCGCGAGGGCGACGGACCCATACCTGGTACACGGCGTTCGACGGCAGCGACGGCATGCGCTCGACGTTCAGCCGCCACGCGCCGCCGTCGCGCACGAGCGTCGCGCCAACGGGGGCATTGGCCGTCGCCCGCACGGGCACGGTCGGGTCGTGGGCGCCGCCGCCGCCGCCCCGCAGCGCGAAGCCGGCGAAGAAGGCGACCGCCAGCGTCGCGGCGAGCCCGGCGATCGGCGCGGGGCGCCAGAACCACGCGCGCCAGCGGGCCAGCTCGCGCGACGGGCGCGGCGCGGGGGAGGCGGGCAGGGGCGCCTGGGACTGCGCCGCCTCCGCGTCGACGACGTCCATGATGCTGCGGCGCAGGGATGCGGGCGGCTCGCGTCGCTCGACCGACAGCGGCAGCAGCTCGACGGCCGGCGCGAGCCGGTGCAGCTCGGCGCGGCAGCGGTCGCAGTGCACGAGGTGACCCTCGAAGGCGGCGGCCTCGTGCGGATCGAGCGCGCCGAGCGCGAACGCGGCCAGCTCGTCGTCCCAGGGCTGGTGGTCGGAGTCGCTCACGAGATCACTTCGTCGATGTTCGCGCGCAGCTTCTCGAGACCGAGTCGCATGCGCCCCTTGATGGTGCCAAGCGGGACGCCGAGCAGGCCAGCGATCTCGCGGTGGGTGAAGCCACTGAAGTAGGCGAGGGCGAGGACGTGCGCCTGGTCGCGGGGGAGCTCCTGCAGCGCGCCGCGCACGACGCGGGCGTCCTCGCGTCGCAGCGCTTCGACGTCGGTGCGCCCGGGCGCGGCCTGCGCCTCCATCGCGCCGTCGTCATCGAAGTCGAGCGGGGCGCGCGACGACGCCCGGCGGAGCGCGTCGATCGCGCGGTTGCGGACGATCGCGAGCACCCACGAGCGGACGCTGCCGCGTGCCGGGCTGTAGCCGCCGCTGGCGCGCCAGAGCGAGACGAACGCCTCCTGCGTCACGTCCTCGGCGACCTGGCGATCTCCCATGATCCGATGCGCGAGCGAGTAGGCGGGGCCGCTGTGGCGGTCGTAGAGGACCTCGAGCGCTCGAGGATCGTGCGCGCAGACGAGCTCCATCAGCTCCTCGTCGGCGAGGCGGTCGACGCTGCGGCGCCTCACCTCGTCGTCCATCTCGCGAGCGTACCCATCGATCGCTCTTCGCAGGCGGTCGGCGAATGGATCAATCGAGCCGCGCCGGCGCGGCCGGACGCGAGCTCGCGGCGGCTCGGTGATCCATCGCGCGACCGGGTGCGAAAGGAGCAGGCGAGCGTTCCCCACGGAAGGAGACACACCATGCCGCATGCACTCACGGACCTCATCTCGATCGAGACGCTCGATCGCGACGGCGCGCTGCGCGAGACGGCCCACGCCGTCGAGGGCGACACGCGCGCAGGCCTGTTCCGCAAGGCCGGCATCGCCGGCGGCTCGCTGCTCGCCGGCGGCGTGCTGATGGGCGGGCTGCCGGCCCTCGCGTCGGCCGCGCCGTCGAAGAAGCAGGACGTCGCGATCCTCAACTACGCCCTCACGCTCGAGTACCTCGAGGCCGCGTTCTACCGGCAGGCCGTCCAGCAGGGCAGGTTCAAGGGCGAGGTCGGCAGCTTCGCGAAGCTCGTGCACGCGCACGAGGAGGCGCACGTGCGGGCGATCAAGGGCGTCCTCGGCCGGGCCGCTGTCGCGTCGCCGAAGTTCGACTTCGCCGACACGACGGCGAACGCGGCGAAGTTCAAGGCGACCTCGTTCGCGCTCGAGAACGCCGGCGTCGCCGCCTACTCGGGCCAGGCGACGAACATCAAGCAGACGGCCGTCGTCAGAGCCGCCGTCTCGATCCTCACGATCGAGGCGCGTCACGCCGCCGCGATCGCGGTGCTGCTCGGCCACGTCACGGGCAAGAGCGGCATCACGCCGAACGGCGCCTTCGACGTCGCGAGCGACATGAAGACGATCCTCGGCGCCGTCAGAGCCACGGGCTTCATCACCGGCTGACCGAGCCGGCGAGGAGCGCCGGAACGGGGTCGATCGCACGGAGGCGATCGGCCCGGTTGCGGTCCTCGCCGCGCATCCGCCGCGCAGCCGCCGCACAGCCGCCGCGCATCCGCCGCTCAGGTGCCGATCGAGGAGCCGGCGAAGAAGAAGAACCAGGCCTCGAACGCGATCGCCGCCAGCACGACGGAGCCGATCACGACCCCGTCGACGGCGCGCAGCGTCTCGCCGTCGTGCAGCCGTCCCGCGCGCATGCTCTTGAGCCACGGCAGCTGCTCGCGCGCGCCGCGTCTGCGCCCGCTCACACGGTCGTAGGCGCTCTCGAGGCGGGCGACGAGTCGCACCAGCACGATCGACGTCGCCAGCAGCGTGATCGCGACGATCGCAAAGGCCCCCATCGTGGGCGGCCCGTGCTGCTGGAAGCGCGAGCCGACCCAGACGGCGAGCAGCGGCGAGCCGGTCCAGATGTTCATCGTCAGGATCGCGATCGCCGCCAGCAGCGCCGTCCGCTTCACGCGCGTCATGTTCAGACCGTAGGACCGCGCCCGGCCGCTGTCCAGTCGCGACCCGCGCCGGGCGCCCTGCGCTACGCCGCCGCGTCGAGCTGCGCGACCTCGGCATCGGTCAGCCGCAGCTCGGCGGCCGCGACGTTCTCCTCGAGGTGGGCGACCGAGCTCGTGCCCGGGATCGGCAGCATCACCGGGCTGCGCTGCAGCAGCCATGCGAGCGCGACCTGACCCGGCGTCGCGTCGTGCGCGGCCGCGATCTGCGCGACGACGCCGCCCGGCTGCGCGAGGTCGCCGGAGGCGATCGGCGCCCACGGGATGAAGCCGATGCCGTGCTGCTCGCAGTAGTCGAGCACGTCCTCCGAGTGGCGGTCGATCAGGTTGAATCTGTTCTGCACCGTCGCGACGGTGAAGACCTCCTGCGCGGCCTCGATCTGCTCGAGCGTCACCTCGGAGAGTCCGAGGTGACGTACCTTGCCCTCGTCCTGGAACGCCTTCAGCTCGGCGAACTGCTCCTCGCGCGGCACCTTCGCGTCGATGCGGTGGAGCTGGAACAGGTCGATCGTCTCGAGCTCGAGCCGCCGCAGGCTCAGCTCCACGCACTGACGCAGGTACTCGGGGCGGCCGACCGGCGCCCAGCGGCCCGGTCCCTGGCGCGTGAGGCCCGCCTTCGTCGCGACGCTCACGCCCCGATAGGGGTGCAGCGCCTCGTGGATCAGGTCCTCCGAGATCTCGGGCCCGTAGGAGTCGGCCGTGTCGATGAAGTCGACGGCCAGGTCGGGCAGGCGCCGGAGGACCCGCAGGACCTCGTCGCGATCCCGCGGCGGACCCCAGATGCCCTCGCCGACGATGCGCATGGCGCCGAAGCCCAGGCGCGTCACCTCGAGGTCGCCGCCGATCGCGAACGTTCCGGATGGAGTTGCGGAAGGAGTCGCCATGACTACGAACCTAGCTTCCCGTGTTCGCCGAGCATCAGACGCGCTCCAGCACGACGACCGGGATCTGACGCTCGGTCTTCTGCTGGTAGTCGTCGTACGCGGGCCAGCGCGCGGCCATCGTCCGCCACAGGTCCGGCTTCTCCTCGGCCGTCGCGGTTCGCGCGCGGGCGCGGAAGCGATCGCCCTTCACCTGCACGTCGACCTCGGGCTGCGCCTCGAGGTTCAGATACCAGGCCGGCGGCTCGTCGGCGCCGCCCTTCGAGGCGACGACGAGGAAGGCGTCGCCGGCGGTGCCGTAGATCAGCGGCGTGGAGCGCGACTCGCCCGATCTGCGGCCCGTCGTCGTGAGGATCAGCGTGGTCGTGCCCTGCCAGTCGTGGCCCTCCTCGCCGTCGGTCTCGACGTAGCGCTTGACGTGCTCCGGTCCGAACAGCATGCGGATCCTCCTGTCGTTCGCGGTCTCTTCGCAGGGACCGTACCCGTCGCGCGCGGGCGGCTCCCGGCGACTGCAACTTCCCCTGCACAGCGAGCCGCGCGCGGCGGCCGTTGCTACCGTGATTCGGCTCCGTCCGCGAGGTCGCTCGTCGCGGTCGGCCACCTTCCATGCGACGCTCCCATGCCCCTGACGCCCGTCTGCGCCGCTTCGCGCTGCTCGTCGCCGCACTCGCGGTGACCGTCGCCGCGTGCCTGCCGATGGTGGCCGACGGGGCGCCGAGCAAGCGCGAGCTGCAGCAGAAGATCGCCGCCGCGCAGCAGCGCGAGCGCGCCCTGCACGGCTCGGTCCAAGCGGAGAGCGGCAAGATCGCCGGCTTCCAGGGCTCGATCGATGACCTCACCGCGCGCCAGCACGCGGTCGAGACGACGCTCGCCGTCGAGCGCCGGCAGCTCGAGACGACGCAGCGTCAGCTGCGCGAAGAGCGCGTCCGGCTGACGACGCTGAAGGCCAAGCTCGCGACCGACATGAAGCAGCTCGCCGCCCAGCTGGTGGCGCAGTACAAGGCGCCGCCGGACGACATCGTCACCGTCGTCGTCGACGCGAAGGGCTTCAGCGGCCTGATCGAGCGGATGGACGACATGAAGCGTCTGCGCACCCACAACGTCGCCGTCACCTCCGACGTCTTGGACGCGCGCCGCGCGGTCGCCGCCGAGACCGCTCGCCTGACCGACCTCGAGCAGCGCCGTCAGCGGATCGCGAACGCGTCGCTCGTGCAGCGCGACCAGGTCGCGCGGCTGCGGATCGCCGTCGTCTCCGAGCAGATGACGTTCGTCCGCGTCCGCTCGCGCGACGCCGCCAAGCTGCACGCGCTGCAGAGCACGCGCAGCGACCTGCAGGGCACGCTGCGCAAGATCCAGGCGCGCGAGGCGGCGGCCAGAGCGGCGCCGACCTCCGGCAGCCTCGGGGCCCCGCCGCCGCCGCCGGCCGGCGGTGGCGGGACCTTCAGCGCGCACGGCGGCGACACCGGCTTCTTCCAGGCGGCGGGCACCAACTACAGCGTCGGCTCCACGCCCGAGCTCGCCGCGCGCCTCGACCAGCTCGGCAAGGCGCTCGGACTCCACCTGATCGGCATCTCGGGCTACCGCACGCCGCAGCACTCGGTCGAGGTCGGCGGCTTCGCGAACGACCCCCACACGCGCGGCCAGGCGTCCGATACGCCGGGCATCGAGGGCGTCTCCGAGGCGACGCTCGAGCAGTACGGCATGACGCGCCCGTTCGGTGGCGCCGCCGAGGCCGACCACATCCAACTCCTTGGAAGTATCTAAGAAACCGGTGTGACACCTTGAGTTTTTCGCCGCGCCAGCCGATGATGGGAGCAGTGAGGGACGCTTGAGCATCGACGCTCCACGACCGATCCCGCACCATCGCCCCTCGCGGGGACCTTCAGAGGGCGGTGGAGCGTTTGCGCCGACGCGGCGGCGCACCCGCGTGCGGGTGCTCGTCGGCTTGCTCGTGCTCGCCGTCCTGGTGGTCGCGAGCTTCGCCACGCTCGTGCTGACGCTCTCCCGCACCAAGCTCGTCGCCGACCCGGTCGCGCTCGCGCGCATCGACGTCGGGAAGCTCGGCGGGACGCTCGAGAGCGTGACGGCGACCGGCCCGCGCGGCGGCGCGATCCCGTTGACCGTCCGCGACGGTCGCATCACGCCGGCCCGGCTCGTCCCGGCCGGCACGACGATCTCCGTCGACGTGCGCGTCAAGCGTCCCGGCTGGTACGGCTGGGCGCTCGGCGGCGTCAAGCACCAGCAGCTCCAGATTCGCACCCCCAGCGCGACGCTGACGACGCGCTGGACGAGCGTCCGCACGGGCGCGCCGCTGCGCGTCGCCTTCGACGCGCCGGTCCGCAAGGTCGCCTACGGCACCGCCGGCCACATGCAGCGCGCGAGCCTCCGCAGCCCGCTGCGCACGCTCTCGCTCGGCCGCCAGGCCGCCGCCGGAACGATCGCGGTCGCCGCCGCGCCGCGCACGTGGGAGCAGTTGCCCGCGACCAAGCCGGTCACGTGGTTCCCGGCCAGCAAGACGCCGACGGCCGTCGCGAGCCCGGCCGCCGGCGGCAAGATCTCGCCGACGGCCCCGATCCGCCTGACCTTCTCGCAGCCGGTCGCCCGCCTGTTCGGCTCGGCGCGACCGACCTTCACGACGGAGGTCCCCGGCAGCTGGCGGACGGTCGACAGCCACACGCTCCAGTTCACGCCGAGCGGGATGGGCTTCGGCTTCGGCGCGCACGTCCACCTGGCGCTGCCGAAGAACGTCACGCTCGCGGGCGGCCCGACCCCCGGCGCCGGCGGCGGGACCGCCGGGACCGCCGGGAGCGCCAACCAGGTCAACTGGACCGTCCCGCTCGGCTCGCCGCTGCGCCTGAACCAGCTGCTCGCCCTGCTCGGCTACCTGCCGCTCACCTGGAAGGCCTCCGGCGCCGACGTCGGCAGCGCGACGGGCGCACAGCTGAACGCCGCGATCGCCCCGCCGAAGGGCAGCTTCGCCTGGCGCTACGCCGGCTTCCCCAGCCAGCTGACGTCGCTGTGGAGCGCGGGCGGGCTGAACACGATCACGCGCGGCGCGCTGCTGGCGTTCCAGACCGACAACGGCCTGAACGCCGATGCGCTGCCCGGTCCGAACGTCTGGACCTCGCTGATCACCGCGCTCGCGCAGCACAAGACGAACAAGGTGGACGGCTACAACTACGTGCTCGTGCACCGCGACGCCGCGCAGCAGACGACCCAGCTGTGGCACAACGGCAAGCAGATCTTCTCGACACCGGCGAACACCGGCGTCGCGGCGGCCCCGACCGAGCTCGGCACCTTCCCCGTCTACCTCCGCTACGACGTCACGACGATGAGCGGCACCAACCCGGACGGCAGCAGATACAGAGATCCGGGCATCAAGTGGGTGTCGTACTTCAACGGCGGCGACGCGCTCCACGCCTTCAACCGCGCCTCCTACGGCACGCCGCAGAGCGTCGGCTGCGTCGAGATGCCGGAGGCGGCCGCCGCGAAGATCTACCCCTATACGCCGATCGGGACGCTGGTAACCGTCGCCCCGTAACGGCGCAGGGTGCCGCACCTGCAGGTAGCGGCGACCCCCTGGTTCCCGCTGCTTGATCGCGGCGGCCGCGGGGTAGGTCGCCGTGCATGTGCTTCGACCACGACTCCCGCCCGCCGGTCCCGCAGATCGCGGGCGCGGCGATCTCCCACGAGCGCCTGACGCTCACCTGCGCGGACGGCACCCCGTTCGCGGCCTTCGCTGCGACACCGGACGGCGCGAGCAGCGCCGACGTCGGCGTCGTCGTGCTGCCGGACGTGCGCGGCCTCTACCGCTTCTACGAGGAGCTCGCGCTGCGCTTCGCCGAGCGCGGCATGCAGTCGATCGCGATCGACTACTTCGGTCGCACCGCCGAGCCGCCGCCGCGCGAGGAGGGCTTCGCGTACTCGGAGCACGTCGCGCAGACGACGGCGGAGGGAATCGGCGACGACGTCGGCGCCGCCGTCGCCGAGCTGCGCGCGCGCGGCGCGACGTCGATCTTCACGATCGGCTTCTGCTTCGGCGGCCGCCACTCCTGGCTCGCCGCCGCCGGCGGCCACGGGCTCGCCGGGGCGATCGGCTTCTACGGGATGCCGGCCGCGCGCGACGGGCAGCCGGGGCCGACCCAGCGCGCCGGTGAGCTGGCGGCGCCGATCCTCGGGCTGATGGCGGGGGAGGACCAGCACATCACGCCGGACGTCGTCGCCGACTTCGGCGCGGCGCTCCGCGACGCCGGCGTCGAGCACGAGCTCGTCACCTACGCGGGCGCGCCGCACAGCTTCTTCGATCGCAGACAGGAGCAGTTCGCGGAGGCCTCCGACGACGCGTGGGGCCGCACGCTCGACTTCATCGCCGCGCACCGCCGGACGCGTTCAGCAAACGCTTAGCAACGTTTCTCTGGCGCTTAGGCGCTGTTAGAAGACAGCTCAGGGTCCGGGCGCATCATGCCCCTCATGCGATCCCCCAAGACAGTCCTCACGCTCGGCGCCGCCGCGGTGCTGGGCGCCGCCGGCGGAGCCGTCGTCGTCGGCGTCGCGGACGGCGGCGGCAACACGACCACCACGACGATCCAGGCGACGGCGCCCGCGAACCAGGCGGTCGCGAGCGAGAGCTCCTCGAAGGCGCTCAGCGCGCGCCAGGTCTACGACCTCGCGAAGGGCTCGGTCGCCTTCGTCACCGCGAACGTGACGCAGCAGGCGAACAGCCCCTTCGGCGGCAGCTCGTCGCAGTCCGGCACCGCCACCGGCACGGGCTTCGTCGTCTCCAAGAGCGGCGAGCTCGTCACCAACTTCCACGTCGTCCAGGGCGCCACCTCGGTGAAGGTGAAGATCGGCGACGGCACGACCAAGGACGCGAAGGTGATCGGCACCGACGAGTCCGACGACCTCGCGCTGCTGAAGGTCGACCCCGGCTCGCAGACGCTGACGCCGCTCGTGCTCGGCGACTCCAACACCGTGCAGGTCGGCGACCCGACCTACGCGATCGGCAACCCCTTCGGCCTCGACCGCACGCTCACGACCGGCGTCGTCTCGGCGCTCCAGCGCCAGATCAGCGCCCCCAACGGCTTCACGATCGACGGCGTGCTCCAGACCGACGCCGCGATCAACCCCGGCAACTCCGGCGGCCCGCTGCTCGACAGCGCCGGCCACGTGATCGGCGTCAACTCGCAGATCGAGTCGACCGGCTCCTCCAGCAGCGGCCAGGCCGGCAACGTCGGCATCGGCTTCGCGGTCCCGTCGAACACGGTCCGCAGCGTCGTGCAGCAGCTCGAGAACGGCGGCACCGTCAAGCACGCCTACCTCGGCGTCCAGTCGGCCGACGTGACCGGCGGCAGCGGCGCGCAGGTCGCGGCGCTGACCGGCGGCGGCCCGGCGCAGGCGGCCGGAATCCAGAAGGGCGACGTGATCACGTCCTTCGACGGCAAGCCGGTGCAGGACGCCGCCGCGCTCTCCGGGCTCGTCAACGCGAAGCAGGCGGGCGACAAGGTGACGCTGACCGTGAAGCGCAGCGGCAGCGCGAAGAGCGTCGCGGTGACGCTCGCGACGCAGCCGGCGCAGGCGAGCCCCACGAGCAGCAGCCAGAGCCAGGGCGGCAACGGCCAGGGCTTCGGTCTGCCGGGCATGCCGTAGCCCCGACGAGCTTCCTGCGCCCGCCGCCTGTCCCCCCGGCGGCCCGGCGCGGAAGAGCGCCACCCATCCCTGCCGGTTCGGCGGTCCCCCGAGTGGCCGATCGGCGGGGTGGGTGGCTACCCATGGCGGGTTCGCGCATCCGGCGCGGCGGCTCAAGCGCCGCCGCGCCGAGCCGATGACGGGGAGTGGCGGCGGTATGGACGTCCGCAGGTATGCAACCCGGAAGAGGGAGACACAACGTGGCTCGGGGGACACTTCGGAGCGTCATCGCGCGGCTGCGCGTCCGCTCCGTGAGGGGGAAGACCGTCCTGCAGGTGATGCCGATAGTGGCGCTCGCGATCGTCGTCCTGACGGTCGTCGCGGTACGGCGCAACACGACGCAGGAGCGCAGCGCCGTCTACGACGCGACCGCGCAGCTGGCCCAGCAGCACGCGAACGCCTACGACGCGACCGTGCGCGACGGCCTCGCCGTCGCGAGCACGCTCGCGAACCTCGCCGCCGGCGACCGCGGTGGCGACCGCGCCGGCCTCAACGCGATGACGAGATCGCTGCAGCTGAGCCAGCCGGGACTGCTCGCGACCTACGTGCAGTTCCTGCCCAACGGCTTCGACGGTCGTGACGCGGCGAACCGCAACACGCCCGGCTCGACCAAGACCGGCCAGTTCATCCCGTACTGGACCCCGCAGAACGGGAAGCTGACGCTCGGCGTCGGCGGTGGCCTCGAGCTGCCGTTCTTCGCCGTCCCGCAGCGCACGCATCGCGCGACCGTCACCGAGCCCTTCGTCTGGCAGAAGATCCTGATGACGACCTACTCGGCGCCGATCCTGCGCAACGGGCGCTTCGTCGGCGTCGGCGCGGTCGATCGCGGGCTCTCCTCGATCGACGCCGCCGTCAGCAAGGTGAAGGTGCTGAAGAGCGGATACGCCCTGCTCGTCTCCAACGACGGCGTCTTCGTCTCGGCGCCGCGCAAGTCGCTGATCGGGACCGGCTCGCTCGCGAGACTCGCGACGCAGAGACGCGATCCGCAGCTGCGCACGATCGCCGCCGGCATCAAGTCCGGCCGGGCGGGCCACGTGACGACGACCGACCCGTTCACCGGCAAGCGCGTCGTGATGTTCTGGGCGCCCGTCGCGACGGGCAACTGGGGCTTCGTCACGGTCGCGCCGGAGAGCGAGATCCTCGCCGGAGTGAACGGGACCCGCGACCTGCTGATCCTGATCGGCGCGATCGCGCTCGTGCTCGTCGGACTCGCCGTCTTCGTGATCGCGCGCCGGATCGCGAAGCCGATCGAGGAGGTCAGCGCGGCGGCCGAGCGGATCGCCGTCGGCGACCTCGACGTCGACGTGCGCCAGCGCTCCGACGACGAGATCGGCCGGATGGCCGGCTCGTTCGAGCGGATGGTCGCCTATCTCGGCGAGATGGCCGGGGCGGCGGAGCGGATCGCCGGCGGCGACCTCGCCGTCGAGGTCGCGCCGAAGTCCGAGCAGGACGCGCTCGGCCACGCGTTCGCGGGCATGACCGCCGAGCTGCGCGCCGCGCTCGGCGACGCCTCCTCGCTGGAGGCGCTGGTCGAGCGGCTCGACTCGCTCTCGACGAACGACCTGGCGGCGCTCGAGCACGCGCTGAGCGCCGTCGCGCAGGGCGACCTGACGGTCGCGATCGAGCCGGTGACCGGCGAGATCGTGGCCGCGCCGGGAACGGACGCCGGCCGCCTGGCGACGATCTTCAACGAGATGCTGACACGGGTCCGCAGCTCGGTCGACGGCTACAACGGCATGCGCGAGCGGGTGGCGACGATGGTGCGGGAGATCGCGCAGGAGTCGCAGACGGTCGCGTCGTCCTCGCAGCAGATGGCGACGACGTCGGACGAGGCGGGACGGGCGGTCGGCGAGATCGCACACGCGGTCGGCGACGTCGCCGGCGGCGCCGAGCGCCAGGTGCGGATCGTGGAGTCGGCGAAGGGCGCGGCCGAGCAGGTCGTCGAGGCCGTGCGCGGCAGCGCGCGGCACGCCCGCGAGACGGCGGCCGTCGCCGACGAGGCCCGCTCCGCCGCGCACGACGGCGTGCGCGCGGCCGAGGCCGCGACGGAGGCGATGGCCGCCGTGCGCGACTCCTCGCAGGACGTCTCCACCGCGATCCGCGAGCTGGCGGCCAAGAGCGACCGCATCGGCGGCATCGTCAAGACGATCACCGACATCGCGGAGCAGACGAACCTGCTGGCGTTGAACGCGGCGATCGAGGCGGCGCGTGCGGGCGAGCAGGGCCGCGGCTTCGCCGTCGTGGCGGAGGAGGTGCGCAAGCTGGCCGAGGGCTCGCAGGCAGCGACGGCCGAGATCGGCTCGCTGATCGACGAGATCCAGGCCGAGACGCGGCACGCCGTCGCGGTCGTCGGCGACGGCGCGCAGCGCACCGCCGAGAGCTCCGAGACCGTGAACCAGACGCGTGCGGCGTTCGAGTCGATCGGCGCCTCGGTCGACGACATGGCGCGGCGCGTCCAGGAGATCGCGGCGGCCGCCGAGACGGTCGCGGACACGGCCTCCGGGATGCACGACGAGATGACCGAGGTGGCGGCGGTCGCCGAGCAGTCGTCGGCCTCGGCCGAGCAGGTCTCGGCCTCGACGCAGCAGACGTCGGCCTCGACGCAGGAGATCGCCGCCTCCGCGCAGGAGCTGGCGCGCACGGCGGAGGAGCTGGAGCGGCTCGTGGGCCGCTTCACGGTCGCCAGCTGATAGGTCCGCAAGACCGCGTGGCCGGCCGGCGTCCCACGTGGACGCCGGCCGGCCAGCTCCCACCTACACTCCGCCGCATGCGCAACCATCTCCGCCCGCTCTTCGACCGCGTCGTGATCAAGGAGCTCGAGCCCGATCGCGTGCGCGAGTCGGGCCTCGTCGTGCCGGCCGGCTCCCACGAGCCGCCGCCGCAGCACGGGATCGTGCTGGCCGTCGGCGCCGGGCTCGACTGGTGGTCCCACGTCGGCGTCGTGATGCCGGTCAAGCCCGGCGACCACGTCGTCTTCCCGGCCGCCGCCGGCGCCTGGGTCGAGGTCGACGAGGAGCGGCTGCTCGTCTGTCGCGTGGGCGAGCTGCTCGGCGTCCTCGAGCAGGAGCGCGTCGCGCAGGGCTGAGCCGTGGGGCTCGTCGGTGGGCGCGCCGAGGCCGGCGGCTCAGGGGTGCAGCTTCTCGCCGGCGGCGAGCATCGCGACGAATCTCGCGATCCGCCGCGCGCGCGTCTGCGGCCGTCTCGCGTCCCCGACGCGGTAGAGGACGGCGTAGCGGTTGTGCGAGTCGAGCGTCGCGAAGCAGGCCGCCGCCGGGGGATTCGCGTCGAGTGCCTGCCGCAGGTCGTCGGGCACCTCGATCGTGCGCGGGCCGGCGTAGGCCGCCTCCCAGCGGCCGTCCGCCTTCGCCCGCTCGACCTCCGCCAGGCCGTTCGGCTGCATCGCGCCCTCGGCGATCAGCCGCTCCGCATACCCGACGTTGCGCTCCGACCAGCGGCTGCGCGCGCGGCGCGGGGTGAAGCGCTGGAGGTACGCCTCGTCGTCGAGGCGGCGGACCTGCCCGTCGATCCAGCCGTGGCAGAGCGCGACGTCGAGCGCCTCGGCGTACGTGATCGTCCGCAGCCGGGCGCCTCTCTTGGCGAAGCGCAGCCAGGCGCCTGGGCCGCCGGGCGGCTGGGAGGCGATCCACGCGGCCAGCTCCGCGGGCGTCGCGAAGGTGAGCACCGGCGACTCGCCGGCGGCACCGCCGTCGCCGGCGGCGGTCACCCGGCGTTGGAGGCGGCGGCGTGCGGGGTCGCGCCCGTGACGCCGGCGGCCGTCGCCGCGGCGGCCTGGCGCTGCCGCTGGCGGCGCGGCCGCTTGACCTTCATCTGCTCGGCCATCACGTAGGAGCCGACGACGAGGACGGCGGCGACCAGCTGGGCGCCGATCGTCTCCCAGTTGGGGAAGATCGAGAACCACATCCCCATCCAGCCGGGGAAGCCGACGCCGATCGAGCTCGTGCCGATCCAGCCGGCCTGCTGCATCTCGAAGACCTGCTCGCCGACCATCACGAGCAGCACGACGCCGAGCAGCACGCCGGTCGCGACGAGCATTCTCTTGTAGGGCAGCTTCGCGTGGAGCTTGAAGGTCGCGAAGCCGAGCACGGCGGTGCAGGCGAGCCCGAGCGCGACGCCCTCGAGCACGACGCCGGCGCCGTAGCGCAGCCGCAGGTTCTGCAGGAAGAGGACGATCTCGAAGCCCTCGCGGTAGACCGACGTGAAGCCGAGCAGCGCGAGCCCCAGCACCGTCTTCTGCAGCGTCGTCGTGCCGGTCGCGGCGTCGGCGACGATCTGCTTGCGGCGCTGGTGGTGATGGGAGATCCAGCCGGTCCAGTAGACCTTGTGGAAGAACCAGTTCATCACGACGAGCAGCACGGCGATCGCGAGCAGCCCGGTGGCCGCCTGCAGGTCGAGGCTGCCGGGCCCGACGGCCGTGGTGATCGCGACCGCGACGAACCAGGTGGCGACGCTCGCGGCCAGCGCGACCACGCCGCCGAGTGCGACCGGCTTGCGATAGCCGGAGGTCGCGCCGCGGAAGCTGGCGGTGACGGCGGCCAGCACGAGGATGCACTCGAGGCCCTCGCGCAGCACGAGGATCGCGCTGTCGAGCACGACCGCCCCGTGGCTCAGCTGGTTCGACGTGTCGGTCGGGTCGGGCGTGCCGCCGCTGCTGCTCCACGTCAGCCCGACGAGCAGCGCGAGCGCGGCGACGGCGACTCCCCAGGGGGCGAGCCGGCGAGCGAGCGCTCGGCGCGACTGCGCGGGTGCGGCGGCGGGGCTGTCGGGTGCCGATTGCGTCATTAGGCTGGCCTAACTGAGGGCAGCCTAACACGATCGCGCGCCAGCTCGACGGGTGGCGCGCCGGCGCTCCTCACCGCAGGATGCCGGTGTGTCCGATCGAGTAGCGGCCGGGCTGGGGCCAGACGGCGAGGCCGTGCGGCCCGCTGCCGACGGGGATGCGATGCAGCAGCCGCCCGCTGCGCGTGTCGATCGCGTAGACCTCGCTGCTGTAGCGACCGCTCAGCCACAGCACGCGGCCGTCGGCCGACAGGCCGCCCATGTCGGGGCTGGCGTGGCCGGGCAGCTGCCATCTGCGATAGGGCCGGCGGGTGGCAAAGGAGATCAGCGAGATCGAGCCCTCGCCGCGGTTCGTGACGTAGAGCGTGCGCGCGTCGCGGCTGGGGTAGAGCCCGTGGGTGCCCTGCCCGGTCGGCTGCAGGCGGATCACCTTCCACGTCCGGGCGTCGATCAGCCAGACGCCGTTGCTCATCATGTCGGCGACGTAGAACGTCCGGCCGTCGGGCGAGAGCTTCACGTCCTGGGGCATCGACATCGCCGCCGGTCGCAGTCGGATCGTCTTGACGACGCGCTCGCCGACGAGGTCAACGACGATCATGTTGCCGCCGAACTCGCACGAGAAGAGGGCGGTGCGGCCGTCGGCGGTGTAGTCGGCATGGTCGATCCCCGCGCACTGCGGCGTCGGCAGCGCATGGAGCAGCCGCATCGTGTGCGGATCGCGGAAGTCGAGCTCGCGGTGGGCCTCGGCGACGACGATCGCGCGGCGGCCGTCGGCGGTGAAGTAGAGGTTGTAGGGGTCGAGCACCGGCAGCGTCGCCCCGGCCTGGCCGGTGCGGGGATCGACCTGGCGCACGCTGTTGCCGAGGTCGCTGGAGACCCACAGCGTCCGGAGGTCCCAGGAGGGTGTGACGTGCTGCGGCTCGTGGCCGACGGGGAAGCTGCGGACGATGCGGCCGCTCGCCTGCGAGATCACGTCGACGCGGTCGGATCCCGAGTTGGGGACGTAGACCAGCGCCGGGTCGTGCTTGACCGCCGCGGCGAGCAGGCCCGGGCGCTCGGCCAGATAGACGTTCGCCGGATCGAGCAGCGGCGGGATGCTGCCGGGCGCGAGCGCGGCGAAGCCGAGCGGCGGGATCGCCGGGGTCCGCCCCGCGGAGCCGCCGCCCGGCGCGGGGCCGGTGCTCGAGGCGCCGTGCGAGCCGGCCGTGCCGGTCATGCCCTTCATCCCGCTCATGCCCGTCGTGCCGCCCGTCCCGTTCGACGGGCCCGAGCCCCCGCCGCAGCTCGTCAGCGCGATCGCGATCACGACGACGAGCAGCGCGAGCGCGGTCGCCAGCGCCGCCCGCCGGCGCCGGATCACGGCGGGACTCACGCGCCGGCTGCGTCGGCGGACGCGCCGTCCGCGCCGGCTCATCGCGCGAGGGCCCATGCCTGGTCGTGCACGCCGCCGCTCGCGTCGCGCCCGCCGAGCACCCACAGGCGGCTTCCGAGCGTCCCCGCGCCGAGGTCCGAGAGCGCGAGCGGAAGCGCGCCGGCGCGGCGGATCCGGCCGCTCACGGGGTCGACCGCGAGGATCGTCCGGCGCTGGCTCGTGGTCGTGTCGCCGCGCCCGCCGAGCACGTAGAAGGTGCCGCCGAGGGCGGCGCCGGCAGCGTGCTCGAGCGGCTGGGGCAAGTGCGCGATCACGCGCACGCGCCCGCTCGCGGGCTCGACGCGGATCACCTCGGAGCGGGCGTGGACGTCGTCGGTGCCGCCGGCGATCAGCAGCGCGCCGCCGACCGCGGCGACGGCCGCGTAGCGCAGCGGGTGCGGGAGCGCGGCGACGACGCGGAGCGGCTGCCCGGGGACGAACGCGAGCACGGAGCGCAGCGGCACCGTGCCGGTGTAGCCGCCGATGACGTAGGCGGTCGTGCCGATCGTCGCGGCCTCGAGGTCGGACGAGGGCGCCGGCAGGTGCCCGACGAGGCGCGTGCGGCCGCTCGCGTCGGTCGCGGTGATCGCGTCCGTCGCGCCGCTCGCCGAGCCGCCGCCGAAGACGTAGAGGCTCGAGCCGATGCCGGTCGTGCCGACGTCGTGGATCGCGCTCGGCAGCGTCCCGACCTGCCGCGGAGTCGCGATCCCGGTGCCCGCGACCGCGACGACGCCGGCGACCGACGTGTCCGCGGCGTCGAGCCCGGCGGCGGCGAGCAGCCGTCCGCCGGCGAGCGCGACGCCCGGCAGTTGCACCGGCGCGGGCAGCGTGCGGCGCGCGACGACGTGCAACGCGACGGGCTGGGCCGGCCGCGCGGTCGCCTGGGAGCGGGGGTTGGTGGCCGATCTGGTCGCGTCGGTTCTGCCGCTCGTGCTGGCCGGCGCGCCGCTGCCGCAGCCGCAGAGGGCGACCGTCGCGGCGGCGGCAAGCGCCGCGAACGTGCCCGAAGGGGATGGCGTCATCCCGATGAGGATGGCAGGAGGCACCTGCGAGGAACCTGACAGGCCGCACGGCGCCGTCGGCGCACGCCCGTCATGCTTGCCGCAGATGTTCGCGCGCCGGCCACGTCCCTTGCGATGAGCGTCCTCGAGGCCGTCGCGATCTTCGTCGCGGGGATCTGGGCGGGAGCGATCAACACCGTCGTCGGCAGCGGCACGCTCGTGACGTTCCCGGTGCTGCTGGCATGCGGCTACCCGCCCGTGACCGCCAACGCGACGAACTCGCTCGGGCTCGTGACGGGATCGCTGTCGGGGGCGTTCGGCTATCGCGCCGAGCTGCGTGGGCAGCGGGCGCGGCTGATGCGCTTCGGCCCCGTGGTCGGGCTCGGCAGCGCGGCCGGCGCCGCGCTCCTGTTCGTGCTGCCGGCCGCCGCGTTCGAGGCGATCGTGCCGGTCTTCATCGCGCTCGCGCTCGTGCTGGTCGTCCTGCAGCCGCGGATCGCGAGCGTGATCGCCGCGCGCCGCCACCCCCATCGCTCCCCCGACGGCGGCCGCGGCGTCGAGGCCGCCGTCTTCGCGACCGGGCTCTACGGCGGCTACTTCGGCGCCGCGCAGGGGATCCTTCAGGTCGCGATCTTCGGCGTCGCGCTCGACGAGGACGTGCAACGCGTCAACGCGCTGAAGAACGCACTCACCGCGCTCGTGAACCTCGTCGCGGCGATCGTCTTCCTGTTCGTCGCGCATCTTGCCTGGGGCGCGGTCGGGCTGCTGGCCGCCGGCGCGGCGATCGGCGGGCAGATCGGCGCCCGTGTGGGTCGCCGTCTGCCGCCGACCGTGCTGCGCGGGCTGATCGTCGTCGTCGGACTGGCGGCGATCGCCAGACTGCTGCTCGACTGAGCGCGCAGTCGGCTGGCGTGCTGGGGCTAGACCGGCTGCTCGACGATCAGGAAGCCGACCTGCGTGCCGTCGATCTCGGCGTCGAGCAGTCTGTCGTCGAGCAGGTCCGCAGCGCCCTCTTCGACGAAGACGCGCGCGCCGCGCTCGTCGACGACCTGGTCGGAGTCGGCCGGGACCTCGGCGATCGAGACCTCGAGCGCCTCCGGCTCGGCGGCACCCGGCTGCGTGGCGATCCGCAGGCCGGCTCCCGTGGGAATGTCGGGGGACGCGACGATCCCACGGATCGCTTCTGCGGCATTCTCGGTAAGGGTCAGCACGTGGGTGCTCCTTCCGGTTTCGGTTCCTCTTGCGCTGCCCGCCCACTCCGAAACGGAAACACCATGCTTGAAGCTCTGGCCGCGCCCTCAGTCGGCCGCGGGATCGGCGCCAGCCGATTCCACCACGAGCGCACGGACGGCGGCGGCCGACTCGGCCGCCAGCGCGCGTTCGGCCAGCTCGCCGGCGGCGGTCGTGTCGAGGGCGCGCACCGCAGCCTTGACGGCCGGGATCGAGGGCGCGGCGACGCTCAGCTCGCGCACGCCGAGGCCGGTCAGCAGCGGGATCGCGGCCGGGTCGGCGCCGAGCTCGCCGCAGACGCCGACCCAGCGGCCATGCGCGTCGGCAGCGCGGCAGACCTCGCCGATCAGCCGCAGGACGGCGGGGTGCAGGCCGTCTGCGAGCGCGGCGACGTGCTCGTTGCCGCGCTCGGCGGCGAGCACGTACTGCGTCAGGTCGTTCGTGCCGAGCGAGAGGAAGTCGACGGCGGCCGCGAGGTGGTCGGCGATCAACGCGGCCGCGGGAACCTCGACCATCACGCCGACCTCGAAGCCCTCGCGTGGCGTCGCGCCGCTCTGCTCGAGCGCGCCGTGGAGCAGCGCGCGGGCGGCGCGCAGCTCCTCGACGGTGGCGACCATCGGGAACATCAGCTTGACGTTCGGCAGCTCCGCGGCGACGCGGACGATCGCGCGCAGTTGCGCCGCGAGCAGCTCGGGCCGGGCGAGGCCGAGCCGCAGCCCGCGCACGCCGAGGAACGGGTTCTGCTCCGGCGGCATGCCGAGGTAGGGGAGCGGCTTGTCGGCGCCGGCGTCGAGCGTGCGGATCACGAGCGGCCGGCCGGCGAGCGCCTCGCCGGCGGCGCGGTAGATCGCGACCTGCTCGTCCTCGCTCGGCGCGCTGTCGCGGTCGAGGAACGCGAACTCCGTGCGCATCAGCCCGACGCCGTCGGCGCCCGCCGCGACCGCTTCGGCGGCCTCGCGCGCGCCGCCGATGTTGGCCGCGACCTCGATCCGCACCCGATCCCTCGTGAGCGCGGGCTCGTGCGCGACCGCGCGCGTCGCTGCGGCAGCGCGCGCCGCCTCGTCGCGACGCTCGCGGTAGGTCTCGCGCGTCGCGTCCGGCGGGTCGGGCAGCAGCAGGCCGGCGGCGCCGTCGAGGATCGCGGGCGTGCCGTCGGCGAGCGCGAGCAGGGCGTCGCCGAGGCCGACGACAGCGGGCACGCCGAGCGCTCGCGCGAGGATCGCGCCGTGCGAGGTCGGGCCTCCGCCGGCGGTCGCGATCCCGCGGACGGTGGCCGGATCGAGCCCCGCCGCGTCGAGCGGCGTGAGGTCGCGGGCGAGCAGGATGAAGGCGGAATCGGCTGGCGCCGATTCCGGGCGAGATCGGCTGGCGCCGATCTCGCGGCGTGCGGCGGGGGCAAGCGCCGCGCCGGACGCGGGTGGCGCAGCCGATTCCGCCAATTCCGCAAGGACCCGGCGCGCGACGTCGTCGAGGTCGTCGGCGCGGGCGCGCTGGTAGTCGTCGGCGAGCGCGCGGTAGCGGCCCACCATGTCAGCGGTCGCGTCGGCCCAGCCGCGGCCGGCGCTGCGGCCGGCGTCGATCGCCGCGCGCGCAGGATCGAGCAGGGCTGGGTCGTCGAGCGCCAGCGCGAGCGCGTCGAGGATCTCCGCCTCCTCGCCGCCGACCCGCGCGGCCAGCCGCTCGTGCCGTGCCGCGATCTCGTCGCGCACGATTCGGCGCGCCCGTCCGAGCGCCGCCCACTCCTCGTCGGGCGAGCCGGACGGCTGCTCGGCGATCGGCGGCGCGCCGACGCCGGCCGCGCCGCCCCCGATCCGCCGCAGCGGCGCGATCGCGATGCCGGGAGAGGACGGAATCCCCCGCAACCCCCCCGCCGGAGCATCGACGCCAGCCGAGTCCGCCGATCCTTGCCGCGCGCGCAAGATCGGCGCCAGCCGATCTTGCCCGGAATCGGCGCCAGCCGATTCCGCCCGTTCCGTCGCGATCTGACGCAACCGCACGATCGCCTCCGCGGCCTCCGGTCCACGGGCGCGCACGATCAGCTCGTGGCCCTCCCGCACGCCGAGCGTCGCGATCGCGTTGAGCGAGGTGGCGCTGGCCGGCGCAGAGCCGGTCGTCGCGTTCTCGACCTCCACGACGGCGTCGAGCTCGGAGGCGGCGCGCACGAAGCGGGCGGCTGGGCGAGCGTGGAGTCCCTGCGCGACGGTCACGACGAAGCGCGACTGCTGCCACGAGGCGTCACCCGGTCGATCAGCGTCGCGGGGGGGACCAACAGACCCCGACTCGTCGGCCCGGGCTCCAGTCTCCGCCGGCCGGCCACCGCCGAGGTGCGCGAGCTTCGGCCCCAACCCGCCGCGCGCCTCCGCAGCGACCTCGTCGAGCGATTGCCCGGCCTGCGCGGCGACGGCCGCCGCGACCGCGCCCTCGACGAGCGGCGCGGCCGCCAGTCGGACGCGGTCCGCGATCGCGGGGTCGAGCAGGTCGAGCGCGGTCTCGGCGCTCAGCACCGCGCTGCCGAGGTCCATCAGCACCAGCACCCCGGCGGGCTCGTCCGCGGCCGGCCCGAGCGCTGCCTCGATCGCCTCCATCACGCGCACCGCATCGGTGCCGAGGCCACGCGGCGCTCCTGCGGCCGGCGGGTCGATCCCCCCGGCCGCTTCGATCCGCACGTCGCCGGCCATCTCGCGCGCCAGCTCGACGACGCCCTCCGCGAGGCGGGCGCTGTGCGAGACGACGACGATCCCTACCACGCGAGTGGCGCCCTGCCGTCGGTCACTCCGGCTTGGCCCACCCGAACGTCCGCTGGACCGCTTCCTTCCAGCGGCCGTAGCGCTGCTCGACCTCGGCCGAGTCCATCTGCGGCTCCCAGCGCTTGTCCTCGCCCCAGTTGCGCGTCACGTCCTCGGCCGACTGCCACACGCCACAGGCGATGCCGGCCGCGTAGGCGGCGCCGAGCGCCGTCGTCTCCGACACCTTCGGACGGATCGTCGGCACGCCGAGCACGTCGGCCTGGAACTGCATCAGCAGCTCGTTGCCGACCATGCCGCCGTCGACTCTCAGCTCTCTGAACGGCGCCTCGGCCGCCTCGTTGGCGGCGTCGACGACCTCGCGGCTCTGCCATGCGGTCGACTCCAGCACCGCGCGCGCGATGTGGCCTCTGTTCGTGTACGCGGTCAGACCGATCAGCAGGCCGCGCGCGTCGTCGCGCCAGTAGGGCGCGAACAGGCCGGAGAACGCGGGCACGAAGTAGACGTCGCCGGTGTCCCGCACCGTCTTCGCGAGGTCCTCGCTCTCGGGTGCGGTTCTGATGATCCCGAGCTGGTCGCGCAGCCACTGGACGCCCGCGCCGGTGACGGCGATCGCGCCCTCGAGCGCGTAGACCGCGTCCTGGTCGCCGATCTTGTAGGCGACCGTGGTCAGCAGCTTCTCCGACGGCACCGGGTCGTTGCCGGTGTTGACGAGCAGGAACGAGCCCGTCCCGTACGTGTTCTTGGCGGTGCCGGGCTCGAAGCACGCCTGCCCGAAGAGGGCGGCCTGCTGATCGCCGAACGCGCCGGCGATCGGCACGTCCTCGAGCACCGTGCGCCGCGTCTCGCCGTAGACCTCCGACGAGGAGCGGATCTGCGGCAGCATCGCCTTCGGCACCCCGATCACGTCGAGCGCCTCGTCGGACCAGTCGAGCGTTCTCAGGTCCATCAGCATCGTGCGCGAGGCATTCGTGACGTCGGTCACGTGGACGCCGCCGTCCGTGCCGCCGGTCAGGTTCCAGATGACGTAGGTGTCCATCGTGCCGAAGAGGATGTCGCCGGCCTCGGCGCGCTCGCGCACGCCGTCGACGTTGTCGAGGATCCACCGTGCCTTCGGCCCCGAGAAGTACGTCGACAGCGGCAGGCCGCAGATCGCGCGCAGCCGATCGGGTCCGCCGTCTCTGCTCAGCTCGGCGACGAGCGGCGCGGTGCGCGTGTCCTGCCACACGATCGCGTTGTAGACGGCCTCGCCGGTGTTCTTGTCCCACAGCACGGTCGTCTCGCGCTGGTTCGTGATGCCGATCGCCTTGATGTCCCGCGAGCGCAGCCCGCCTCTCGCGAGCGCCTCCGCGATCACCTCCCGGATGCGCAGGCGGATCTCGTCCGGGTTGTGCTCGACCCACCCCGGTCTGGGGTGGATCTGCTCGTGCTCGCGCTGCCCGACCTGCACGATGTTGCCGTCGGTGTCGAAGATGATGAAGCGCGAGCTCGACGTTCCTTGGTCGATCGCGCCGACGTAGTCAGCCATGGGTTCTCCTCATTCGTCGCGGGCGCCCCAGGTCTCCGCCGCGATGCGCAGCAGCAACGCGGAGGAGGTGGCGCCCGGGTCCTGGTGTCCGGCGCTGCGCTCGCCGAGATAGCTTGCGCGACCCTTGCGCGCGACGAGCGGGGTGGTCGCTTCCGCGCCCGTCTCGGCCGCCGCGGCGGAGCCGGCGAGCGCGGCCCCGAACGCCGCCCCGTTGCCGGCCGCCGCCTCGAGCGTCTCGGCCGCCGGGGTCAGCGCGTCGACCATCGTCTTGTCGCCGAGCTCGGCCTTGCCGCGCCGCACGACGCCGGCGACCGCCTGCGTGAGCGCCGCCGACCACGTCGCCGCGTCGACCTCGGCCGCGTCCCCGAGACCGCCGGCGAGCCCGATGAAGAAGGAGCCGTAGAGCGGCCCGGCGGCGCCCCCGACGGTCGAGAGCAGCGTCATCCCGACGGTTCTGAGCGCGGCGGCCGGCGTCTCGGGCGCGGCGGCGGCGAGTCTCTCCGCCGCCGCCGTGAAGCCGCGTGCCATGTTGGCGCCGTGGTCGCCGTCGCCGATGTCGGCGTCGAGGCGGTTGAGACGGTCGCGCTCGTCCTCGAGCGCAGCGGCGCTCAGCCGCACCCAGTCGACCACCTCGGGTGTGCCGATCGCCATGGCCTGACGCTACGCGCCCCAGCGCAGGCCGGGGGTGTTGACGGGCGCGTCCCACAGCTGCGTCAGCTCGTCGTCGAGCTTCAGCAGCGTGATCGAGCAGCCGGCCATCTCGAGCGACGTGATGTAGTTGCCGACGAGGTTGCGCTCGATCGCGATCGAGCGCTCGCCGAGCAGCTGCGCGACGCGTCGGTACACGATGTACAGCTCGATCAGCGGCGTGCCTCCCATGCCGTTCACGAGTGCCAGCACGCGGTCGCCGGAGCGGAACGGCAGATCGTCGAGGATCGGACCCAGCAGCCGCTCGACGATCGCGTCGGCCGGCTCGAGCTTGACGCGCTCCCGTCCCGGCTCGCCGTGGATGCCGATGCCGATCTCCATCTCGTCCTCGCCCAGCTCGAACGTCGGCGTGCCGACGTGGGGGACGATGCAGGAGGTCAGCGCCATCCCCATCGAGCGGGCCTGGCCGTTGACGTGCCGGCACAGCGTCGCGACGTCGGCGAGCGGCCGTCCGGCCTCCGCCGCGGCGCCGCAGATCTTCTCCGCCAGCACGGTCGCCCCGACGCCGCGGCGACCGGCCGTATAGGTCGAGTCCTTCACGGCGACGTCGTCGTCGATCACGACGGCGGCGACGTCCACGCCCTCCGCGACCGCCAGCTCGGCGGCCGTCTCGAAGTTGAGGACGTCACCCGTGTAGTTCTTGACGATGTGCAGGACGCCCGCGCCGCTGTCGACCGCCTGGGTCGCGGCAAGCACCTGGTCGGGCGTGGGGGAGGTGAAGACCGCGCCCGGGACGGCGGCGTCGAGCATGCCCGGCCCGACGAAGCCGCCGTGCAGCGGCTCGTGGCCGCTGCCGCCACCCGAGAGCACCGCGACCTTGCCGCTGACCGGGGCGTCGGCGCGGGTGATGTAGTTGGGGTCGAAGTGGACCGCGAGCCGGCCGGCGTGGGCCGCCGCGACGCCCTCGAGGGCCTCGCGGACGACCGCCTCCGGATCGTTGATGAGCTTCTTCATTCGAAGTCCTCCACCGTGCGCCCGCGCGCCTCGACGCCCGGTCTCGGCGGCTCGCCACGCGCTCTCAGCGCGTCGCCGACGAAGAAGTTGTAGACCCAACCGCCGATCAACCCGCCCACGATGGGTGCGACGATCGGGATCCACATGTAGCTGTTGATGTTGCCGTAGTCGCCTGGGACGGCGATCTTCCCGTAGCCCTCGATCCATGCCCAGAGGCGCGGGCCGAGGTCACGCGCGGGGTTGATCGCGTAGCCGCTGTTGCCGCCGAACGAGAGGCCGATCGCCATCACGATGAAGCCGACGGCGATGGGCGCGAGGTTCGCTCTCGGCGGCTGGTTCATCGTGTCGATCAGCGCGAAGATGATCATCACGAGGAGCGCCGTGCCGACGACCTCGTCGATCAGCGGTCCCGGCCAGGAGCCGTAGTATCTGGCTGGGAAGGTCGCGAAGATGCTGAACGTCGGTACGGAGTTGGACGCTCCGCGGACGATGCCTCTGGCGCGTTCGAAGCTGTCGATCGCGGCGTTGTAGTTGCCGTAGATGACGGCCGCGGCGACGAACGCTCCGGCGACCTGCGCAACGATGTAGTGCGGCACCTTGCGCCACTCGAACCCGCGGTATGTCGCGAGCGCGAGCGTGACGGCCGGATTCAGGTGGGCGCCGGTGAGGCCGCCGGCGACGTAGACGCCGAAGGTGACGCCGAACCCCCACCCGAAGATGATGATGAGCCAGTCGGCCTGGGTCACGAACGGCGCAGGGCCGCGGCCGGACTGGTTGAGGGCGGCCACCGTCATCGCGACGGAGCCGACTCCGAACATGATGAGGACGAACGTGCCCATGAACTCGCCGAGCACTTCGCCCCAGACTGTGCGCCGCCAGGCGGCGGTGGGACCAAACCGTGCGTTCCACCCGCCCCTGGCCGCTGGCTGAGTGGCTGACATGCACCGCAGATACCCAATTGTCCAAATGGACAACCGACGCGGTCGGTGCGTTGACCGACGCGCCGCGACACCGGTCTGCGCATCGATCTGGCGGTCGAGGAGAGCGGCGGGCGCGGGCGCTGGCGGCGCCCGCGGGGCGCAGCTACGCGGCGCGCGCCTCGCCCGCCCCGAGCGGCTCCGCCGGGGCCTCGTCGTCGGCCAGCACGCGCAGCCGCGGCTGCGCGTGCGGGGTCAGCTCGTGCAGGTAGCTGGCGATCACGCCGAGCGTCGCGCGATCCTCACGTGTGCTCGGCTGCTGGGGCTGGGGGGTCGTCGGGCGGGCCATCGGCGCCTCCTTGGTCGACGTCGTCGAAGTTCGATATCCATCGTACCAAAACAGTTCGATAAATATCGAATGAGAGTCGCCCGCTTGCGCCCACTCGCGTGGCTCGACGCTACGAGGCGGGTCTGTCGGCCGCCGGCTCGGTGCTCGTGACCGCCGGCGTCTCGCCCGTCGCATCCTGACCGGCCGGCTGCCCGTCCGCGCGTTGCCCGGCCGTGATCACGAGCTGCGAGCCGGCGGCGCCAGCCGCTGCCGCGGCAAGCGCCCAGCCGGGGCCCCAGCGCTCGCGTCCCAGCAGCGCGTCGAGCGACAGGTCGCCGGGGCCGGCGTCCGTGATCGCGATCACCGCCGCGATCAGCACGGCGTTGTACTCCCAGCCGCCCTCGGTCACCCACACCCCTCTGGAGCCGTGGACCTTCTGGATCGCGGTCGCCATCGTGCCGATCAACATCGCGCTCGCCAGCGGCGTGAAGAGGCCGAGCGCCAGCAGCGCACCGCCCGTGGCCTCCGAGACACCCGCCATGATCGCGTTGCGCTTGCCGGGCTTGAGCCCCAAGGACTCGAAGAACTGGCCCGTGCCCTCGGGCCCGTACCCGCCGAACCAGCCGAACAGCTTCTGCGCGCCGTGGCCGACGAACAGTGCGCCGATCGTTCCGCGTGCGAGTGCCAATCCAAGTTTCATGCCGCCGTCTCCATCGTTGCTTGCGCGTGCGATCTCTCCGTTCCGCGGCCGATCGAAACGCCCCGATCCGCACCCTGCGGCCGGCATCGCGACGGCCGGCGCGTCCGCCGGCGAGGCCCCGGGAACAACATCGTCTACAGCACCTGTCGAGTGCCGCGCGCCGGGGGTCGAGCACTTCTCGCCCGCGGCCGATGAGCTGCTCATGTCCCGTACGACCTGGCTCGTCCGCAACGAGCTCGACCGCGAACGGCTGATCGACATGGAGCGGCGCCTGCAGCCGCCGCGCCGGATCGCCTTCGCCGTGCTCGGCGTGGCGCTCGTGATCTGCGGCCCGTGGCTCGGTTGGTGGACGCTGATCCCACTCGCGCTCGCGGCCGGCCTCTTCAAGCTCGCCGACGCGCGCGTGCCGCTGGCGCGTCGCCCGGAGCTGGGGATGTTCCTCGCCTGGGTCGGCTCGGAGGTGGTGATCGCCGGCAGCGTCGCGCTCGGCGGCGGGGCCGGCGCGCCGACGCTGTCGTGGCTCGCGATCCCGGTCGTGACGCTGAGTGCCCGCTTCTCGGGACGCGGGATCGCAGCCGGCGTCGCGATCTCCCTCGTGCTGCTGCTGGCGACGGCGCTCGGCGTGAGCGCGGGCACGGTCGTGCACGATCCCGCGATCGTGCTGACGCCGGCGGCGCTGATCGTCGCCGTCGCGATCCTCTCGACGGCCCTGATGCACTCCGACCTCGAGCACCGCAACGAGGCGCTGTTCGACGAGCTGACCGGCATGCTGAACCGAAAGGCGCTGCTCACGCGCGTGCGCGAGATCGAGCAGCAGACGTCGATCAGCGGCGAGCCGGTCGCGATCATGCTCGCCGACCTCGACCACTTCAAGGCGATCAACGACACCTTCGGCCACGCGGCCGGCGACCTCGTCCTGCGCGACGTCGCGGGGCTGATGCGCCAGCAGCTCTCCGCCGTGCACTTCTCCTACCGGCTCGGCGGCGAGGAGTTCATCGTGCTGCTGCCGGGCGTCGACCGGGCCGGCGCGGCCGCGCTCGCCGAGCGGCTGCGCACCGCCGTCCGCGGCGGCACCGTCGACGGCGGCCACCACGTGACGATGAGCTGCGGGGTCGCGGCGTCCGATCCGGGCGCCGGCTTCGACTACGAACGCGTCTTCTCGGCCGCCGACGCCGCGCTCTACGAGGCGAAGCGGACCGGCCGCGACCGCGTCTGCGGGGGCGCCGGCGCAATCCCGATCGTGGCGTAGCCCATCGGGGAGAACCGTCACATCGGCGTGCGCGCTCAGGCATGCTTGGCAGCGATGAGAATCGGCGTCGTCTACGAGTGGAAGGTCAACATCCGCTACCGCTCGATGATCCCGTTCGAGGCGCTGAGACGCCGCGGGCACGACGTCGTCTTCACACGCCAGCAGCCGGGCGACGCGAACGCGCGCCGGCTCGCCGGCTGCGACGTGGTCCACGGCTACCGCCTGCTGGACGACGGCGACCTGAAGCTCGTCCGCCAGCTCGTGAGGGGCGGCGCCGCGTTCGTCTGGGACACGGACGACGACCTCGCGTCGCTGCCGAAGGAAAGCCCCTACTACCGGCAGAACGGGGCGCTCAACGCTCAGCGGATCTTCGCTCGCACCGTCCGGATCGCCCAGGATGCCGACGTCGTGACGACCTCGACCGAGCCGCTGCGCGAACGCTATGCGCAGGCGGGAATCGAGCGGATCGAGGTGCTCGGCAACTACCTCGACCCGGCCGTGATCGGGTCGCGCCGGCGGGGGCACGACGGCGTCGTGATCGGATGGACGGCCGGACTCGAGCATGCCTCCGAGCTGCCGCGGATCCCGATCGTCGAGACGTTGCGGCGCCTGCTCGACGCGCATCCGCAGGTGCGCGTCGCGAGCCTCGGGCTCGACCTCGGCCTGCCGCCAGAACGCTACGAGCACCACGACGAGATCCACATCACGAAGCTGCAGGAGCAGATCGGGCGCTGGGACGTCGGGATCGCTCCGCTCGCCGACATCCCCTTCAATCGCACGCGCTCCGACGTGAAGCTGAAGGAGTACGCGGCCGCCGGAACGCCATGGCTGGCCTCGCCGATAGGGCCGTATGCCGGTCTCGGCGAGGAGCAGGGCGGGCGCCTGGTCGCCGACGACGGCTGGGCGGAGGCGCTCGACGCGCTCGTCCGCCGTCGCTTCGATCGCTTCCGGCTCGGCCGCAAGGCGCGGGCGTGGGCGAAGGCCGAGTCGATCGAGCGGCACGTCGACCGTTGGGAGCGCGTCTGCGAGGAGGCGGTGCAGCGCCAGCGCGCGCGCGCCGCGCAGTGCGGCGGGCGGGTGTGGCGTTAGACCGCCCGGACCGGGGGTACCGGATGGACGCGGATGGCCGCTGCCGCTGCTGACGAGGACGCGATCGCCCGGATCGCCCGCGAGGTGTTCGGGTATGCCGGGCTGCGTCCGGGGCAGCGCGAGGCGATCGAGGCCGTCATCGGCGGGCGCGACACGCTCGCGGTGATGGCCTCCGGCTCGGGCAAGTCGGCGATCTACCAGATCGCCGCGCTGGTCCTCGACGGCCCGACGCTCGTCATCTCGCCGCTGATCGCGCTCCAGCAGGACCAGGTCGAGGCGATCGACGAGCACCTGCCCGGCGAGGCGGCGCCACTGAACTCGCGACTCGGCGAGGGCGCACGCCGGCGCACGCTGCGCCGGCTCGAGGACGGCGAGGTCGAGTTCCTCTTCCTCGCCCCCGAGCAGCTCGCCAACGCCGAGGTGCTGGAGGAGCTGACGGCCGCGGCGCCGTCGCTGCTGGTCGTCGACGAGGCGCACTGCATCAGCGAATGGGGTCACGACTTCCGCCCCGACTACCTGCGGATCGGCCCGCTCGTCGAGCGGCTCGGCCACCCGACGACGCTCGCGCTGACCGCGACCGCCGCGCCGCCGGTGCGGCGAGAGATCGTCGAGCGGCTCGCGATGCGCGACCCGGAGCGCGTCGTGCGCGGCTTCGACCGGCCCAACATCCACCTCGCCGTCGAGCGCCACTACGACGCCCACCGCAAGGATGCGTCGCTGCTGGAGCGCGTCGCCGCGCTGCCGCGGCCCGGCATCGTCTACGTCACCACCCGACGCGACGCCGAGGAGGTGGCCGGAGCGATCGCCGCCACGGGGCTGCGCGCCGCGGCCTACCACGCGGGGCTCAAGACGCACGAGCGCGACGCCGTCCAGGAGCGCTTCATGGACGACGAGCTGGAGATCGTCGTCGCGACGACGGCCTTCGGCATGGGCGTCGACAAGCCGAACGTCCGCTTCGTGGTCCACCACGCCGCGAGCGAGTCGCTCGACGCCTACTACCAGGAGATCGGCCGCGCCGGCCGTGACGGCCGGCCGGCGCACGCGATCCTGCTCTACCGCCCGGAGGACCTCGGCACGCGCCGCTTCCTGCGCGGCGCCGGACCGGTCACGCCCGACGAGCTCGACCAGGTCGCGCGCGCCGTCGCCGACGCCGAGGCGCCGGTTGACCCCGCCGACCTGCGCAGGCGGCTCGACCTGTCGCGCTCGAAGCTGACGGCGGCCGTCAACCGGCTGCAGGAGGTGGGGGAGGTCGACGTGCTCGTCGCCGGCGAGCTGGTGCGCGCGCCCGGCGCCCCGCCGGTCGGCGAGGCGGTCGCGCGCGCCGTCGCGGCCGAGGCCGACCGCGCCGAGTTCGCCGAGTCGCGGATCGAGATGATGCGCAGCTACGCCGAGCACGACAGCTGCCGGCGTCAGCTGCTGCTGAGCTACTTCGGCGAGGAGGCGCCGGGCTTCTGCCGCAACTGCGACGTCTGCGATCGCCGCGCGGCCGCGCAGGGCGCCGACGCGGCCGCGGCGGCCGCCGCGC
>JAOPZA010000121.1 GCA_025964325.1 Conexibacter sp.
GGCTCGACCGCGACGGGCGGCCCGCCCGGCGCTGGCGGCTGCCCCGCGGCCGGCGGCGGCTCCACGACGAACTCCGACCCGTCCTCCCCTTCGGGCGCGCCTGGCGGCGTCTCCTGCTCGGGTCCGAGGGGCCGAGCCGGGCGCGCGAACGGCGCGCCCGTTGCCCCGGTCGCCCCCGCGCCCGGCGCCGAGCCAGGTGCGGGCGACGGCGGGAACGGCCCCGGGACGGTCTCGCCCGGCCCGTCGACCGGCGGCGGCTCGGGCGGCAGCGGCACGCGCGGTCGCAGGCCGGCGGCGATCATCGCCCCGCCGGCGAGCAGCAGCACGACCGGCCAGAACCAGAGGCTCGCGCCGTCGCGTCCGGGGATCCCGTCGAGCACGAGGAACAGCAGCAGGTTGAGCGCGCCGATGTACGCCGGCCCCGGCTCCTCGTCGACGCCGGCGTAGGCGACGAGGCCGAGCCCGGCGGCCAGCAGGATCAGCTTCCAGCCGGCGCCGGGACCGACCGACCCGGCGTCCGCGGCGAACGTCAGCGAGAAGAGCGACCCGACGTAGGTCAATCCCAGCACGAGCATCGCGAGCCCGGCCGCGTCGATCAGGTAGACCGACTCGCGCCGCCGCCGGTCGCGCAGCACGAGCGCGCCGAAGACGAGCCCGATCGCGACCAGGAACAGGATCCAGCGGGTGCTTCCCGGCCCGTGCGGGTGGAAGACCCAGCCGACGAAGGCGAGCAGCGCGACCCCGCCCGCGACCGCCGCGACCAGCGCGCAGATCGCGCTGCGCCGCTCGCGCGCGAGCCACGTGGCGCTCGACGCGAGCAGCGTCGCGATCCAGAAGGTGGAGCCCTGCGCGTTCAGCGGGGCGTCGCTGCCGAGGACCTGCGCGAGCCGCAGCAGCGTCACGAACAGCAGCACCAGCCCGCCCAGCAGCAGCACCTGCTGATAGGCGCGCGGGCGCTCGCCCTCGAGCGGCGCCAGCACGCCCATGCCAAGCACGAGCGCGCACGCGAGCGCCGTCAGGACGAAGAAGATGCCGGTCCCCCACGAGCTGTCGAGGCGCACGTTGACGAGCACCACGCCGAGCGTGAACGGGATCGCCCCCGCGCCGATCAGATCGCCGCGATGCGGGTGCGGGCGCAGCGCCTCGGTCGCGACGCGCGCGCGCCGGCGCAGCTCCTCTGCCTCGGTCATCCGCGCAGCCTACCCCGCGACGCGGCCGAGCTCCGACGACGCTCCCGTACCATCGGAGCATGAGCGGCGACGACCCGACGGCGCCCGCCCTCCGGGCATCCGACGCCGACCGCGAGCGCGCGGCGACGCAGCTGCGCGAGCACTGCGCGGACGGCCGGCTGACGCCCGAGGAGCTGTCGGAGCGGCTCGACGGGGCCTACGCCGCGCGCACCGTGCCGGAGCTGCAGGCGCTGCTGGCGGACCTGCCGGCGCTCGAGCCGGAGCGCACGCCGGCCGCGCACGCTCCCACGCGCGAGCACGCGAAGCGCCGCGTGCTGCACGCCGTCGGCGTCGCCGTGCTGGTCAACCTCGCCTTCGTCCTGCTGTTCTTCGCGACCGGCGCGTACGGCTCGTTCTGGCCCAAGTGGATCATGCTGCTGTCGCTGATCCGGCTCGCCTTCCTGAGCTGGAACGAGCTCGGCCCGGGCGCCGCCGACGACGAGGCGCGGCTCGGCCGCGGCGGCTCCGAGCGGCTCTATCGCGTCGAGCGCGGCGACCTGCGATCCCGCCGCGACTCGCGGGGCGACGACGAACGAGCGCAGGGGCCGGCCGACCGCAGGTAGCCTCCGGGCGTCCCCATGAGCGTCGGAAGGCTGGCCGCAATGCCTCTTGTCGAGACCGAGGACCGTGGCGCGGTGCGCCATTTGATCCTCAACCGCCCCGAGAAACGCAACGCGATGCACGGCGAGCTGGTGCTCGCGATCGGCGCCGCGCTGAAGGAGGCGGCCAACGCCGCGTCCGTCCGCTGCGTCGTCGTCCGTGGCGCCGGCGCGATGTTCTCCTCCGGGATGGACTTCGGCGCGCTCGGCGCGCTTTCGAGCACGCCCGAGTACCTACGCGCCTTCCGGCGCGAGTGCATCGAGTCCTGGAACCGGGCGGAGGAGATGACGAAGCCGGTGATCGCGCAGATCCACGGCGGCTGCATCGGCGGCGCGGTCGAGCTGGCGCTCGCCTGCGACCTGCGCGTGATGAGCAGCGACGCGGTGATCGGGATGCCGGAGACGCGCATCGGGCTGATCCCCGACGTCGGCGGCTCCTCGCGGCTGCCGTCCGTCGTCGGCCTCGGCCGCGCGAAGGAGCTGATCATGACCGGCAAGCTGATCGGGGCCGAGGAGGCCGAGCGGATCGGGCTCGTCAACCGTCTCGCCGCGCCGGAGGAGCTCGACGCCGCCACCGAGCAGCTCGTCGCCGACCTGCTCGCCTGCGCGCCGCTCGCGGTCGGCCTGGCGAAGCGCGTCCTCGACGCGGCCGCCAAGCCCGCGCTCTCGCTGACGCTCGAGCAGGAGGTCCAGGCCCAGCAGCTGTGCGCGCAGTCGGAGGACTTCGCCGAGGGCGCGCGGGCCCTTGCGGAGAAGCGCCTGCCGCAGTTCACCGGCCGCTAGCGCTCGTCGTGGATCCCAACGCTCGCCGCGACGGCGTGCGCGCGCGCTAGGCCGGTCGGTCGGGCGGCGGGCCCCAGTCGACCGGGCCGGCGCGGAGCACGTGGCTGCCGAGCGGTCGATCGAGCACGTCGCTCAGCTCGCCGGTCGCGACGATCAGCGCCGGCAGGTCGACGCCGGTCGCGATCCCCATCTCCTCGAGCATCGAGACGAGCTCCTCGGTCGCGATGTTGCCGGTCGCGCCGGCCGGGACCGGGCAGCCGCCGAGCTCCCCGAAGCTCGCCTCGAACGAGTCGACGCCGGCGTGCAGCGAGGCCAGCACGTTCGCGAGCCCGAGGCCGCGCGTGTTGTGGAAGTGCGCCGTCAGCTCGACGCCGCGCAGCGCCGCGCGCCAGATCGCGAAGCGCTCCTCGACCATCCGCGGGTTGGCCATCCCGGTCGTGTCGCCGAAGGCGATCTCGTCGGCCCCGGCGGCCACCAGCACCTGGGCGATCTCCGTCACGCGCGCCGCCGGAACCTCGCCCTCGTAGGGGCAGCCGAACGCGGTCGAGATGACGGCCTCGCGGCGCAGGCCCTCCGCGCCGGCGCGGTCGAGCACGCGCTCGAGCTCCTCGAGCGACTGGGCGATCGAGCGGTTGACGTTGTGGCGGTTGTGCGTCTCGGAGGCGGACAGGAAGACGGTCAGCTCGTGGAAGCGCTCGCGCTGCACGAGCGCGTGGTCGAGCCCGCGCTCGTTCGGGACCAGCACGCTGAGCGCGACGTCGTCGGGGACGTCGATCTGCCGCAGCACCTCGGCCGCGTCGCCCAGCTGCGGGATCACGTCGCGACGCACGAAGCTCGTCACCTCGATCCGCTTCAGCCCGGTGCGCCCGAGCTGGTCGATCAGCCGCACCTTCTCGTGCGTCGGGATCACCTCGGCCTCGTTCTGGAAGCCGTCGCGCGGCCCGACCTCGCGGACGCGGACGGCGTCGGGCAGCTCGCTCATGCTCATCGGTCCGAGTCTAAGAGCCCGTCGCAGAGCTCGGCCGCGCGTCTCACCACATCGAGAGGCCGCCGCTGACGTTCAGCGTCTGGCCGGTGACGTAGGCGGCGTCGTCGCTGGCGAGGTAGGCGATCGCCGCCGCGACCTCCTCCGGCTCGCCGCTGCGGCGCATCGCGGTCGCGTCGATCATGCCCTGCTTCAGCCGCGCCCCGAGCTCGCCGAGCTGCTCGGCCGCGCTGTTCAGCAGCGGCGTCTCGATCGGCCCGGGCGCGACCGCGTTGGAGCGCACGCGGTAGCGCGCCGACTCCCGCGCGATCGCCTTCGTGAAGCCGATCACGCCCGCCTTCGCGGCACTGTAGGTCGCCGAGCCCTGGGAGCCGACGCGGCCGGCCTCGCTCGCGACGTTGACGATCGCGCCGCCGCCCTGCGCGTGCATCCCCGGCAGGACCGCGTGCGTGACCGCCAGCACGCCGCGGAGGTTGACGCCGAGCACGAGGTCCCACAGGTCCTCGTCGGTGTCGACGAAGAAGCCGAAGCGATCGGTGCCGGCGTTGTTGACGAGCACGTCGATGCGTCCCAGCTCCTCGATCGCCAGCGCGACGCAGGCGCGCACGCTGGCGGCGGCGGCGACGTCGACGTGGAGGGCGATGCCGTCGATCTCGCCGGCGACCGCCCGCGCGCCCGACTCGTCCTGGTCGGCGACCGCGACGCGCGCGCCCTCGGCCGCGAGACGGCGCGCGGTAGCGGCGCCGATGCCCGACGCTCCCCCGGTTACGATCGCGGTACGACCGAGCTGCCGCATCGCGCTCAACCATATACTCGCCGCCGTGCCTTCCTCCGTGACCATCGTCGGCGCGACCGGCGACCTCGGCTTCGGGCTCGCGCTGCGCCTCGCCAAGGCCGGCACGCCGGTCGTGATCGGCTCGCGCGACGGCGACCGCGCGGAGCAGGCCGCGGAGCAGGCGGCCGCACGCGTGCCGGGCGCCGAGATCCGCGGGCTGGAGAACCCCGAGGCGGCGGCCCAGAGCGAGATCGTCGTCGTCAGCGTGCCGTTCCCGAGCCAGGCGCCGACGCTCAAGTCGCTCAGAGGCGTGCTGCGCGAGGGCCAGATCGTCGTCGACGTGACCGCGCCCCTCGCCTCGACCGTCGGCGGCCGCGCGACGCGCGTCCTGCAGGTCTGGCAGGGGTCGGCCGCGCAGCAGGCCCAGGAGCTGGTGCCGAGAGGCGTCACCGTCGTCTCGGCGCTGCACACGGTCTCCGCCGCGCACCTCGCCGACCTCGACTACGTCTTCGACGAGGACGTGCTCGTGACCGGCGACGATCGCGACGCCAGACGCCGCGTCGCCGAGCTGGTCGAGCGCGTCGAGGGGCTGCGCGCGGTCGACTGCGGCAAGCTCGAGGTCGCCCGCCTGACCGAGCAGCTGACGGCCCTCACGATCGCGATCAACATCCGGCACAGAGCGACCGCCGGGATCAAGATCACCGGCCTGCCCGACGAGCTCTGGAGCTGACGTGGCAGCGGCCGGAGCTCCGGTCGTCGTGCTCGCGGGCGGAACGGGCGGCGCCAAGCTCGCGCGCGGGATGGCGGCGGTCGTCGGCGACGACCTCGTCGCGGTCGTCAACACCGGCGACGACGTCGAGATGTACGGCGCCCGCGTCTCGCCCGACCCCGACCTCGTCACCTTCTGGCTCGCGGACCGCATCGACGCACGCGGCTGGGGCCTCGCCGGCGACACCTTCCAGGTGATGGACGGCCTGCGCGAGCTGGGCGTCGACGTCTGGTTCAACCTCGGCGACCGCGACCTCGCGTACGGGATCGAGCGCGCCCGGCGGATCGCCGAGGGCGCGCGCCTGACGGAGGCGATCGCGGAGCTGGGCCGCGCCCTCGCGATCCCCGGCCGCGTGCTGCCGATGTGCGACGAGCCGGTCAGCACGCACGTGCTCGCGCATGGGCGGACCTGGCCGTTCCAGGAGTTCATGATCCTCAGCCGCGCGCGCGGCCCCGTCGACGGCGTCGACTTCCGCGGCGTGCACGCGGCGAAGCCGACGCCCGAGGTGCTCGACGCGATCGCGCGGGCGCGCGCGATCGTGATCGGCCCGTCGAACCCGATCGTCTCGATCGGCCCGATCCTCGCGGTACCGGGGATGCGCGACGCGCTGCGCGCGAGCGAGGCGCCCGTCGTCGCGGTCAGCCCGATCGTCGCGGGCGAGGTCGTCAAGGGCCCGACCGCCGCCTTCCTCGCGTGGGCCGGCCAGCCTGTCACGGCCGCCGGCGTCGCCGCCCTCTACGGCGACGTGCTCGACGGGCTCGTCGCCGACGAGCCGGTCGTCGCCAACCCAGCCGTCCCCGTCCGCGTCACCGACGTGATGATGCGCGACGCCGCCGGCCGCGAGCGCCTCGCGCGCGAGGCGCTCGCCTTCGCGACGTCGCTCGCGCGCTGACGCGACGGAGCGAAGGGGTACCGTACGCCGCCATGCAGACGCTCGTCATCTTGCCGATCAAGCGCTTCCAGGGCGCCAAGCGGCGCCTCTCGGCCGCCCTCCCGGACGGTCCCCGGCGCGCGCTCGCGGAGGCGATGTACGTCGACGTGCTGACCGCCCTGCGCCGCTCGACCGCCGTCGAGCGAGTGCTCGTCGTGACGGCCGATCCCGGCGCGCAGCGGATCGCCGAGGGCTACGACGCGATCGCGCTCGACGATCCCGCCGAGAGCGGCATGAACCAGGCGCTCGTGCGCGGCATCGCGCACGCCCGCGAGCTCGGCGCCGAGCGCGTCCTCTGCGTCCCCGGCGACGTCCCGATGCTCGATCCGGTCGAGCTCGACGCGCTCCTGGGCCGGCCGCGCACGGTGGATCGCTACGCCGTCGTGATCCCGGACCGCCACGGCAGCGGGACCAACGCGCTGCTGCTCTCGCCGCCGGACGCGATGCGACCCGGCTACGGCCGCGACAGCTGCGAGCGCCACCTGCGGCTGGCCGAGGAGGCCGGCCTCGCGGCCGAGGTCGCCGAGCTGCCGTCGCTGGCGCTCGACGTCGACACGCCCGACGACTTCCGCGCCCTGCAGGAGCTCGTCGCCCAGCGCCGCGGCGGCGCCGCGCACACGCGCGGGATGCTGAACCAGCTGATGCGCACGAACCCCAGTCGCGGCTGATGCTCTCGGCGGTCGCGCTCGACGGCCTGCCGGAGATCCCGGCGGGTGCGGATCTCGCGTCGCTCGTGGCCGCGCAGCTGCCGCCCGCGGCCGGCGCGCTGCGCGACGGCGACGTGCTCGTGATCGCCCACAAGGCGGTCTCGAAGGCAGAGGGCCGCACCCGGCGGCTGAGCGACGTCGTCCCCGGCCCGCGGGCCCGCGAGCTGGCGGCGCCGTTCGGCAAGGACCCCCGTCACGTGCAGGTCGTCCTCGACGAGACCCGCGAGCTGATCCGCGCCGAGCGCGGGGTGCTGATCTGCGTCACGCGCCACGGCTTCGTCTGCGCGAACGCCGGCGTCGACGCGTCGAACGTCGACGCCGGCGAGACGCTCGTGCTGCTGCCGCTCGACCCGGACCGCTCGGCCCGCGAGCTGCGCGCGCGCGTGCGCGAGCTGACCGGCGCCGCGCCCGCGATCGTGATCACCGACTCGTTCGGGCGCGCCTGGCGCCACGGTCAGGTCGACGTCGCGATCGGCGTCGCCGGCCTCGCGCCGCTCGAGGACTGGCGCGGGCGGCCCGACAGCGTCGGTCGCGAGATGCGCGCCACCTGGATCGCAATCGCCGACGAGGTCGCCTCGGCCGCCGATCTCGCGCGCGGCAAGGACACGCGCCAGCCGGTCGTGCTGGTCCGCGGGCTCGGGCACCACGTCGGTGCCGAGGACGGCCCCGGGGCGCAGACGCTCGTACGCCCCGAGGCCGAGGACCTCTTCCGCTGAGCGGCCGGCGCCGCGACGGCGCCGAGCGAGCGGCGCCGAGCGAGCGGCGCCTGCGTCAGGCGGTGTCCCAGGCGACGACGTCCTGCTGGCGGGCGATGTGCCCGTCGCGGACCTCGAGCAGCGTATTCGCGAGCACGTGCGTGCCGTCGGGATAGCGGCAGTCGACGGTGAACGCGACGCCGTCGGGCCCGTCGACGAGCTGGCGGACCTCGTGCGTCATGTCGCGCGAGTAGATGTCCTGGAGCACACCGCGGATCGCGTCGATTCCCTGCGCCCGCTGCGGCTGGCTGGGCGAGTGCTCCTGGTCGACGAGGACGATCTCGGCATCCGGTGCGTAGAGCGCCGCGAGGGCGTTTGCGTCACGCGCCTCGATCGCCTGTCTGAGCGCGCCGACGTCGAGACGGTCGGACGAGGTGGTGCTGCTGCTCATGGCTGGCCTCCTGTTCGGGCCAGCATTCTCCCACAGTTCGGTGCATCAGGCGCGTCGGACACGCGCCACGATCGGCCGACCGCGCCGCCGACAGCGCGCTACTCGGCGACCGCGACCGCGACCGCGGCGTCGAGCGCGGTGCCCATCGCGTGGAAGCCGCCGTCGACGTGCAGGATCTCGCCGGTGATCGCGCGCGACCAGTCCGACAGCAGGAAGCAGATCGTCTGGGCGACCGGCCCCGGGTCCTTCACGTCCCAGCCGAGCGGCGCCTGCCGCTCCCACGCCGTCGCGAGCATCTCGAAGCCGGGGATGCCGCCCGCCGCGACCGTCGCCAGCGGCCCGGCCGAGACGAGGTTGACGCGCACGCCCTCCGGACCGAGGTCGCGCGCGAGGTAGCGCGAGACCGACTCGAGCGCGGCCTTCGCGACGCCCATCCAGTCGTAGATCGGCCAGGCGACGCTGGCGTCGAAGTCGAGCCCGACGATCGAGCCGCCACCGGGCGCCTCGCGCAGCAGCGGCAGCAGTGCGGCCGCCAGCTCGCGCAGCGAGACCGCGCTCGTCTGGAACGCGGTGATCGCGCTCGCCGCCGGCGCCGTCATGAACTTGCCGCCGAGCGCGTCCTCGGGCGCGAACGCGATCGCGTGCAGGACGCCGTCGAGGCCGCCCCATCTCGCGCTCAGCGCGTCGACCAGCGCGGGGTAGTGCGCGGGCTCGTTGACGTCGAGCTCGAGCACGTCGGCCGGCTGCGGCAGCCGCTGCGCGGCGCGCTCGGTCAGCCGTCTCGCGCGGCCGAAGCCGGTCAGGACCACGGACGCGCCCAGCTCCTGCAGCTGCGCGGCCGTCGCGAACGCGATCGAGTCCTTCGTCAGGACCCCGGTGACGAGATACCGGCGGCCCTCGAACGGAAGCCGAGGCCGGAGGTCGAGCGGCTGCGCGTTCACGCGAGCTCCCGCGACGCCCGGCGGTCGTCGAGTGCGCCGAAGGCCCAGACGAGGCGCCGGCGCGTCTCGTGCGGCTCGATCACCTCGTCGATGAAGCCGCCGGCCGCCGCGACCTTCGCGCCGAGGTGCTCCTCGGCGTACGCGGCCGCGAGCGCGTCGCGCTCGGCGACCGGGTCGGTCGCCGCCGCCAGCTCGCGGCGGTGGATGATCCCGACCGCCGGCTGGGCGCCCATCACGCCGATCTGCGCGCCGTCCCACGCCATCACGAGGTCGGCGCCGAGGTCCTTCGAGTTCATCGTGATGTAGGCGCCGCCGTAGGCCTTGCGCAGCACGACCGTCACCTTCGGCACCGTCGCCGACGCGAAGGCGCGCACGAGCGTCGCGCCGTGGCGGATCACGCCGGCCTGCTCCTGGCGCGTGCCGGGCATGAAGCCGGGCGTGTCGACCAGCACGACGAGCGGGATCCCATAGCGGTCGCAGGTCTCGACGAAGCGCGCGCCCTTCTGCGAGGAGTCGGCGTCGAGCACGCCGCCCATGTAGCGCGGCTGGTTCGCGACGACGCCGACCGGGCGGCCGTCGATGCGCGCGAAGCCGGTCACGATCGAGCGCGCCCAGCGCGGCGCGATCTCCAGCAGCGAGTCGCGGTCGACGATCCCGGCGATCGCCGCACGCACGTCGTAGACGCGGCGCGGATCGGACGGCACCGCGGCGCCGGGATCGCTCAGCTCGGGCTCGAGCGCCAGCGTCCGCGGCAGGCCGGCGTCGGCGTGCTGCGGCAGGTAGCCGAGCAGCTGGCGCGCGAGCAGCGCGGCGGCCTCGTCGTCGGGCACGACCAGGTCCGTCACGCCGTTGCGCTCGTGGACCTTGTAGCCGCCCAGCTCAGCGGCGCTGACGTCCTCGCCCATCACGTCTCTGACGACGCCCGGGCCGGTCAGGAACATCGCCGCGCTCTCGGTCATCATCACGAAGTCGGTCAGCGCCGGCGAATAGCAGCCACCGCCGGCCGAGAGGCCGCCGATGATCGAGATCTGCGGCACGACGCCGTTCAGCGCGACGTTCTGACGGAAGATGCGGGCGTAGCCGGCGAGCGCCGCCGTGCCCTCCTGCATGCGCGCGCCGCCGGACTCGATGAAGCCCACGACGGGCACCCGTGCGCGGCCGGCGAGCTGCAGCACGCGGCCGATCGTGTCGGCGTGCGCGGCGCCGAGCGAGCCGCCGAGGAACGAGACGTCCTGCGCGTAGCAGGCGACCGGCCGGCCGTCGATGCGGCCCATCGCGCCGACGACGCCGTCGCCGGGCTTCGCGCGCGAGCCGAGCTTCGGCGACATCACCGCGGAACGGACGATCTCGAGCGAGCCGGCGTCGCAGAGCAGCTCGAGGCGGTCGAGCGGGCTCAGCCGCCGGGTCGGCTCCACCATCGTGGCAATGCTCATGCTGCTCCCTCCAGAGTTGTGCGTCCCGTGCGAGCGAGCCTCTGGGCGAGTTCGCACACGGCATGCGAGCGCTCCGCGCGAGTCATGCCGCTCCTTCCAGGCACAGGACGACGTTGTGACCGCCGAAGCCGAACGAGTTCGACAGCGCGATCGGCGCACCGTTGCGGGGCTGCAGCGGACGCGAGACGTTGGGGACGTAGTCGAGGTCGAGCTCCGGGTCGGGCACGTCGAGCCCGAGCGTCGGCGGGATGATCCGCTCGTTCATCGCGAGCACCGAGACGATCGCCTCGAGCGCGCCGGCGGCGCCCAGCGTGTGGCCGGTCGCGGACTTGGTCGAGGAGACCGGGACGGCGCGCGCCAGCTCCTCGCCGAAGGCGAGCTTGATCGCCGCCGTCTCGGAGGCGTCGTTGAGCCCGGTCGAGGTGCCGTGCGCGTTGATGTAGTCGACGTCGGCGGCCGTCAGCCCGGCGTCGGCGAGGGCGCGGCGGATCGCGCTCGCGGCCGGCTCGCCGGTCGGGTCCGGCGCCGTCAGGTGGTAGGCGTCGGCGGTCGAGGCGAAGCCGCGGATCTCCCCCAGCGCTCTCGCGCCGCGCGCGGCCGCCTTCTCGGCGTCCTCGAGCACCAGCACTCCGGCGCCCTCGCCCATCACGAAGCCGTCGCGGCGGAGGTCGAACGGGCGTGAGATGCCGCTCGGCGAGAGCGCGCCCATCTTGCCGAAGCTGGCGCGCGCCAGCAGCGTCAGCGTCGCTTCCGAGCCGCCCGCGATGACGGCGTCGGCGTCGCCGACCTGGATCGCGCGCGTCGCCGCGCCGATCGAGTGCGAGCCGGCCGCGCAGGCGGAGGCGGTCGCGTATGTCTGCCCGCGGAGGTTGTGCCGCATCGACAGCGCCGCGACGGCGGCGTTCGGCATGAAGAGCGGCACCGACAGCGGCGAGACCGAGGCGTTGCCGCCGTCCCGCATCAGGTCGTGCTGCTGCTCGAGCGAGCCGAGGCCGCCGATGCCGGTCGCGTAGATGCACGCGATCCGCTCGGGGTCGTACGGCAGCTCGTCGCTCCAGCCCGCCTGCGCGAGCGCCTCGTCGCTGGCGGTCATCGCCATGTGCGCGAAGCGGTCGGTCCGACGCACCTCCTTCTTCGAGAGGTGGTCGGTGGCGACGTAGTCGCGCGCGGCGCCCTCGCCGTCGACGATGCCGATCTCGCCCGCGACCCAGCGCCGCAGCAGCAGGTCGGCACCGATCCCGAGCGGGGAGACGGTACCGACGCCGGTGATGACGACGCGCGGACGGGTCACTGGGCTCTGGCCACCACGAGGTCGATCGCGTCGCCGACGGTCTTCAGGCTCTTCATGTCGTCGCCCTTGAGCTCGACGCCGTAGTCGTCCTCGACGATCTGAGCCAGCTCGACGAGGTCGAGCGAGTCGATGTCGAGCTCCTCGAACGTCGCGTCGCGCGTCACCTGGTCGGCGTCGGGGCCGAAGCTGGCGAGCGCCTCGACGACGCGGGCCTCGACGGCCTCTGGGGTTGCGGTTGCCATGCGGTCTCCTTTGGTTCGATTCGACATCAGACGGTGGACTCCGCCTAGGCGGAGATACCGCCGTCGACGGTGAAGGTTGCACCGGTCACGTAGCTGGCCTCGTCGGAGGCGAGGAAGCGCACGACGGCGGCGACCTCCTCCGGCGTGCCCATCCGGCGTGCGGGGATGTGGGCGAGCAGCTCGGCGGGCAGCGCGGCGGTCATGTCGGACGCGATGAAACCGGGCGCGACCGCGTTGACCGTCACGCCGCGGCGCGCGACCTCGGCCGCGATCGTCTTCGTCATGCCGATCATGCCGGCCTTCGAGGCCGCGTAGTTGGCCTGGCCGGGGTTGGCTCTCAGGCCGACGACCGACGAGATGTTCACGACGCGGCCGTGACGCGCTCTCAGCATCGGCGGGATCGCGCGACGGGTCGCGCGGAACGCGGCCGTGAGATTCGTGTCGATCACCCGCGTCCAGTCCTCGTCCTTGATCTGCGGCGAGAGGTTGTCGGCGTTCACACCGGCGTTGTTGACGAGCACGAGCACGGGCCCGTAGCGCTCCTCGAGCGTGCCGAAGTGGCCCTCGAGCGTCTCCGGCGCGGCGATGTCGCCGCCCAGCGCGACCGCCCGCCCGCCCGCCGCCTCGACCTCGGCGACGAGCGCCTCCGCCGCTGCGGCGCCGGAGTGGTAGCCGATCCCGACGGGCCAGCCGTCGGCCGCGAGCCGCCGCACGATCGCGGCGCCGATGCCGCGCGCGCCGCCGGTCACGAGGGCCGCGCCCGGGCGCGCGGGCTCAGGCATCCGGCCCGCCCCACTCGATCACGGCGCCGCCCCAGGTGAAGCCGGCGCCGAAGGCGGACAGCAGCACGCGCGAGCCGTCGCGCAGGCGGCCGTCGAGCCGCGCGACGTCGAGCGCGTGCGGGATCGACGCCGAGGAGGTGTTGCCGGTCCGCTCGATGCAGTCGACGACGCGCTCCGGGTCGAGTCCGAGCCGCTCGCCGACGGCGCGGAGGATGCGGGCGTTCGCCTGGTGGTAGACGAACAGGTCGATCTGCTCGAGCGTCAGCTCGGCGGCCGCGACGGCCTCCCGCGTCACCTCGGTCATGCGGTTGACGGCGTGCTTGAAGGTCGCGTGGCCGTCCATCTGGAGCGCGCGGTCGTGGTGGTAGGCGATCAGGTACTCGGGCACCTCGCCGTCGGCGCGCAGCAGCACCGGGCCGATGCGGGTGGCGCCGGTCGTCGCGCTCATCACCGTCGCGCCGGCGCCGTCGGCGAACAGCATCGCCGTCTTCGAGCTCGGATCGACGATCCGGCTCATCGCGTCGGCGCCGATCAGCAGCACCTGCTCGGCGCGGCCGGTCTCGATCTGCCCGGCGGCGAGCGCGAGCGCCGACAGGTAGCCGGTGCAGGCGGCGCCGATGTCGATCGCGCCGGCCCGTCTGGCACCGAGCGCGTGGGCGACGAGCGGCGCGGTGTTCGGCGTCGCCTCGTCGGGCGTCATCGTCGCGACGAGGATCAGGTCGAGCTCGGCGGCCGCGACGCCGGCCTGCGCGAGCGCGGCCCGGCCGGCGGCGGTCGCGAGGTCCGTGAGGCGCTCGCCCTCCTGCGCCACGCGCCGCTCGCGGATGCCGGTGCGGCTGAAGATCCACTCCTCGTCCTTGCCGATCTGGGCGCCCATCTCGGCGTTCGTGACGATCGTCTCCGGCAGCACGCTCGCGACCGAGCGCAGCGCCGCGCCACGCTGCACGGGGCTCCCGCCCGCGGCCGCGTCGGCGTCGTTCAGCACCACGTCAGACATTCGCGCTCTCCAGCTCCTGCGTTGCGGTGATCGCCTCGGCGTCGGGCGCGATGCGGCGGACGAGGCCGGTGAGGACCTTGCCGGGGCCAGCCTCGACGAACCGCTCGATGCCGCTCTCGTGCAGCGCCAGGATCGTCTCGCGCCAGCGGACCGGCCTCGTCAGCGCGTCGGCGAGCCGCGCCGGCACGTCGTCGAAGGGCGCGACCGTGATCGAGGACCAGACCGGGACCGACGGCGGGCGGAAGTCGATCGCGGCCAGCGCGGCCGCGAACTCAGGGCCGGCGGCCGCCATCGCGGGCGAGTGGAAGGCGCCGGTGACCGGCAGCTTGACGGCGCGCAGGCCAAGGCCCTTCGCGGTCGTGATCGCGGCGTCGAAGCCGCTCGCATCGCCTGACAGGACGACCTGGTTGGGCGCGTTGTCGTTCGCGATCGTCAACCCGTGGGGATCGGCGACCTCGCTCGCGCGCTCCGCCGCGCCGGTGCCGAGCAGCGCCAGCATCGAGCCGTCGCCGCTGCGCTCGCCCGACTCCTGCATCAGGCGGCCGCGCGTCGCGACCAGCCGCAGCCCGTCCTCGGCCGACAGCGCGCCGGCCGCGACGAGCGCGGCGACCTCGCCGAGCGAGTGGCCGACGAGCGCGGCGGGCCGCACGCCGGCGGCGGCGAGCCGGTCCCAGCCGACGAGGCTGGCGCAGTAGATCGCCGGCTGGGCGAACTGCGTGCCGTCGTCGATGCGGGCGAAGGGATCGGAGCCGACGACCTCGTGTGCGAGGGCGAGCAGCTCCGGGCGCCGCTCGGCGACGAGCTGGCGCATCTCCGGGGTCTGGCTCCCCTGCCCGGGGAAGAGGACGGCGGTGGACGAGGCGGGACCTGGCACTGAGCGCATCCTGGCGGCGCCTCGCGCCGACCACCAGCCTGCGCCCCGCGGCTCCCCCCACCCGGGGGGGAGACGCGGGAACCGCTGGGGGTGCGCCGACCGCTTCGCGGTCGGTCGGGAGAACGGCTGGCGCCGCTCTCCCAGGTGCTGCCGACCGCTTCGCGGTCGGTCGGGAGAACGGCTGGCGCCGCTCTCCCATTCCCATTTTGCAGGGAACTTCGGTTGCTGTCGACGCTAGTCCAGGAGGGTGACGATGCCTCTCGAGCCGTCGACGCGCACGCGCTGGCCGGTTCTGATCGTCTTCGTCCCGAAGCCGGTGCCGACGACCGCCGGCAGGCCGTACTCGCGCGAGACGATCGCGGCGTGGGCCATGATCCCGCCGATGTCCGAGACGGCGCCGGCGATCTTCGTGAAGACCGGCGCCCAGCTCGGGGCGGTGATCTGGCACACGAGCACCTCGCCCGCCTGCACCTGGTCGAGCTGGCTCGGCGAGGAGATCACGCGCGCCGGTCCCTCGGCGACGCCCGCCGAGGCGGCGACGCCGTGCAGCTCGTTGGAGGCGCCGTCGCCGCCGGCCGCCTGCCAGCGCTCGATCGTCTCGTCGGTGACGCCCCACAGCATCACCGTGAACGGCTCCGTCAGCGACTCCGGCGCGGGTCCGAGCGCGGGAGGCGGCGACCACGCGCGGAGCCCCTCCATGATCGTCTTGCGCTCGGCGATCTCGCGCCGCCAGTGGGCGCCGCGATCGGGCGTCTCGGTCGCCCAGCCGCTCATCAGGTCCCACATCGCCGAGTAGACCTCGAAGCGGTGCAGCATGAAGATGTCCTCGGCGTCCTCGAAGAAGCCGCGCGCGGCGAACACGGCGCCGACCTCGCGGACCTTGTGCCAGAGGCGCGTGTGGTGCTGGTGCTCGCAGTAGAAGTTGTGGTTCTCGACGAACGGATAGACCATCCGCGCGAGCGCCAGCAGCTCGTCGAACGCCTCGCGGTCCTCGTCGGCCAGCAGCAGCTCGCGGTACTCGGCGGTGATGCGGTCGCGCTCGGTCTCGACGGCGTCGAGCGGACGATCGATCCCCTCCCCCGCCTCGAGCTTGCCGACGTACGTCGCGATCAGCCCGAGCGGGATCTTCAGGTCGTCGTTCCAGGCCGGGTCCTCATGCGTCATGCCGGCGCCGGTCGCGAACCAGAACCACGGCTCGCGCGAGCGGTCGAGGTCGGCGATCCACTCCTCCCCGCCGGGCAGGGCGCGGATCGCGGCGAGCGTCGCGTCGCCCTCGCCGCCGGCCTTGATCGGCTCCGCGACGCCCAGCTCGAGCGCGCGCCGCGCGAGCTTCTTGAGCTCGTCGTCGGGGCGGAACATGAGGATGTCGATGCCGGCGACCATGCTTGCGATCGTCTGGTCGCGGATGCCGGGGAAGGCCGTCTGGCAGAGGTCGCGGAACGTCACGTAGGCGCCGTAGCCCAGGCCGAGCATCTCGAAGTGCAGGTGCCCGATCTCGCTGATGTTCTCGAGCAGCCGGTTGTAGCCCGCGATCAGTCCGTAGACGGCGCCGCGCTCGCGTCCCGCCTGGACGGCCTCGAGCGGCTCGGCGTCGGGCAGCGGCGGGAACGAGAGCGCGTCGAGCCGCTCGCGCGTCGCTCTCGCCTTCTCGACCCAGGCGTCGTAGAGCTCGCGCCAGTTCTGGAAGTAGTGGCCGGCGCGCGGGCCGAACAGCTCCGCGCGACGCGCGATCTCCTGCGGGTCGTCGACCACGTTCGGGCTGATGTAGACGTAGCCGTTGACGATCCGGTGGTCGATCCCGAGCGCCGTCGGCACGACCATGTAGCGCGTCGTGTTCTGGTTCAGGATCACCCACGTCTGCTCGGGCATGACCATGTCGAACGGGTACATCGGCTCGGGGTAGTGCATCGAGTCCTGGAACCAGAACTGGTTCTCCTCGGTCTCGCGGCGGTCCTCGCTGAAGAGCGCGTAGTAGGGGTACAGGCGCTCCCAGCCGTCGGCGCCGGCCGGCGTCTCGACCTCGAACGGGTTGGGGAACTCGGCGCGTCTGCTCTGAGGCATCTCGCCTCACCTCTCCTCATGCATGTGTGGACAAAAAGGCGGCGCGCCCTCCACGTCGCCACCAGGTACGCCCGCTGCCGGCGCTGCTCGCCGGCCGCGCTACGACGCGCGCAGCTCCGCCTCGAACCGCTCGACCGAGCGCTCGTAGACCGGACGCGCGATCGTCCGCGCCCGCACGAGCCGGATCCGCTCGTACATCCAGTCGAGCTTCTCCCGCGCCTTCGCCTTCGAGCACATCTCGCGCCGCGCCCACGACGCGACGAGTCCGGCGTTCGTCTCCAGGAAGGAGATCGAGTCGCACGCCTGCATCAGGTCGCCGTCGGGCGAGCCGCCGAACTCGTGCTCGCGGATCGGCTGCGCGACCGCCGCCGCGAGCGCCTCCTCGACGCCCTGCTCGCGCAGCCACGCCGGCACGATCTCGGCCGAGCGGTGCGTGTGCGCGGTGTTGTAGTCGATGTCGTCCCAGCCGACGCGGTCCATCTCGAGTCTCGGGCCGCCGGGGACCGAGCGCTCGAGATCGTGCGTCAGCGCCGCGACGACGAGGTACTCGGGGGCGTCGGGCTGGAGCGCGAGCATCCAGTCGCCGGCGCGCGTCAGGTGGTCGCGGTCGTAGTAGTCGTCGATGCGGACGAAGATCCGCTCGCGCAGGTCGAGGAAGGCCGGCGCGAACGTGCGCCCGGGCGCGAGCGCGCGCCAGCCGGGGCCGCTCGGGTCGAGGGCGATCGCCGGCGCGCTCATCGCAGCGCCTCCTGCGCCGTCGGCCGCAGCTCGTCGGGGATCACGTCGCCGTCGATCAGGACCGGCTCGTCATCGAGGAAGAGCGAGCAGTCGCGCATCGGGACGTCGAGGTGGCAGGGCGTCGCGTTCGTGCCGCCCAGCTCGCCGTTGGGACCGGTCGAGAAGAGCACGTTGCCGAGGAACGAACGCGCCTCCATGTGGATCGAGCGGCGGTCGGTCGCGAGCCCCGACCAGCGCGCCTCCTTCATCATCCCCCAGCCGATGTGCGAGATGCCGTAGGCGTCCTGGTCCTCGAAGCCCTCGATGTAGTCGCGCAGGATCGCGGCCTCCACGCCGCCGCGGATGTCGACGATGCGGCCGTGCTCGATCGTCAGCTCGACCGCCTCGCGCGCGTACTCCTTGAACGGCAGCAGGATGTCGCCGGGCGCGATCACGACGCGGCCGTCGACGCCGTCGTCGGCGCCGCCGGTGAAGACGAAGCCGGAGGGCCAGTGGTCCCAGCGGCCCGGCGTATCGGTGTAGCCGTACTGGGTCATGACCGGGTACGCGCCGAGACGGTAGCGGACGTCGGTGCCGGAGGCGTTCGTGAAGCGCAGCTCACTCGCGGCCGACAGCAGCTCGGCGCCGGCCTCGACACGGCGTCGCAGATCGGGCGTCGGGAACATCCGCGCGAGGTTGTCGACCGGCTCCATGCACAGCAGGATCCGCGTGCCGGCCTCCTGGATCTCGCGCTGCTCGGGCGAGAACAGCAGGAAGATCGTGTCGATCACCAGATCCACGCCCTTGAGCGCGTCGAGCGCCGGGCGGTTGCCGGCCAGCGGGGTCGCGCCGACCGTCCATGCGCCGACCTCGCCGTCGACCGAGGACGAGACGTCGGGCAGCCGGACGTGGAACGCGACGGCGCCGAAGCGGGCAGCGGCGGCGAGGAACGCGTTGACGTAGTCGGCCCGTTCATCCCCCTGCGACAGCACGGCGACGGTCTCGCCCTCGCGCAGGCCGCACAGCGCCAGCTCCTTCGCGCAAAGGTCGACGAGACCCGGTGATGCCTGCATCGAAAGCCTCCGTTCGTTCTGCGCCGCCGGCCAGCATCGACCATTGACCGCGGATTGCATGCAAGTATACGATTGCACAATGAGGTAGCGAAGCAGCTCTGTGTGCGACGGCGCGGCCCCGGCTCGTGGCCGCCTCGTCGCTGGAAGGAGGGAGCACGAGATCCGCACGGCGCGCGTGGGACGGCACGCACGACCGGCGGCACGCAGGCCAACGAGCCGCCTGTCAGGACCGGTCCGCGAGCGCGCAGGAAGCGCGCATGGGAGCGCGAGCCGGACCCCCGTCCATCCCCCCTGAGGAGAGCTCATGCAATTCGCGAGAGAGCAGCTCGGCAGCGACATGATCCTGCTGAACCTGGTCTACACCATCGGTGCTGTGGCGGTGATCCTGGTCGTCCTGGCGCTCGGGTTCATCGATACCGGGCTCGTTCGTCGCAAGAACGTGCTCGATACGTGGGTGCAGAAGATCGTCGCGGCGGTACTCGCCGGCGGTGGCACCCTGGTCGTCGGCTACGGGATCTGGAACTGGCAGTTCAACCAGGCCTTCGGTCTTCCGCATCCACTCTGGCAGGCGATCAAGGACTGGTGGATCGGCGGCCAGTTCCAAACCCACTTCGGCGGCATGATCGACCCGAGAGTGCTGCCCGAGGCCGACCTCCAGCAGGTCTTCCTCGTCTTCTTCGTGACGTTCTCGATCGGCACGCTGGCGCTGATCCACACCGGCGCGATGGAGCGGATGAAGCCGGCCCCGCTGTTCACGATGGCCGTCATCATCGGCGCCGTCCTGTCGCCGCTCGTCGCGTACTTCTGCTGGGGCCCGGTCGGCCCGCTGACGAACCGCGGCACGCACGACTTCGACGGCATCTTCCCGCTCTACATCTTCGCCGGCACCTGGGTGCTCGTGCTGAGCTGGCGACTGAGACCACGACTCGGCGCGTTCGGCCCGCATCGCAGCGGCAGCACGCCGGCGGCGCACAACGTCGCCAACGTCGGCATCGGCGTGCTGCTGATCATGTTCGCGCTGCCGTTCATCGCGCTCTCGTCGGGCTTCATCATCCCCGGCCAGGGCTTCTTCGGCATCTCGTACACGAGCAGCGGTTGGGGCATCGTGCTGACGAACGTGTTCGCCGCGTACGTCGGCGGCGCGATCAGCGGCGCGATCATCGCCTACCGCCGCCGCGAGCCGCTGTGGGCGCTGCTCGGCCCGATCTCGGGCGCGGTCATCACCGGCACGATGCTCGACGTCGGCAAGCCCTGGTACGTGCTGCTGATCGCGCTGCTCGGCCCGCTCGTCGCGCTCGCGACCGCCGCGCTCCTGCGGCGCCTGCGGATCGACGAGCCGAAGGTCGTGCCGCTCGCGCTCGGCCCCGGAATCGTCGGCGCGCTCCTCTGCGGCTTCGTCGCATGGGGCACGAAGACGGGCGGCTACCCGGGCCTGAGAGGCGCCTATGCGCTGCAGCACGCGACGATCACGCCGTGGTGGCAGCTGGCCGGCATCGCCGTCGACGTCGCGCTGGCCGCGATCCCTTGCTTCCTGATCTGCCTCGCGTTCGAGAGAACGAGCGGGCTGCGGGTGACCGAGGAGCAGGAGCTGAAGGGCCTCGACCAGACCTACTGGGACGTCGACAACTTCGGCACCGAGGCGCTCGACGCCGCCGCACCGACGAACGGCGCGTCGGCCGAGCCGGACGTCGTGGCGCCCCGCTAGCAACCGACCGCTTCGCGCCGACCGCTTCGCGGTCGGTTGGGAGAAAGGCTGGCGCCTTTCTCCCGGCGGGCTGCCGCTTCGCGGTCGGTTGGGAGAAAGGCTGGCGCCTTTCTCCCGGCGGGCCGCCGGCTTCGCGGTCGGTCGGGAGAAGGGCTGGCGCCTTTCTCCCGGCCGGTCGCGCGCAGCGCGTGGGTGAACGCGCCAGCGTTGACCCGACTGAAAAGCGTCAGCTTTCGGCGGGCTCCGACCTGGCGACTCTGACGTCCAGGCCGTGCCGGCGCAGCGCCTCGGGGAAGCGCGCTCCAGCGACATGGAACACCCCGCGCCCGCGCGTCTGACGGCTGCCGAACGCCGATACCTCCGCCTCGCGCAGCTCGCGCAGGATCCGGCTGCACGCCGTCAGCGAGTCGGAAGCGCGGGTTCGCCCGCGTGCTGCTGTGGAGCGGCTGCAGCAGCTCGAGCTGCTGACCTACGCACGTGGGACGAGCCGCACGACGACCGACTTCGAGGTCGGCGTGTTGGAGCCGACGGCCGTGCTGTCGAGCGGGACGAGCGGGTTCGTCTCCGGGTAATACGCGGCCGCGCAGCCGCGCGGGGTGTCGTAGGCGACCGCGCGGAAGCGCTCGGCACGCCGCTCGACGCCGTCGCGCCACTCGCTCACGAGGTCGACGACGTCACCGTCCGCAAGGCCGAGCGCGGTCAGGTCCGCGGCGTTGACGAAGACGACGCGCCGGCCGGCCGTGACACCGCGGTAGCGGTCGTTGAGGCCGTAGATCGTCGTGTTGTACTGGTCGTGCGAGCGCAGCGTCTGCAGCAGCAGGCGGCCCTCCGGCAGCTCCAGCGGCTCGAGCTCGTTGACGGTCAGCTGCGCGCGGCCGCTCGGCGTCGTGAAGCGGCGCCGGTCGCGCGGCGCGTGCGGCAGCACGAAGCCGCCGGGCCGTCGCACGCGCTCGTTGAAGTCCTCGAAGCCCGGGATCACGCGCGCGATCCGCTCGCGGATGCGGTCGTAGTCGCCGGCCAGCCGCGGCCAGTCCACGCGCACCCGCGCATCGCCGTCCAGCACCCGCTGCGCCAGCCCGCAGACGATCGCGACCTCGCTGCGCAGGTGCGCCGAGGCCGGCACGAGCCGCCCGCGTGAGGAGTGCACGGCGCTCATCGAGTCCTCTACGGTGACGAACTGCTCGCCGGAGTCCTGGCGGTCGCGCTCGGTCCGCCCGAGCGTCGGCAGGATCAGCGCGCGCCGGCCGGTCACGAGGTGCGAGCGGTTGAGCTTGGTCGAGACGTGGACGGTCAGGCGCTGGCGACGCAGCGCCGCAGCGGTCGCGTCCGTGTCGGGCGCCGCCATCAGGAAGTTGCCGCCCATCGCGAGGAAGACGTGCGCGCGGCCGTCGCGCATCGCGCGGATCGCCTCGACGACGTCGTGCCCGTGGTGGGTCGGCGGCGCGAAGCCGAACTCGCTCCCGAGCCGCGCGAGGAAGCCGGCGTCGGGCTTCTCGTAGATCCCCATCGTGCGGTCGCCCTGCACGTTCGAGTGGCCGCGCACGGGGCAGAGGCCGGCGCCGGGGCGACCGATCATGCCGCGCAGCAGCAGGAAGTTGACGACCTCGCGGATCGTCGGGACGGAGTGGCGGTGCTGCGTCAGCCCCATCGCCCAGCAGACGACGATGCGCTCGGCGCCGGCGGCGAGCCGCGCGGTCGCCTCGATCTCCTCGCGCGCCAGCCCGGTCGCAGCGTCGACGTCGTCCCAGTCGAGCGCGTCGAGCTCGCGCGTGAGCGGACCCAGCCCCTCGCAGCGCTCGTACAGGAACGCGCGGTCGAGCACGGTCCCGGGCGCGAGCCGCTCGGCGTCGAGCAGCAGCCGGTTGAGCGCCTTGAAGAGCGCGAGGTCGCCGCCGAGGCGGATCTGCAGGAAGACATCGGCCAGCTGCGTCCCGCGGCCGAGCGCGCCGAGTGGCCGCTGCGGGTTCTTGAAGCGCTGCAGCCCGGCCTCGCGAAGCGGATTGACCGCGACGATCCGCGCGCCCCGCCGCTTCGCTCGCTCGAGCGCGCTCAGCATCCGCGGGTGGTTGGTGCCCGGGTTCTGGCCGACGACGAAGATCAGGTCGGCGCCCTCGACGTCGGCGAGCGAGACCGACCCCTTCCCCACGCCGATCGTCTCCGTCAACGCGACGCCGCTCGACTCGTGGCAGAGGTTCGAGCAGTCCGGCAGGTTGTTCGTGCCGAACGCGCGCACGAACAGCTGGTAGAGGAACGCGGCCTCGTTGCTCGTGCGCCCAGAGGTGTAGAAGACGGCCTCGTCGGGCGTGGCGAGCCCGCACAGCTCCTCCGCGACGATCCCGAGCGCGTCCTCCCACGAGACGGGGCGGTAGCGATCGGCGCCCGCGTCGAGCAGCATCGGCTCGGTCAGGCGGCCGCGCTTGCCGAGCCAGTAGTCGCTCTGCGCCGTCAGCTCCTCGACGGTGTGCGCGGCGAAGAAGTCGCGGTCGGCACGCCGGCGCGTCGCCTCCTCCGCGACCGCCTTCGCGCCGTTCTCGCAGAACTCCGCGTGGTGGGGGTCGGCGGGGTCGGGCCAGGCGCAGCCGGGGCAGTCGAAGCCGTCGTGCTGGTTGATGCGCGCGAGCGCGCGCACCGAGCGCAGCGGCCCCATCTCGGCGTCGGCGTGCCGCAGTGCGGAGAGCACCGCCGGCACGCCCGCGGCGTGGTCGGGCGCCGGGGCGAGGGCGAGGCGCGCGTCCTCGTCCGCCGCGTCGGTCCCCCGTTCGTCAGGCATGCCGCGAAGCTATCGCGCCGCGGTCGTCGATGCGTCCTCGTCGCTGCTCGCCCACAGCAGCGAGCCCGCGCCGGGAACGCGGCGCGGCAGCCCCAGCGCGTCGAGCAGCTCGGCCGTCGTCGCGGTCGCGGCCGAGATCACCGGCAGCTCCAGCTCCAGCTCGAGCGACTCGAGCGCCGAGAGCGAGGGCATCTGCACGCAGCAGGAGGCGATCAGCACGTCCGCGCGATCGAGCTTCAGCCGCTGCGCGTGCGCGTGCAGCCCGGCCGGGTCGAGCCGGCCGACGGCGACGTTGTCGGGCACGGCGAGGCTGAGCGAGTCGACGACCTCGAAGCCGGATGCCTCGAGGTAGTCGGCGACGAGCCGCGTCAGCGGCGGCATGTACGGCGTGATGATCGCGATCCGCTCGGCGTTCATGCCCGCGAGCGTGCGCACGAGCGCGCCCGCGCTCGAGATCACCGGGACGGCCCCGCCGTTGCCCGCCGCGACCTCGGCGAGGTGGCGCTCGACCGTCTCGTGCGCACCCGCGCCGCGGGCCATCAGCGCGACCAGGCAGGCGTAGACGAGCACGTCGACGCGCGCGTCGCTGAGCTCGAGCGCGCAACGGTCGCTCTCCGCGACCATGCGGTCGAGCGACTCGGCGTCGACGTTGTGCAGCACCGCTCGGCTGGAGTGGTACGTGAGGTTGTCGTCGAGCCCCGCATGCCGCAGCATCCGCGGGATCTCGGTCTCGATCGTCGTGTTCGAGCTGGGCACGATGAGTCCCAGCCGCCGCGGGCTGTCCATGTCATGTCCTCCGGGATGTTCGGGTCGGTGAAGGGCGTTCGCCTGGCGGCGAGACGTGGGAGCTCGCCTGGCGGCGAGCTCCCGGCAGGGGCAGCTAGCGGCGACCGATCGCGCGCGCGAGCAGCGCGACGAGCGCGAGGCCGGCAGCCGCGAGGCCGATCCGGACGCGCGTGTCGCCGGCGAGGCGCGCGGGCAGCGCCGGCGTCGCCGCGGG
>JAOPZA010000134.1 GCA_025964325.1 Conexibacter sp.
GGCCGAGAGCGCCGACCTCGCGCTCACGCAGCACCTCGACGCGACCCTGCGCCGCAGCGCCGGCTGAGGCGCGATTGCGCTAGTCGTTCTCGTCGGGTGCGACGTAGTGCTCGACCTCGATGTCGCCACGGTCGAGCGCGAAGCGGACGCTGTCGTCTGCGAGTCTCCTGGCATCGGCGAACGAGTCAGCCGTGACCGACCAGTCCGGGACCTCCGGGGAGCTCGCGACCCAGACGTCGTCTTCCTGGCGGTAGATCACGCGAACCATCGGCTCGATTCTAGTTCGAGGCGCGGCGGATTCCATCAGCGGTAGGTGTGCAGCATCGCGGCCTGACCTACGTTGTTGCCGTCGTCGCCGAAGTTGAAGACGAAGAGTTTGCCGGTGCGGTGCAGGTCACGGACGTATCTGGGCGCCAGGTCGTAGACGACGTCACGGGTGAGAGATTCGCCGGGCTGGATGGCCTGCTTCCCGGCGCCGGAGTGCTCGTAGAACTGCCTGCCATCGATGACGAGCATCGTCTGCGGCTTGCCGGCGCCGTCGAACGTCCGAGGCGCGTCGCTGCGGTTGCGGACGGTGAGCGAGCAGCGGGCGGATGACGCCGCCCGGCAGCCGTTGAGCGTCACGCCGAGCGTGCGCAGTCTCGCTTCGTGTCCCGGGCTGACGACGGTGATCGTCGCCCCGTCCGCGGTGCAGGTGCCCTCCGCGCCCTTCCTGCTGCTCATTCCGGTGGCCTGGCAGGCAGGCACCGGGGCGGGAGTCGACGCGGCGTCGGGCGTCTGCGTCGCGGCCGTCTTCGGTCTCGTCGTGCCGCCGCAGGCGCCGGCGAGCATCGTGGCGGTCAGGAGCGCGACGATGGTGATGGAGCCGCGCACGGTTCCTCCATTGTCGCTCAACCCGAGCGCCCCGGCGGTGCCGGGGCGCTCGCTTGTGAGAACGCCTTAGCTGAGGGCGACGCCGACCGAGGTGTTCAGGTCGATCGAGTTGATCAACGTCACACCGCTGGCCGTGGCGCTCAGCTTGACCCAGCCGACCGCGCCGGCCGGCACCGGGATCGTCAGGCCGCTGATGGTGCAGCTCGAGACCGTCCCGGTCGAGACGACCCCGGTGAGAGGGGGCGCGCCGGTGCAGATCGCCACGCCCACCGGTTGTGGCACCGACGTCCCGTCGTCCGCCAAGTAAACCTGGGCGGAGAGCGTGATGGTCGAGCCGACCAGGCTGCGCGGCGTCGTCGTGCTGAACCTGGCCGTCAGGCCGGTCAGCGTCGCGTCGCGGGGAAGGGTCTGGAGCACGAGACCGGCGGCCGTGCCGGCGTCGGCGTTGTCGGCATCGTCGTTGGACTGCAGAAGGCTGCCCGAGAACGGCAGGTACGCGCTCTGGCCCGAAAGGCCGCCAGCTACGGTCGTGATGGTCGCCGGAGCGCTGGAGAGCAGCATCGGGCCGGTGCCCGGCGCGCCCTGCACACCGGCAAATCCCTGAGGGCCGGTGTTCCCGGTCGCGCCTCTTGCCCCCGCTGCTCCTGCCGGGCCGATGTCGCCGGTGGCCCCTCTTGCCCCCGCTGCTCCTGCCGGGCCGGCATCGCCGTTCGCGCCCTGCGGCCCGATCGCGCCAGTCTCGCCCTTCGAGCCCTGTGGACCGGTCGCGCCGGCGCCACCCGTCTCGCCCTTCAGTCCCTGCGGACCGATCCCGCCCGCTGGTCCGCGTGCGCCCGTCCTTCCGATCGGCCCGCGCGCACCATCAGCGCCTGTGGCCCCGGAAACGCCCGGCTGGCCCTTCTCGTTCCAAGCGATGAGCTGCTGCCCGGCTGGGCAGTTGTGCTGCCGTCCAGCGAGATTCATCGTGCGGTGCGCCTTCGTGATGCACGCGTAGATCCGGCTGTCCGACGACGCGCTCAACGCATCGCCGGCGGCGTACGACGTCCCGCCCAGCGCCACGAACAACGCGAGATAGCCCACTACGTGCATCCGCAGATGGCGACCGGCTCTGACCAACATGGATGCTCTCTTCCGTTCGACGGCAGTCCAGCCCTATCGGCACGCGCGAGAGCCTGCATGAGCCCTGGGGCAGAAACGACGAAAGCCCCTGTGGTGACGGGGGATTTCGGACTGCTCGGGGTGGACTCGAACCAACGTAGAGAAGTCACAATGGGTGCAGCGTTCGTACATCTCGCCGAGCTGCGCGACTCCTCCGCTCGCCGCAACATGCTGACCGCCCAACGCGTGGATCAGATCCTGGGCGGATCGTTTTCGCGCGGATACCCTGTGAGGCATGGCGCTTCAGGTGTCGGTCGGCTACTCGAAGAAGCAGGTCAACAAGGCCGGCCAGATGTGGCGGGCCCGTTCGGTCGGTCGCGCGTGGGCGGAGGAAGAACTCGACCAGTTCGTGGCGGCTGTCGACGCGATCGACTGGTGGCGCGCACGGCACGCCAGACCGCTGGCGCGCGTCAACGCAGGGCTGCGGTACTACATCCGGAGAGCCGGAGTCGCGCGCCGCTCGGACGTACCGCTGGCGGAGTCGATCCGCGTCTACGAGGACCGGCTCCGAGACTGAGCGTCCCGCGATCGGTGCCGCGTCGGTACCCGAAAACGACGAAAGCCCCGTCGTGACGGGGCTTTCAGAGACTCCTCGGGTTGGACTCGAACCAACAACCCTTCGGTTAACAGCCGAATGCTCTGCCAATTGAGCTACCGAGGAACGCACGCGGGATAGTAGCGATCCGGGCGGCCAGGGTCATCCCGAGCTGCTC
>JAOPZA010000139.1 GCA_025964325.1 Conexibacter sp.
CTCGGCGCCGCGCCCCACGCGCAGCCCGGTCGCGATCGCGATGCAGCGCGCTCCGCCGACCGCGCGCAGGCCGAGCGGCTCGCTCAGCTCGACGCCGCGCAGCCGCCGCTCCTCGATCGTCGTCGCACGCGTCGTGAGCAGCCCGCGCGTCACGTGGAGCGTGCCGCCGGCCGTGCGCGTGAGGCGGAAGCGCCAGAAGGCGAGCAGGTAGCCGAGCGTCGAGGCGATCGCCACCAGCAGCAGAGTCGCGAGCAGCGCGAGCACGATCACGACGGGCAGCGGCGTCGCGCCGATCGCGTCGGCGAGCCCCCGCAGCGCGCCAGAGCGCTGCGGGTCGATGTGCACCTCGGAGCCGATGCGCGAGGCGAACGCGGCGAGCACGCCGATGGTCACGATGCCGGACAGCGTGAAGGGCCCGTAGGCGAACCACGCCGTCCGCAGGCGGGCCAGCTCGGCGCCGTCGAGCATCGACGCGGGCGCCGACGCGGCGGCGGCGGTCGTCGCGGTTCCCCCACCCGCGCCCGCGCTCCCGGCGGCGGCGGCCGTGCCGCGCCGGTGCAGCAGCTCGTCGCGCAGCTGCGCGGCCTCGGGCGCGCGCAGCGCGTCGAGCTTCAGCGCGGAGTCCTTGCGATCCGAGCGCCCGGTGCCGATCGTCAGGCGCGTGAGCCCGAGGACGCGATGGAGCGCGTGGGAGGTCGCGTCGACCGTTCGGACGCGATCCCGCGGGACGGTCAGCAGGCGCCGGCGGAGCAGGCCGTGGCGCAGCTGGATCTGCTCTGGCGTGATCCGGTAGGCGGTCGTGAACCAGCGCAGGATGCCGTGCGCGACGAGCAGGCCCGTCGCCGCGAGTCCCCAGACGGCGCCGCCGTTGCCGCGGCCGGCGAGCAGGAGGCCGAAGAGGACGGGCACGGCGCGGACGAGCTCCTCGGCGACGCGGATCAGCAGCATGCGGACGCTCAGACGCCGCCATCCGGGCGTAGGCTCGCCCTCGACTCGAGCCTGAGCGATGGCGTCGGGATCGTCTGCGGTGCGGGCGCTCACGTCGCGTCGCCCTCCGTCGCCTCGGTCCGCGCCGTCAGCTCGTCGACGAGCTGCTCGGCGGTCGCCCGTTCGAGCCCGTCGATGCGCAGCGGGCCCGCCGCCGAGGCGGTCGTGACGGTCACGTTCGCGAGGCCGAGCAGCTGCTCGAACGGCCCGCGCTCGCTGTCGACCGTCTGGATGCGCGACAGCGGCGCGATCCGCCGCTCCTGGTCGAACCAGCCCGACTGCGTGTAGACCGCGTGCGACGTGGTCTCCCAGCGATGGACGCGATAGCGCCAGCGCGGCATCACGCTCACGTGGAGCCCCGCGAGCAGCGCCGTGATCGCGAGCGCGAGCAGCGGCGGCCCCTGGGCGCCCCCGCCGAACAGGAGCCAGGCCAGCTCGGCCCCGAGCAGCACGAGCCAGCCGGCGGCGGCGCGGAGCGTCCAGTACCGCACGGCCCGCGGACTGACGCGGTGACGCGGCGGGCGCAGCGTCAGCTCGGCGGTCTCGAGCGGGGCGGGCGGCACGCGTCGAGCATCGCAGGCGCGGCGCGCGCTCGGAAGTGCCGCCGATCACGACTCCGCCATGACGGCTGTCACGGCGATCGGCGGGGGAGCGCTACTCCGTCAGCGACTCGCCGACGTGGTCGCGGGCCACGAGCGTCGCGTAGAGGCCGCCGCGCGCCAGCAGCTCGTCGTGCGCGCCGCGCTCCGCGATCCGGCCGTGGTCGAGCACGACGATCTGGTCGGCGTCGCGCACGGTCGAGAGCCGGTGCGCGATCGTGATCGTCGTGCGGCCCTCGGCGAGCCGCTCGAGCGCGTCCTGCACCGCCCGCTCGGTCTGCGTGTCGAGCGCGCTCGTCGCCTCGTCGAGCACCAGCACCGGCGGGTTGCGCAGCAGCGTCCGGGCGATCGCCATGCGCTGCTTCTCGCCGCCCGAGAAGCGGTAGCCGCGCTCCCCGACGACCGACTCGTAGCCGTCGGGCAGCGAGGCGATGAGGTCGTGGATGCGCGCGCTGCGGGCGGCCTCCTCGACTTCCTCGTCGGTCGCCTCGGGCCGCGCGAAGCGCAGGTTCTCGCGCACCGAGGCGTGGAACAGGTACGTCTCCTGCGAGACGACCCCGACCGTCGCCGCCAGCGACGCCAGCGAGGCGTCGCGCACGTCGACGCCGTCGATCGTGAGCCGGCCGCGCTCGACCTCGTAGAGCCGTGCGACGAGGTAGCCGAGCGTCGTCTTGCCGGCGCCCGTCTCGCCGACGATCGCCGTCCGCGTGCCGGCCGGCACGACCAGGTCGATGTCCTCCAGCGTCCAGGGGCCGTCCTCGCGGTAGCGGAATCCGACGTGCTCGAAGCGGACCTCGCCGAGCAGCTCGCGCGGGCGCAGCTGGACGGCGTCCTCGCGCTCGGCGATGTCGACCGGCAGGTCGAGGTACTCGAAGATGCGGTCGAACAGCGCCAGCGACGTCTGCACGTCGACGCTGACCGACAGCAGCTGGCCGATCGGGAACAGCAGACGGGTCTGCAGCGTCGTGAAGGCGACGACGGTGCCGATCGAGATCGCGGAGGAGCCGCCGGCGATGCTCTGCCCGGCGAACCAGTAGACGGCGGCCGGCATCACCGCGAAGGTCATCTGCACCGTCGCCATCCGCCAGCGCCCCGCCATCCGCTGGCGCACCTCGATCGAGGCAAGGTCCTCGGACTCGCGCGCGAAGCGCTCGGCCAGGTCGCCGGCGCGGCCCATCGTCTTGCCGAGCAGGATGCCGGAGACCGACAGCGACTCCTCGACCAGCGACGAGAGGTCGGCCAGGCGGCCCTGACGGGTCGCGGCGATTCTCTTGCGCTCGGCGCCGACGCGGCGCGTGAGCCAGACGAAGAACGGCAGCAGGATCAGCGAGAAGGCCGCCAGCCGCCAGTCGAGCAGCACCATCGCGATGATCGTCGCGATCACGGTCGTGGCGTTGGAGGCGATCGAGGTCGCGGTGTTCGTGACGACCGCGTCGATCCCGCCGATGTCGTTCGAGATCCGCGACTGGACCTCGCCGGTGCGCGTGCGCGTGAAGAAGGCGAGCGAGAGCCGCTGCAGGTGGCGGTAGACGGCCGAGCGCAGGTCGTGCATCACGCGCTGGCCGACGACGTTCGAGAGCCACGTCTGGGCGACGCTGAGCGCACCGGTCGCGATCGCGATCGCGATCATCCCCAGCACCAGCGCCGTCAGCAGACCGGTCTCGCGCTGCGGGATCGCGCGGTCGAGCACCTCGCGCAGCAGGAAGGGGGAGACCATGCTGAGTCCCGCCGACAGCACGATCAGCGCGAGCACGGCGGTGAGCCGCCCCCGGTAGGGCCGGAAGAGCGCGAGGATCCGCCGGCCGTCGCGGCGGCCGGCGGGGGTCGTGGGGGCGGCGCTCTCCGTCATCCGATCGATGATGGCAGGCCGGCTGCGGGTCGCCGCCTGGCGCAGGCCGCGCCGGGTCCGGCGCCCGCCACGCCGGCGCCGCTACGCCAGGTCGACGACCGGGTTGCGGAGCGTCCCGATCCCTTCCACCTCGACCTCGACCACGTCGCCGGCGGCGAGCGAGCGGACGGGATCCATGAACTCGCCGCAGCCCCACGGGGTGCCCGTGAGCACGACGTCGCCGGGCTCGAGCGTGAACGAGCGCGAGCAGAACGCGATCAGCTCGGCGACGCCGAACAGCATCTCTGCGGTCGAGGAGTCCTGCACCGTCTCGCCGTTGACGCGCGTGCGCAGGGCCAGCGCCTGCGGGTCGGGGATCTCGTCGGCCGTCACGATCACGGGCCCCAGCGGGCAGAAGGTATCGAGGCTCTTCGCGCGCACCCACTGGCCGTCGGCGAACTGCAGGTCGCGCGCCGAGACGTCGTTCGCGACGGTGTAGCCGAGCACGTGGTCGAGCGCGTGCTCGACCGTGACCCGCGACGCGCGCCGCCCGATCACGGCGGCCAGCTCGACCTCCCAGTCGACGCGCTCGGTTAGGCCGCGGTCGATCGCGATCTGCTCGCCGTCCGCGATCACGCTGCTCGTGAACTTCGTGAAGACGAGCGGCCGCTGCGGGCGCTCCATCTTCGCCTCGCGGATGTGGTCGAGGTAGTTGAGCCCGATCGCGACGATCTTGCCGGGGATCAGCGGCGCGGCGAGTGTCGCGTCCGTCAGCGGCGCGGCGTCGAGCGGCGCGATCAGCGGACCGCCCGCGGCGATCAGATCGCGCAGGGAAGCGCCGGCCGGCGCCTCGAGCGCGAGCAGCGCTCCGTCGCGTTCGAGCACCGGTCGGGATGAGCCGTTCGAGATCGCCGTTCCTACGCGCACCGTGCCTCCGATTGGTCGGACCAAAATTGGTCGGACCACTATAGTTCGCGGCGATGCCTCCTCGCAACGCCGTCGCCGATCGCGTCCGCATCCTGCTCGACGAGCGCGCCCTCGTCCCGGGCGATCGGCTGCCGTCCGAGCGTGAGCTGGCCGCCCAGCTGGGCGTCTCGCGCTCGAGCCTGCGCGAGGGCCTCGGGCGGCTCGCCGACCTCGGCATCATCGAGGCGCGGCGCGGCTCGGGGACGTATCTCGCGGCACTTGACCTGCGCGACCTGACCGACGCGCGGCTGCGGCTCGAGCCCTACGCCGCGCGGCTGGCGGCCGAGCGCCGCGAGCCGCGCGATCTCGTGCGACTCGACGAGACGCTCGCGGAGCTGCGCGGCTCGCTCGAGGATCGCGCCGGCTTCGCGGACGCCGACCTGCGGCTGCACGCCACGATCGCGGAGGCGTCGCGCAGCCTGCCCGTGCGCGTCCTGCTCGACGCGGTCGCCGACCTGCTGCGGCACTCGCGCGCCGTGACCGCCGTCGACCCGGATACGCGCCGGGCGACGGTCGTCGTGCTCGAACGGCTCGTGCGGGCCGTCCACGCCGGCGACGGCGAGGCGGCCGAGATCGCGATGCGCGAGCACCTCGGTCACGTCGTCGCGGCCCTGCCGCGTGAGGGTGGGTAGCCACGTTTCCGGCCACCCGCCACGGGTAGAGCGTGGGCCATGCCGAAAGTCGCGCGAGTCCTGAGACGGGGCGGTCCCACGCTGCAGATCGGGTTCTGGGCCGCGCGCAAGGCGATGCGGGCCTGGAATCGGCTCGAGGCCGCCGAGCGCCGTGAGCTGCTGGAGCTGACGCGCAAGTCGCGCGGCCGGCGCTCGCTGCTGTCCAAGCACGAGCGGCGGCGTCTCGTCGAGCTGCTCAGACGCGCCACGCGGAACGCGCGACGCTAGCTGGCTCGCTGCCGTCCGCTGACGCGGACGGTCGCTGGCGCCGATCTTCCAGCCGGCGGTCCGCCTCAGCCGGCGGTGGCCGGTTCAATGGGCCGGAGCTCTTCCGCGTACGAGACCGAGTGGCGCTGCAACGAGCCGTCGGGCTCGACCTCGTAGGCGCCCATCCGCCACAGCGGCGGGGAGTAGACGTGGACGGTCACCGCCGGCTTGTCGCCCGCGTGGAGCACGCGGTGGATGTCGGCCGCGCCGAAGTCGAACGACTCGCCCGCCCGCACCACCCGCGACGCCGCCGACGCGCCGATCCGCAGGCGATCCTCGCGGACTGCGCCGTCGATCACCGCGACGGCCCCCGCCGAGAGGTCGTGATCGTGGAAGCCGGTGTCGTGATCCTCCGACCAGCACAGCAGCCAGATGTCCACGTGGTTGTCGCGCAGCAGCTCGGCGTACGTCCGCTGCTCGGCGTCGTGGCTGACGTGCTCGGACCACAGCTCCGGCTGGGCGGCGATCCGCTGCGCGAGCTCGCGCAGCTCCTCGCGCGTCAGGTCGCGGTCGGTGGGTCGGTCGATCTCGATCATGCGGGAATGGGGGTCGGGCTGAGCAGACGGGCCGGATTCGCGCTCAGCAGCGCGTGGCCCAGGGCGGTGTCCGGCGGCGGCACGACCGGTCCCACGACGGGACGGTCCGAGCCGAAGACGAGCTGGTCGACGCCGACCACCCGGACCGTCGCGTCGATCGTGCGCGGGCCGTAGGAGGAGGTGTCGTAGAAGATGCGCGGGTCGTGGGCGCGCGCCGCCGGTCCGCCGCGGCTCGCGAGCCGCTCGGTGTGCAGCGGCGCGCCGCCGGCGAGCAGCGCGAAGACCACGCGCAGGCGCGGGTGGGACGGGCGACCGGCGTGCACGAACGCGTGCCAGGCGGCGTTCATCTGGGCGACGTAGTCGGTCAGCGCCGGCCACCACGGCGGGCTGTCGGCGGCCGCCGGCGCGGGAACCGGGCCGGGATGGACGAACAGCGGCGCCTCCTGCTGCTCGATCCGCGCGAGCAGCGGTGCGAGGCGGGCGAGGCCCGCGGGCGTCGCGAGCGCGGTCGCGGGCAGTGAGATGCCGGCCAGCCCGCGCCGGAGCAGCGCGTCGACGTCGCCGGGATCGGCGGCGTCGAGGCGCACGGCGCCCCAGCCGCCGAAGCGCTCGGACGGCAGCTCGGCCAGGTCGTCGTGGTAGGCGTCGAGCAGCGGCTGCGCCTGCTCGGCCGGCAGCGACTCGATCCCGAGCGCGCTCGAGAGGAGGATCAGCGCACGGTCGATGCCGTCGGCGTCGAGCTGCCGCACCCGCGCGTTCGCGTCGGCGTCGGCGAAGGCGAGGACGCTGTCGGCCTCGCCCGCGACCCGCAGCATCCAGCCGTGCTCGCCGCGGGCGATCGACGGTGCGCTCGTCCGTCGCGCCAACGCGGCGATCAACGCGTCGCCGAGGAGGTGCTGATGGACGTCGAGCCGCATGGTCGCTCCACCATAACAGCTAAACCCGATCGGTTTAGTACAAATTCCCGGCGAAAGAGACCTCGCCCGGGAGCTCGCCCGCCGGCCAACTCCCAATGCCCGGCGAAGCCGGGCACGGCCCCCCGGCCAACTCCCAATGGCCGGCGAGGCCGGCCACTCAGCCGCGTCTGACCCACACGTCGGGATCGCTCGCGACCGCGGCGACGGCCGGCGGCAGCTCGCCGGCCGCGATCTCTGCGAGCGTCGTGCGGTCGAGCACGTCGCGCAGCGCGGCCCGTGCGACGACGAGCACGGCGGGCAGCTTCTCGGCCGGCCCCTCGAAGTGGAGCTCGTGGGGGCGCTTGCCGGCGACGTTCGCGAGCGGGCCGTCGATCGCGCGGATCACGTCCCCGACCGTGATCTCCTCGGCCGGGCGGGCGAGCAGGTGGCCGCCGTCGACGCCGCGGCGGCTCTCGACCAGGCCCGCGCGCCGCAGGTCGTTGAGGATCTTCTCGAGGAAGCGCGGCGGGATCTGCTGCGCGTTGGCGATCGTCTCCGCCTTGACGGGACGATCGCCGCTGGCCGCGGCGAGCTCGAGGGCAGCACGAAGCGCGTAGTCCGTCTTGGCTCCGATCCGCACGGCCGACATTGTCCTGCATCTGCCGATCTCGTGCAAAAGCGCACCAAGACGGCCGGCATTATGAGTGCGGCTCGGCGCGCGCACCCCCGCGCCCGCGCGCACGAGTCCCGACCCTCGGCGCGACGCGATCCGACCGTGGGCGCGACGCGACGCCGTCCTCGGCGTATGCAGACGCACGACTGGGCGTCCCACGGAGCGCGATTGCCGCTACACTGCTCAGCTCGCGCCGGCTGGCGTCCGAAGGTCTGTCCGCCGCCGGTCGCTGAGACTTGCCCAAACCACCACCCCTGGAACACCATGGCCCGCGGAGACGTTCGAATCGCAGTCACACTCGCGTGCGAGGTGTGCAAGCGACGGAATTACCAGACGAATAAGAGCAAGCGGAACAACCCCGAGCGGATCCAGCTGCGGAAGTACTGCCGCTGGTGCAAGAGACACACCGATCATCGGGAGACCCGCTAGTCCGGGACCGTGCTGTGGCTCGTGAGCGGAAACGTGCGAAGCAACGGAGAGAGCGCCAGGTGCGCTCCGCTACGCCGTTGTCCCATGGCTCGGCTCAGCCCGAGAACGGCGCCGACCCGGAGCAGCACGCCGGGCTCGACGAGCACGGCGGTCCCGAGCACGCCTCGGGCGACGTCGATATCGCCGACGCGCAGCTCGCGCTCGGCCGTCCCGAGCTCGCCGACGCGACGCCCGCGAACGTCGCACCCGGGGACGAGGTCTCCGGTGGCAGCTCGACCGACGAGCTGCTCGAGCACGCGTTCGACGAGGGAGACGACGGCGCCGCCGACGCCGGTGGTGGCGGCGGCGACGACGACGGACGCGCAGTCGCGCGCCGCGGCGGTCGTGCCCCGGAGCCCTCGCGCCGTGGGGGCTCTCGTTTCGGCAACTTCCTGCGCGGAAGCTGGCGCGAACTGCAACGGGTACAGTGGCCGGATCGCAAGCAGGTCGCACAGGCGACCACTGTGGTCATCGGCTTCGTGCTCATCGCTGGCGGCTTCCTCGGCCTGATGGATTGGGTCGCGGGGAAGATCGTCGACTTCATCATCTGAGCCCGCCCGACTCCCGAAGGAATCCCCCCGCATGTTTCGCTGGTACGTCGTCAACACCTACTCAGGCCACGAGAACAAGGTCAAGCACAACCTCGAGCACCGCGTCGTCTCTCTCAACCAGAGACGTGCCGTGAAGCAGGTCGTCGTGCCGACCGAGACGGTGACCGAGATGAAGGACAACCAAAGAGTTCTCACTGAGAGACGCACGATGCCCGGCTACGTGCTCGTGAACATGGACCTCAACGAGGACTCGTGGTCGCTGGTCAAGGGCACCCCCGGCGTGACCGGCTTCGTCGGTGCCTCCAACGAGCCCGTCCCGCTCACGCAGGCGGAGGTCGATCGACTGCTGCACCGCGAGGCCGCCGAGCGACCGCGGACGCGCGCGCAGTTCTCGATCGGCGAGTCGGTCAAGGTCATCTCCGGACCGCTGTCGGACTTCTCGGGCGAGATCTCCGAGATCAACGAGGACGGCGCTCGCCTCAGAGTGCTGGTATCAATCTTCGGCCGTGAAACCCCGGTCGAGGTCGGTTTCGACCAGGTGAAGAAGATCTGACATGGCGAAGAGAGTTCTCACGACCATCAAGCTCCAGGCCGTCGGCGGCCAAGCGAGCCCGGCGCCGCCGGTCGGACCCGCCCTGGGTCAGCACGGCGTCAACATCATGGAGTTCGTCAGAGCGTTCAACGCTCAGACGCAGCAGGACACGGGGACCGTCATCCCCGTCGAGATCACGGTCTACGAGGACCGCTCGTTCACGTTCATCACGAAGAGCCCTCCGGCCGCAGTGCTGATCAAGCAGGCGCTCGGGATCGAGAAGGGTTCCGCGGAGCCGCACATCAACAAGGTCGCGACGATCACCCAGGCCCAGCTGCGCGAGATCGCGGAGAGAAAGCTGCAGGACCTGAACGCGCACGACGTCGATCAGGCCGCGAAGATCATCGCCGGGACCGCCCGGTCGATGGGAGTGGAGGTCGTCTGATGGCGAAGCACGGAAAGACCTACGTCGAGGCGCTCGGTCGCATCGACCGCGAGCACGAGTACGCGCCCGTCGAGGCGATCGCGCTCGTCAAGCAGCTCAAGCGCACGAAGTTCGACGAGTCGGTCGAGGTCCACATCCGCACAGGCCTCAACGTCCGCCACGCCGACGAGCAGCTGCGCGGCACGATCGCGCTGCCGAACGGCCTCGGCAAGGACGTCAGAGTGGCCGTCTTCGCGCAGGGCGACAGAGCGCGTGAGGCCGAGGAGGCCGGCGCGGACTACGTCGGCGGCGAGGACCTCGCGAGAAGAGTCCAGGACGAGGGCTTCACCGACTTCGACGTCGCGATCGCGACGCCCGACATGATGCCCGTCGTCGGCCGCCTCGGCCGGATCCTCGGGCCGTCGGGCAAGATGCCGAATCCGAGAGTCGGCACGGTCACGATGGACGTGCGCAGAGCGGTCGAGGAGTCGAAGGCCGGCAAGGTCGAGTACCGCACCGACCGCACGGCGATCGTCCACCTCGTCGTCGGCAAGACCAGCTTCGACGAGCGGCGGCTGCTCGAGAACTACGCGGCGATCGTCGAGGAGCTCATGAGAGCGAGGCCGTCCGCCGCGAAGGGCAAGTATCTCCGCACGATCACGCTCGCCTCCACGATGGGGCCGGGCATCAAGGTCGATCCGACGCGGACCCGCGACATCCTCGAGGAGACGCCGGCCGCGGCGTAGCCTCGTTCCAGAGCGCACTGCCCGAGACCCCCGGCGACAGCTAAGTCCGGGGCAGGCGGAGCCTCGAGACGTCGGGTCGCTCAGCGGCTCGGACGCTTCGACGCCCGCCTTCGTGCGGGCGTTGCACGTTCGAGAGAGAGTGACCCTTACATGAACAGAGATGAGAAGGCCGCGGTCATCGACAGGATCGCCGGGGAGCTCGAGGAGTCCCAGGCGGTCTTCGCCGTCGACTACCGCGGCATCACGGTCAGCCAGATCGCCGACCTGCGCACGAAGCTGCGCGCGGTCGACGCCTCGTTCAGCGTCGTCAAGAACTCGCTGACCGAGCGGGCCGCCGACAAGGCCGGCACGGTGGCGCTGAAGACGACGCTGGAAGGCCCGACGGCGCTGACGTTCGTCCGCGGCGACGCGGCGGCGGCGGCGAAGGCCCTCAGCGACGCGCAGAGAGCGACGCAGGTGCTGGCCTTCAAGGGCGGCCTGCTCGACGGCCAGCCGGTCACCGCCGAGGAGATCACCGCGATCGCGAGACTGCCCTCGCGCCAGGTGCTCTACGGGCAGCTCGTCGGCGTGATCGCCTCGCCGATCAGCGGACTCGTCCGCACGCTGAACGCGCTGATCGCGGGTGTCGCGATCCAGCTGCAGGCGATCCACGACCAGAACCTGGTCGGCGCGGGCTCGGCCGGCGCCGGAGTCGCGGCGCCCGAGGCTTCCGCCGTTGAGGCCCCGGCTGCTGAGGCCGCACCCGACGCACCAACCGATTCCCCATCAACTGACGAACAGACGGACGCTGAGAGCTCGGCGCCAGCCGAGCTCTCGACGGAATCGGCGCCAGCCGATTCCGCCGCTTCCGACGCGAAGGAGGACTGACATGGCCACGACCCAGGATTGGATCGAGGAGCTCAGAAGCATCTCGGTGCTCGAGCTGGCTGAGCGCATCAGAGCGCTCGAAGAGGAGTTCGGCGTCTCCGCGACGGCCGTCGCGGCAGCGGCCCCGGCCGCCGGCGGCGGCGACGGCGGCGCCCCGGCCGAGGAGGCTTCCTCGACCGTCGATGTCGTCGTGACGGCTGCCGGCGACAAGAAGATCCAGGTCATCAGAGTCGTCCGCGCGGCGACCGGCCTCGGTCTGAGAGAGGCGAAGGCCCTCGTCGACGAGGCGCCCAGAGCGATCAGAGAGGGCATCGAGCGCGACGAGGCCGAGAAGCTCAAGGCCGAGCTCGAAGAGGCTGGCGCGAGCGTCGAGCTGAAGTAGTTCGAACCGGCCTCGTTGAAACCGGCCCTTGCGGCCGGGCAGCGGGTACTGGCGCTTGGTGGGCCGGTTCCAATTGGAACCGGCCCGTCGTCGTTCTGGAGGCGCGAATCGCTGTGGCCGGTTCCGCGCGCCGTAGGTTCGGCTCATCACGCCGTGGAAGTTCCAAGGCGAAGCCCCGGAACTTCCCGCTGACGACGGAGCCCGCAGCGCGACGCCGTGGAAGTTCCAAGGCGAAGCCCCGGAACTTCCCGCTCTGGACGGAGCCCTGGCAGCGCAGCCGTGGAAGTTCCCAGGGCAGTGGACACCGGACCACAAACGCCGGCCCCGCCGAAGCGGCCAATTCCGGTGTACACTGCCCCGGTCAGCCAATAGTCGTAGCCGTCCTCCACACGCCGAGATCGCGCCACATACGCGGCTCCAGGGACGGGGTCCGTGAGCGCTGAACGCCCCGCACAAGGGCAGCGATGCCGTGTGCTATCTTGGCTGGTCGCGCTTTATCGCGCGCCCTCTGCTCGCTCTCGACTGCCCGAGGAGTTGCCGTCTTGGCACCTGTTGACGCCCCCCGGACGCGCCGCACGTTTGCGCGTCTCTCCAAGGCCCTTGAAGTTCCCAACCTCATCGATATCCAGAAGCGCTCCTTCGCCTGGCTGACCGACCCCGAGACTGGCGGGCTGCGCGAGACGATCGACGACATCTCGCCGATCGAGGACTACACGGGCAACCTCGCGGTCCAGTTCGGCGAGTTCACGTTCGACGAGCCGGTCGCCTCGCTCGACGAGTGTCGCGAGAAGGATCTCACCTACGCCCGCCCGCTCACGGTCACGGTCGCGTTCGTCAACCGCGAGACCGGCGAGATCCGCGAGCAGTCCGTCTTCATGGGCGACTTCCCGTGGATGACCGAGCGCGGCACGTTCGTCATCAACGGCACGGAGCGCGTCGTCGTGACGCAGCTCGTCCGTTCCCCGGGCGCGTACCTGATGGAGGCGAAGGACCGCGAGAAGCAGGTCTTCATCGCCAACCTGATGCCGGCCCGCGGCTCGTGGCTCGAGCTCGAGATCGACAGAAAGGGCAAGGTCTACGTCCGCATCGACCGCAAGCGCAAGCTGCCCGTCACGGTGCTGCTGCGGGCGATGGGCTACTCCTCCGACGAGGAGATCCTCGCGCTGTTCGAGGAGTCGCACTACATCCGCAACACGATCGAGTCCGACACCGAGGTCACGAAGACCGAGGAAGGCGCGCTGATCGAGCTGTTCAAGAAGCAGCGCCCGGGCGAGCCGCCGTCGATCGACGCCGCGCGCGGCCTGCTGCACCAGCTCTTCTTCGACCCCAAGCGCTATGACCTCACGCGCGTCGGTCGCTACAAGCTGAACTCGCGCCTGCGCCTCGACATCGACCTCGAGACACGCACGCTGACGCACGACGACATCATCGCCCTGATCAAGGAGCTCGTCTCGCTCCCGCGGATCCTCGGCATGCCCGAGAACCCCGACGTCGAGATCAGAGACTATGCGGCCGAGGCCGTCAGCATGCCGCGCGAGGCGGTCGCCGACCACCTCGACGAGTACGAGCACTTCGGCAACCGCCGTCTGCGCACCGTCGGCGAGCTGATCCAGGAGGCCTTCCGGATCGGCCTCTACCGCATGGAGCGCGTCGTGCGCGAGCGCCTCACGACCGAGGACGCCGACACGATCACGCCGCAGACGATCGTCAACATCCGCCCGGTCGTGGCCGCGCTGAAGGAGTTCTTCGGCTCCTCGCAGCTGTCGCAGTTCATGGACCAGAACAACTCGCTCGCGGGCCTCACGCACCGTCGCCGCCTGTCGGCGCTCGGCGCCGGCGGCCTCACGCGCGAGCGCGCGCCGATCGAGGTGCGCGACGTCCACCCGACGCACTACGGCCGCATGTGCCCGATCGAGACGCCGGAGGGCCCGAACATCGGCCTGATCGGCTCGCTCTCGTCCTACGCGCAGATCTCCGAGCACGGCTTCGTCACGACGCCCTACCGCGTCGTGCGGGACGGCAAGGTGACCGACGAGGTCGTCCACCTCGACGCGACGCAGGAGGAAGAGGCGAAGGTCGCCCAGGCGAACGCGCTCCTCGGCGACGACGGCAGCCTCCTCGAGGAGGAGATCGTCTGCCGCACCCAGGCCGGCCAGTACATCACCGTCGGCCCGAAGGACGTCGACCTGATGGACGTCTCGCCGGAGCAGATCTGGTCCGTCGCGACGGCGATGATCCCGTTCCTCGAGCACGACGACGCCAACCGCGCGCTGATGGGCTCGAACATGCAGCGCCAGGCGGTCCCGCTGCTGAAGACCGACGCGCCGCTGATCGGCACCGGCATGGAGTACCGCGCCGCCGTCGACTCCGGTGACGTCGCGCTCGCCAAGCGCGCCGGCACGATCGCGCACGTCGACGCCGATCTGATCGTGATCGAGACCGAGGACGGCGGCAGAGACGAGTACATCCTGCAGAAGTTCATGCGCTCGAACCAGGGCACGCTGATCCACCACAAGCCGCTCGTCAAGAGCGGTCAGAAGGTGGCGGAGGGCGAGGTCCTCGCCGACGGCTCCTCGACCGACCAGGGCGAGATGGCGCTCGGCAAGAACCTGATGGTCGCCTTCATGTCCTGGGAGGGCTACAACTTCGAGGACGCGATCATCCTCTCCAAGCGCCTGGTCAAGGACGACGAGCTGACCTCGATCCACATCGAGGAGTACGAGATCGACGCCCGCACGACCAAGCTCGGCGACGAGGAGATCACCCGCGACATCCCCAACCGCTCCGAGGAGTCCCTGCGCAACCTCGACGACCGCGGCATCGTCCGCGTCGGCGCCGAGGTGGGCTCGGGCGACCTGCTCGTCGGCAAGGTCACGCCGAAGGGCGAGACCGAGCTGACCGCCGAGGAGAAGCTGATCCGCGCGATCTTCAAGGAGAAGGCGCGCGAGGTCCGCGACACCTCGCTGAAGGGGCCCCACGGCGAGGGCGGCGTCGTCATCGACGTCATGACGTTCTCGCGCGAGAACGGCGACGACCTGCCGCCCGGGGTCAACGACCTCGTGCGCGTGTTCGTCGCGAAGAAGCGCAAGATCTCCGAGGGCGACAAGCTCGCGGGACGTCACGGCAACAAGGGCGTGATCTCGAAGATCGTCGACCAGCAGGACATGCCGTTCCTCGAGGACGGCACGCCCGTCGACGTGATCCTCAACCCGCTCGGT
>JAOPZA010000140.1 GCA_025964325.1 Conexibacter sp.
GCGCGCGAGCGCGCGCGCCCGTGGCTCGAGCGCTTCGGCCTGGGCGAGTTCGCGCGCACGCGGCCGGCCGCGCTCTCGGGCGGGATGCGCCAGCGCGTCGCCTTCGTGCGCACGCTGCTGGCCGGCAAGCCGGTGCTGGCGCTCGACGAGCCGTTCGCCGCGCTCGACGCGCTCACGCGCCAGGAGGTGCAGGCGTGGTTCGCGCGCGTGCTGGCGGAGGAGCCGCGCACCGTCGTGCTCGTCACGCACGACGTCGAGGAGGCCGTGCTGCTGGCCGATCGCGTCGTCGTGCTCTCGCCGCGCCCGGGGCGCGTCGTCGCGACGCTGCCGGTCGAGCTGGCGCGGCCGCGGCGGCGGACCGATCCGGCTGTCGGCGCCCTGCGCGAGCAGGCGCTGGCAGCGCTCGGAGCGAGCGCATGAGGCGCGCCCTGCCCGCGGTTGCCATCCTGCTCGTGCTGTTCGGCGCGTGGGAGCTGTACGCCGACCTCGGCTCGGTCGACGCCCTGCTGCTGCCGGCGCCGCACGAGGTCGCGCAGGCGCTGTTCGACGATCGCTCGCTGCTGTGGAGCAACTTCCGCGTGACGGCCGGCGAGGTGCTGCTCGGCGTGCTGGTGGCGGCCGTGGCCGGGCTCGCCTGCGCGGTCGCCATCCACCTCTCGCCGACGCTGCGGCGCGCGATCTACCCGCTGCTGGTCGCCTCGCAGACGGTCCCGATCCCGATCGTCGCCTCGCTGCTGGTCGTCTGGCTCGGCTTCGACCTCGCGCCGAAGCTCGTGATCATCGGGCTCGTCTCGTTCTTCCCGATCGTCGTCACGACGCTCGACGCGCTCGCCGGCGTCGACCCCGAGCTGACGAGACTGATGCGCTCGCTCGGCGCCTCGCGCCTGCGCAGCTTCCGCCAGGTCGAGGCGCCGGCCGCGCTGCCAGGCCTCTTCTCGGGCGCGAAGATCGCGGTCACCGTCGCCGTCATCGGCGCCGTCTTCGCCGAGCAGGCCGGCTCCTCGAGCGGGCTCGGCCACCTCGTGCAACAGGCGATCCCCCAACTGCTCACGGCGCGCGCCTACGCGGCCGTGCTGATCCTGTCCGCCTTCGCGATCGCGCTCTTCGGCCTGCTGACGCTGGCCGAGCGCGCCGCGCTGCCGTGGGCCCATGACCCGAGAGGAGAACGCATCCGATGAAATCGGCCTCCCGAGCCCTCGTGCTCGCGCTTGCCGCCGCCGCGCTCGTGCTCGCGCTCAGCGCGTGCGGCGAGAAGACGGACCAGACCAGCCCCTCCGGCGCGAAGCGACCGCTCACGGTGATGCTCGACTACCTGCCGAACGCCGACCACGTCGGCCTCTACCAAGGGCTCGCGAGCGGCGAGTTCGCGAAGGCCGGCCTCGACGTCAAGCTGCAGACGCCGTCGGACCCCTCCGCGCCGCTGAAGCTCGTGCAGGCGGGCAAGGTCGATCTCGCGATCTCCTACGAGCCCGAGCTGCTGCTGGCGCGGGACGCGGGCGCGAAGCTCGTCTCCGTCGCCGCGATCGCGCAGCAGCCGCTGACCTCGATCATCTCGATCGGCAAGAAGGGCGTGACGAAGCCCGCTCAGCTGAGAGGCAAGCGCGTCGGCACCGCCGGGATCCCCTACCAGCACGCCTATCTCGACACGATCCTGCAGCAGGCCGGCGTGCCGGTCAGCAGCGTCAAGGAGACGAACGTCGGCTTCAACCTCGTCCCGGCGATGCTCTCGGGCAAGGTCGACGCGACGCTCGGCGCCTACTGGAACGTCGAGGGGATCCAGCTCGAGCGGGCCAAGAAGCATCCGCGCGTGATCAGAATGGAGCAGGTCGGCGTCCCGACCTACGACGAGCTGGTGCTGGTCGCGAGCAGCAGATTCCTGGCCGACCGCGGCGACGAGGTGCGCGCCTTCGTGCAGGCGCTCGGGCGCGGCTACGCGCAGGCGCGCACCAGCCCGGAGACGGCGACCGACGCGCTCGTGAAGGCGAACCCCGACCTCGACAGAAGCCTCGCGCTTGCGAGCGTGAGAGCGTCGCTGCCGGTCTTCTTCCCGAAGGACACGACGAAGCCGTTCGGCTGGCAGGCGGCGGGAGAGTGGAAGGCGTACAGCAGCTGGATGTTCCAGCAGCGGCTCGTCAGCCGGCTGCCGAACGCGGCCGCGATCACGAACGAGTTCCTCGCGGGGCAGGGAAGCTAGCGCGCTAGAAGGACGAGCAAACCGCGGGTTTCGCCCCCTGGGCGAACACCCGCAACGGAAGCCGAGCGCTCTGCGCGAGGCTTACGCAGCCGCGGCGGCGACGGAGCGCAGCTCCGGCGCCGCGGCGCGCAGCGCATAGGCGCCCGCGAGCCCGCTCCAGGGCGCGAAGCGGGCGAAGTAGCCGCGCACCTCGTCCTCCTCGACGCGGGCGCGCGGGTCGCCCGTCAGCAGCCGTCCGACGAGCTTGCGATAGGCGAGGTCGCCGGCCGGCAGCTGGTCGTAGCGGCCCTGACCCAGCAGCGCGAGCGTCTCGAGCGTCCACGAGCCGATCTCGGGAATCGCGCGCAGCCGCCGCCAGCCCGCCTCGTGATCGGCGTCGTAAAGGTCGACGCGACCGCGGGCGACCTCGCGGGCGACTCGAACGAGCGCGATCGCGCGACGGTCGGCGAGGTCGAAGGAGCAGAGCAGCGCCGGCGCCTGGGCGGCGAGCGTCGCCGCGCTCGGCAGGTCGCGCAGCCCCGTGCGATCGCAGCGGCGGCCGAGCCGGTAGACGATCCGCCGCTGGATCGCGGCCGCACGCACGTACTCGATCAGCTGCTCGCAGATCGCCCACGCGAGCGCCTCGAACGGCTGCGGCCGCCGGCGCAGCCGCAGCTGCGGCTGCGCGCGCACGGCCGCGCCGATCAGCGGGTCGTCGCGGAAGCGCTCGTGGAACGGCCGCAGGTCGTCGTCGAGCGCGAGCGCGAAGCGCATCCGCTCGATCCCCCAGGCGGCGCTCTCCGGCCGGCTCGACTGCGCGCCCAGCAGGACGCGGTCGCGCGCCGTCTGGGCGACCCGCACGACGACCGCGTCGCCGTCGTCCGGATGGTGGAGGAGGCGCTGCACGACGCCGCCCCGCATCCGCACGACGCCGTCCATTCCGGCTCTCGCGCGCGAGAGCCGGAACGGCCACCGCGGCGTCACCTCGAGACGCTGCTCGATCACTCTCTGCCGAGCAGGTGCACGTCGAGCAGGAACGAGCGCGTGCTGAGGATCGCGAGCCCGTCCCGTTCGCTGCGGCCCTTGCGACGTCGCGCCGCCGGCTTGCGCAGCGCGTGCCGGCGGATCGCGACGATCGTCGCCGCGCCGGCGACGAAGCCGGTCGCCGCGACGGCGGCCGCCTGGACCGCCGGGAGCTGACGCCGCACGGGCTCCAGCGCGCGCACCTCGGCGGCCAGCACCGGCAGACCGTCGACGGTCTCCTCGGGCTCGAGCCGGTCGGGCTCGTGCTGTGCGGCGGGCTCGGTCATCGCGCTGGCGCCGGATGGTGACAGCGCCGTCGGTCGGTCTGCATGACGCGGCCTACGCTAGCGAACTCGCGACCCCGGCCGAGCGTCGCGTTCAGTCCGGCTGGCCGTCTCGTCGAGCACCTTCTCGAAGAGGCGGTAGCGGCGGACGACCTTGCCGCCCATCCCCTCCATCCCACGGTTCATCGAGTGGTTGGTCTCGAGGATCCAGCCCATCTCGCCGCCGTGCTGCGGCGTGCGCTCGCCGGCGTCGAAGTACATCTCGTAGAAGCGGGCGGCGACGCCGGTGTGCTGCCACTCGCGCTTGACGCCGAGGGCGAAGACGCGGACGCGGTCGATCTTGCGTCTGTACCAGAGCGCCTTGATCCAGCCGAACGGCAGCAGCCGTCCGTTCAGGTGTCTCAAGACCTGGTTGAAGTCCGGGATCGTGAGCGCGGCGCCGACCGTCTCGCCGTCCTTCTCCGCGATCAGGCCCCAGTTCTCGTCGAGGATCGGCTTGAGGTCCTTGGCGTAGTGGCGGACCTCCTCGTCGGTCAGCGGCGAGAAGCCCCAGTTTCTCTCCCACGCGGAGTTGTAGACCTCGAGGAAGCGGTCGATCTCCGCCGGCAGGTCGCGCTTGTCCATCTGCCGCACCGTGATGCCGTGCTTGCTCTCGACGCGCGCCGCGATTCTCCAGATGACGGGGTTGACCTCCCTGCGACGGGAGATGTTGAGCTCCCACATCAGCGTGTCCATCGCCTTCGCGAAGCCGGCCTGCTCGAACAGCCGAGGGTAGTAGCGATGGGTCCAGTTCGTGAGGATGATCGGCGCCAGGTCCCAGCCCTCGACGAGGACCCCGCACTCGTCGTTCAGCGTGAAGTCGGCGGGACCGACCATGCGGTCGCGGCCGCGCGCCCGCAGCCAGGCCTCGGCCGTCTCCAGCAGCGCCTTCGCGGCCTCCGGGTCGTCCTCGCACTCGAAGAAGCCGAAGAGGCCCCAGGCGTTGTCCTGGAACGCGTTGAAGTGGCTGTCGACCTGCGCCGTGATGCGGCCGACCGCACGGCCGTCGCGCCAGGCGAGGAAGTAGGCGGCCTCGCCGTGCTCGAACCACGGGTTCTTGGAGCGGTCGAGGAAGCGCCGTCGCTCGGCGATCAGAGGCGGAACCCAGAGCGGCTCGTTACGATAGAGGCGCCAGGGCAGCTTGATGAAGGTCGTGAGGTCGCGCTTGGAAGCGACCAGCCGGACGTCGAGAGCCATGCGCCGGCCACTGTATATGCCAACCACCGTCGACGTCTTCGAGAAGGCCCGCACGCACGAGCGCGTCGCGCAGCTCGCCGCTGCCCGCGAGCTCGACGCCGTGCCCTACTTCCGCACGCTCGAGTCGGCCACCGCGCCGGTCGTCGAGATGGAGGGCGCGCGGCGCATCATGCTGGGCTCGAACAACTACCTCGGGCTGACCGGCGACGAGCGCGTCATCCAGGGCGCGCTCGACGCGCTCCACCGCTACGGGACCGGCCTGACGGGCTCGCGGCTGCTGAACGGCACGCTCGACATCCACCTCGAGCTCGAGCGCGAGCTGGCGGAGTGGTTCGGAACCGAGGACGCGATCGTCTACACGACCGGTCACCAGGCGAACCTCGGCGCGATCGGCACGATCCTCGGACCGGGCGACACCGTGATCGTCGACTCCGGCGACCACGCGTCGATCCTCGACGGCGTGCTGCTCTCGCGCGCGAAGATGCGCGCGTTCCGCCACAACCGCCTCGACCTGCTGGAGAAGCGGCTCGAGCAGGCGACGGGCGACGGCGGCGGCATCCTCGTGGTCGTCGACGGCGTCTTCTCGATGGAGGGCGACGTCGCTCCGCTGGTCGAGATCGCCGATCTCTGCCAGCGCTTCGGCGCCCGCCTGATGGTCGACGAGGCGCACGGCCTCGGCGTGCTCGGGGCGCGCGGCGCCGGCACCTGCGAGCTGCTCGGGATCGAAGACCGCGTCGACCTGCGGATGGCGACCTTCTCGAAGTCGCTCGCCTCCTGCGGCGGCGTGATCGCGGGACCGGCCGACGTGGTCGAGTTCCTGCGGATCCAGTCGCGCCCCTTCCTCTTCACCGCCTCGGCCGTGCCGGCGGCGGTCGGAGCCGCGCTCGCCGCCGTGCGCGTCTGCCGCTCGCAGGACGGACCGCCGCTGTTCGCGAGCGTGCTCGAGAACGCCTACTACCTGAACGACGGCCTGCGCGCGCTCGGCTTCCACGTCGTCGACCCGACGACGCTGCCGGACGGCACGACCGTCGCGACGCCGGTCGTGCCGGTGCTGGTGGCCGACGACTGGAAGGCCGCCCTGCTGTGGCGGGCGCTCTACGAGGCCGGCGTCTACGTGAACGTGGGGCTGCACCCGGCGGTGCCGCCGGGCGGCGCGCTCCTGCGCACCAGCGTGATGGCGACGCACGACCGCGCGACGCTCGACAGCGCGCTCGACGCCTTCGAGCGGGTCAAGCGGGAGTTCGAGGCCGAGCACGGTCCGCTTCCCGCGCCGCGTCCGTAACCCGCGCGCGCGGCGCGTGCAGGTACGCGCGAACCCTGAGCGTCGATCCACCGTAATTGAGAGTCGCCGGAAAGAAAAGGCCGCTCATAGCGCATGAAGCGGACGGTTCGCCATTGACCGGCGGGCGGTCGCTGACATAGCTTCTGTGCGTCATTCGGGCGGGACTCGCACCACCACGACGGCGCGCTCCGACACAGGGGCGGGCCAAAGCCAGGGACGTGATCGGGGCCCGCTCTGACGACGCCGCAGCCGGTCGGAGCTCCCCAGCTCCGCCGGGACGCACATCTCGTTTCGGACGCAGGGAGAAAGAGTGCAGATGGACGGGTTGCCGACGATCACCCCAGGACCCCAGCACCTGCGGGCGCTGCAGCGGGCCAACCGGGTGCGCCTGGCGCGCGCAGACCTCAAGCGCCGGATCGCGGAAGGCGAGCTCAACGCAGCCGAGGTGATCCTCTCATCCCCATGGGAGGCAAGCAGCATGGCGATCGGCGACGTGCTGATGAGCCAGCGGAGGTGGGGAAGCACCCGCTGCCGGAAGTTCCTCGCGATGTTCCAGATCACCGAGGCGAAGACGGTCGGATCGCTGACGGAGCGCCAGCGCACGGCGCTCGCCGCGCGACTCGACGCGTCCGGCGCGAAGGACGACGAGGGCTGTCGTTCCGAGCAGCGATTGATGGTCTTGAGCGCCTGAGAACGCAGGGGCGGCGCGCACGAGTGTCCGGGGACGGGCACTCGTGCGCGCCGCGAGCTCAGGGGACGCTGGAGCGGGGAACTCAGGCAGCGGCGGGCGGCAGGCCGGGCTCGCGCGTCGCGATCTCGACGATGTGGCCGTCCGGGTCGCGGACGTAGATCGAGCGGAACGCGCCGCGGTCGAAGACGTCGGTGCAGTCGACGCCGCGGTCGCGCAGGTAGTCGCGCCAGGCGAGCTGCTCGTCGGCCGAGTCGACCGCGAAGGCGACGTGGTGGACCGAGCCGGCGCCGACGACGCCCTCCGGCATGTCGGGGTACTCGAGGAACGTGATCAGGGTGCCCGGCGTGCCGTCCGCGTCGCCGAACCAGAAGTGCCGCGTCGAGGGGTCGTCGTCGTTGACGGACTCCTCGACGAGCGCGAGCCCGAGCACGTCGCGATAGAAGGCGGTCGTGCGGTCGAGGTCGCGGCAGATCGCCGTGACGTGATGCAGGCCGGTGAGCCGCATCCGCCGCGACTGCGACGACTCGGACGGCTGATCTTGCGCGGGGATCGTCACGGCGCCGAAGCATAGTCGGCCTCAGCGCAGGCGCAGCCCGCTGGCCCGGCGCTGGTAGAGCGCGCGCAGCGCGAGGCATGCGAGCGCGAACGCGGCGATCCCGACGAGCACGGGCACGGGCCGCGCGACGCGCGTGAAGTAGAGCGCGGCCATCACCGCGACGGCGATCGTGAGCGAGAGGACGAGCGTGTGTGACCGATAGCCGGCGACGTGCTCGCGGATCGAGACCTCGAGCCCGGCGACGGAGCCGAGCAGCGCGGCGGCGGCCAGCAGCACGAGTCCGGCGCGACCGCCCTGCACGAGGCCCCAGACGCCGAGCACGAGTGCGGCCAGGACGCTCAGCTCGACGAGCGGGAAGCGGCCCCACGGCGGCGCAGGCGCGGCCTCGCGGCGCGAGCGGCTGCGGCTGGCGCGACTCGGCGACGCCGGCGTCGACGCCGCGGGCGGTGCCGGCGGCCCGAGGCTGCGCTCGCGACTGGTGCTGCGCTGGCGGCTGCGGCGACCCATGCGGGCGCCTACGCTAGCGGGCAGCCGGACGAGAGCTTGACCTGCCACCAGTCCATCAGCACGCCGAGCAGCCCGAGGCGCGGACGCACGTGCCAGACGCCGCAGCCCGGCTCGCCGACGTCGGCGCGCGAGATGCGGCGAAAGCGGTGACGTCCGGGGTCACGCAGCATCCGCTCGAGCAGCTCGCGCGCGCGGGCCTCGCGCTCGGCGCGGGCGGCGAGGATCTGCCGCGCCTCGTGCAGCCGCTCGGCGAGGTCGTCGCGGGTGCGCTCCAGCTCGCCGAGCCCGAGCACCCGCGGGCCGCCGTGCGATCCGACCGTCCAGGCGATTCCGTCCCGCGGGCGCGCATCGGCCGCCGCGGCGGCGAGCTCTCGCTCGAGCTTCGCGATCTGCGCGCGGAGCGCGCGGCGCGCCGCGCGCTCGTCCACCCCGACGTGTCCGTCGACCCCGACGCGCACGCCGACGCCGTGCTGCTCCACGACACTCCGCGACTCGGGACGACGCTCGGCCAGCACCATGGACCTCCATCCGGGAGACCGGATTCTAGCGCTGACCGAGCGCCTCGGCGCACGTCCACAGCGCCTCCTCGACATGGATCGAGGGGACGCCGTCGACGCGGACCGTGAACAGCTCGAGCGTCGTCGTGCGGCGGGTCGGGCGACGGCCGGGCGCGATCGCGCCGAAGAGGACGGCGAGCGGGCCAGCGACGTCGGCGAGCACGATCTGGCCGGGCGGGACCGCCGGCTCCGCCTCGGCGCCTCCACCCCCACCCCCGCTCCCCAGCCGCTCGCCCTCACCGGCGAGGCGCAGGCCGAGCGGACCGTCGAGCGTGTCGGCGTCGAGCGCCCACACCGGCACCCCGGTCTCGACGAGCGCGAGGGTGAGGGCATCGTCGAGCAGGCCGGCGGTCGGGAAGCCGCCCCGGCGCAGGCGCTCGACGACGACGGCCTCGGCGGGCACGCGCGTGACGTCGGGGTCGAGGCCGATGTGGCGGTAGAAGACGCGGTAGGCGTGCGGGATCGGACGCTGGCGCAGCGTCACGGCCTCCGCTCCGCGGATCCGGGTCGCCGCGTCTTCCAGCCGCCGGCGCAGCCCCGGCGGGCTGGCGGAGCGCCGACCGATCCCCGGCGGCGCCGGGATCCTCAGCGAGACGACGCCGAGCCGCGCGTGCTCGGCCGCCAGCTCGTCGGCGATCCAGCCCTCGCGCGCGACCGGATCCTCCACGTGCCGCTCACCCGCTCCCCGTCGCCGGGCCCGCGAGCAGCGCGCGCAGCTTGCGCGAGAGCGTCGCGTCGTCGACGGTCGCGGTGCCGATCGACGTCTCGCGCACGCGGCCGCCGCGGTAGGCGAAGACGACCGTCGGGCAGACGGCGACGCCGTAGAGGTTGGCGACCGCGCCGTCGGCGTCCTGCGCGACCGGGAAGCTCCAGCCATGCGTGCGCACGAGCGTCCGCAGCTTCGCGCGATCCGGCTTGACCGCGACGGCGGCGAAGCCGACCTGCGGGAAGCGCGCGGTCACGCGCTGCATCGCGTCGAGCTGCCGGTCGCAACCGGTGCTCCCGGTGACGAGGAAGGCGAGCACCACCGGCCCGCGCCGCTCGAGCGTGCAGACGTTCAGCGCGCGGGGATCGGTCACGTCGCACGCGGGCCGGCGCCCGGCCGCTCCCTCGTGGCCGGGCGTCGCGACGTTCGCGTCACCCGTCAGGTCGCTGAGCGCGAGCGGCGCGGCGAACGGCGGCAGCTGGCGGCCGGCCGCGATCCCGCTCGATCCGGGTCCGTTCGAGCGCAGCGTGTTGATCGTGATGTAGACGAGCACGAGGAACGCGACCAGCGCGACGAGCCAGCCGCTGTTGCGCCACATCTGCGTTCCCGTCGCAGGCGGATGCCGCTCCGGTCTGCTCACGCGACCGAAGCCGGACGCCGCCGCCCGCGCTGCCGTCGCCGTCGCCGGCGCGCGATCAGCGATCCGCGAGCGAACGCGCCCCGGTCGGCGAGCACGAGCACCGAGGGCAGCACCGCCAGCACGCCGATCAGCGAGACGGTCAGGTCGATGACGGTGACGATGCCGAAGTCGCTCAGCATCCGGATGTCGGAGAAGGCGAGGACGCCGAAGCCGGCGATCGCGGTGACGCCGGAGGCGAGCACGGCGCGGCCGGTCGAGCGGTACGCGCGCGCCAGCGCCGCCGAGCACTCGTGGCCGGCGGAGCGCTCCTGCTGAAAGCGCTCCGACAGCAGGACGCTGAACTCGGTCGAGATCGCGATCACGAGCGCGCCGAGCATCGCCGACAGCGGGTTGAGCGGCACGCGCGTCGCGAACAGGACGAGCGCCGACCAGCCGGTCGCGAGCGCGATCGGCACGAGCGGCACGAGCGCCCGCCGCGGCCGGCGGTAGATCGCGAGCAGCACGAGCGCGACGGCGGCCAGGCCGGCGAGCAGCGTCAGCAGCCGCCGCCCGGCCGAGGACAGCTGCGCGTTCGCCTGCGCGGCGATCACGGGCAGGCCGGCGAGCCGCGCCCGCACGCCGCGCGGCGGGTCGAGCTCCGATCGCATCGCGTCGATCACGCGCTGCTGCTGGTCGAGCGGCATCAGGCGGATGCCGAACGCGAGGGTCGCGTCGCGGCGCTCGCGCGTGATGACGGCGGAGGAGAAGTAGGCGGGCACCGAGTCGAGCAGGGTCGCGACCGCCTTCCGGCTCGTCGGTGGCCTCGATCCCAGCAGATCGGGCAGCGAGAAGGCCGGGCAGAGGGTCGCGGTGCGGCAGTCTCTGGAGGCGTCGTAGCCGAAGCGTCTCAGCACGCGCTGCTGATAGCTCGTCATCCAGCGGATCACCCGCGGGTCGGTCAGGTCGGCGCCGGACAGCGTCACGTCGATCTCGCCGGAGGAGCGCGTCGCGTCCTGCAGCGTGGTGAGGTCGCGCAGCGCCGGCAGGTCGGCGGGCACGAGCTTCGTCACGTCGGAGACGACGCGCGTCTGCGTCTCCAGCCCCCAGCCGACGGCGGCGAGCACGAACGCGGCGACGAGCACGCGACCCGGCCGGCGCAGGGAGGCGGCGAGGATCGCACGCGGCGACGCGACCGCGGCGACGCCGCGGGCGAGCGAGCGCAGCGGCGGAACCCGCGCGAGTCCGCGGGCGGCTGCG
>JAOPZA010000152.1 GCA_025964325.1 Conexibacter sp.
GCGCCGGCGCCGCGCCCGCGACCGCCGGGGACGACCGGGATGCGGCGGATGCACCCGTGCCGAGCGCGCCCGCCGCCGGCGAGCCGCTCAGCTTCGAGCGCCACGTCAGAGGGCTGTTCCGCGCCGGTGACCGCCGCTCGATGCGCTTCGCCTTCGACCTCTGGGACCACGCCGACGTCCGCACGCATGCGGACGCGATCCTCGCCCGCCTCGAGGCCGGGACGATGCCGTGCGACGGCGCCTGGCGGCCGGACCGCATCGCGCTCTTCGCCCGCTGGGTCGCGGACGGGGCCGCGCCCTAGCGTCCCGATTCCGAAGTTCGGTGACGGCTTCCGGGCGCCCGCATGCAGCTGGCGCCCGCCGGCGGCTAGCCGAGTACGTCGAGTACGAGGCAGGCCGCCGGCGAACGCCAGGCACACCCGTGCATCCCGCAAACTGCGCCCGAACTTGCGAATCGGGACACGAGGCGGCCACGGCCTTGGGCGCCCTACGCGCGCTGGGCGCGATGCGCCGACAGCGCGTCGGACACAGCGCTCCAGACGCGCCGGTGCAGCACGACGTTGGCGTCGCGCTCGGTGCGCGCCTCGACGATCGTCACGCCGCCCTCGGCGATCGAGCGCGCGACCGCGTCGCGCAGCCCGGCGGGATCGGCGACGAGCACGTGGCGGGCGCCGTAGAGCCGCGCCGCCTGGGCGAAGTCGAGCCCGTGCGGCGTCGCGACGTGCTCCTCGAAGTGGTCGGTCTGGGTCGCGACGGGGAGGAAGTGGAAGATCCCGCCGCCGTCGTTGTTGACGAGCACGATCGTGAGGTCGAGCGCGAGGCGCCGCGCCGCCAGCAGCGCTCCCAGGTCGTAGGCGAGCGCGACGTCGCCGATGTGCAGCACGACCGGGGCGGGCGGGTCCGTCTCCGCTGCCGCGGCGCCGAGCGCGGCCGCGACGGTGCCGTCGATCCCGTTCGCGCCGCGGTTGGAGAGGACCCGCGGAGCGGGCGGATCGGTGCGCACGGCGGCGAACGTCTCGACGTCGCGGATCGGCATCGAGGCGGCGACGAACAGCGTCGCCTCGGGCGGCAACGACGCGAGCAGCTCGGCCGCGATCCGCGGCTCCGACAGCTCCTCGCCGAGCGTCGCGGCGATCGCCGCGGCGGCGACCTCGTCGGCGGCGCGCCAGCGCGCGAGCCAGTCGGGATCGCCGGCGCCGGCGTGCGCGGGCGCCAGCGCGGCGAGCGTCGCGGCGGGGCTGGCCGCGATCCGCGCTCCGACGACGCCGTCGGGGTCGTGCCACGCGCCCTCGGCGTCGACCGCCACCTGCGCGGCGCCGTCGAGGCCGGCGAGCCACTGGCGCAGCGGCTTCGAGGTCGGCAGGTCGCCGAACCGCAGGACCAGCTCGGGCCGCAGCTCGGCCGCGAGCGCGGGATCGCGCAGCAGCGCGTCGTAGTGCGCGATCGCGGTCGGCCCGCGGCGCGCGCCCGAGAGCGGGTCCGCCAGCAGCGGGTAGCCGGTCGCGGCGGCGAAGGCGGCGAGCCGCTCCGGCAGCGCGCGGTCACGCTCGTCGCGCCCGGCGACGATCACCGTCCGTGGCGCCGGCGCGGGCAGGTCCGGCGCCGCGCCGTCGGCGCCGAACGCGGTCGGCAGCAGCGGGTGCGCGACCCACGGCCGGCCGTCGGGCCGCCCGCCGCCGCCCGGCTCCTGCGGCGGCAGCGGTGCGTCGAGCACGAGCGGCTCGCGCAGCGGGAAGTTCAGGTGCACGGGGCCGGGTCGGCCGTCGAGCGCGGTCCAGGCGGCACGGCACGCGAGCGCGCGGATCCAGCGCAGCCGTGCCGGGGTCGCGTCGTGCGCGCCGACCTCGACGAACCACTTGACCGCGTCGCCGTAGAGCTTCAGCTGGTCGATCGTCTGGCCGGCGCCGACGTCGCGCAGCTCGGGCGGGCGGTCGGCCGTCAGCACGATCAGCGGCACGCGCGCCTCCCGCGCCTCGATCACGGCGGGCAGCAGCTCGGCCGCTGCCGTCCCCGACGTGCAGGCGATCGCGACCGGCGAGGAGCTCTGCTTCGCCAGCCCGAGCGCGAAGAAGCCGGCGGCGCGCTCGTCGAGGTGGGACCAGCTGCGCAGCGCCGGGGTGCGCGCGAGCGACAGCACGAGCGGCGTCGAGCGCGAGCCTGGGGAGGTGCAGGCGTCGGTCACGCCGCAGCGCGCGAGCTCGTCGCAGAAGGCGCGCAGCAGGAGATAGGTGTCGGTGGCGGACATGGTGGGAGAAGATGACGGGATGACGCCGGAGACGATCGTGCTGCTGCACGGGTTCACGCAGACCGGGCGCAGCTGGGAGCCGATCGTCGCGACGCTGGCGCAACGCTATCGCTCCGTGCGCGCGCCCGACCTGCGCGGGCACGGCGCGGCGGCCGCGCGGCGGCCCGTCTCGTTCGCCGCGATCGGCGCCGACGTGCTCGCGCTCGCGCCGGACGGCGAGCCGTTCGTGCTGGCCGGCTACTCGATGGGCGGCCGCATCGCGCTCGCGCTCGCGCTCTCGCCGGCGGCACGCGGGCGGATCGCCCGACTCGTGCTGATCGGCGCCAGCCCCGGGATCGCCGACGCCCCAGAGCGGGCCGCGCGGCGGGCGGCCGACGACGCGCTCGCGGACGAGATCGAGCGCGACGGGCTCGCGCCGTTCGCGCGCCGCTGGGCGGCGCAGCCGCTGTTCGCCTCCCAGCCGCCGGAGGTCGCGGCGCTCGCGCACGCCGAGCGCCTGCGCAACACGCCGGCCGGGCTCGCCGCCTCGCTGCGGGGCGTCGGCACCGGCACGATGACGCCGCTCTGGCAACGGCTGCCGGAGCTGACGATGCCGGTCGCGCTCGTCGCCGGCGAGCACGACGCGAGATTCCGCGAGCTCAACGCGCGGATCGCCGCCGCGATCCCGGCGGCGACGGTCCACGTCGTCCCCGGCGCGGGCCATGCCGTCGGCCTAGAGCAGCCGGCCGCGCTCGCCGCGCTGCTGTCGCAGGGCGAAGCGGCTTAGCCTTCGACGGGAGCCGGCTTGCCGGTTGCGTGCTCGGCGGTCGCGGTCGTCGCCGGCTTGCCGACGGCCCCGGAACCGCGCGCCAGCGCGCCCGCCCGCGCGTCGCGCTGCCAGGTCGCCGCACGCCCCCGTGCCACGTCCCACGCGGCCGAGAGCGTCACGCCGGTCCCCGCCAGGAGGTACGGCGCTATCGGGATGATGTAGCGCGGGTTAGCCCAGTAGACGAGATGGACGACCAGCGTGACGCCGCTGAGCGCCAGCCCGAGCCGCCCGAAGAGCGTCCGCCGCAGCAGCACGAGTCCGATCCAGCCGCCGACGATCATCAAGAGGTGGACGCTGCGGACGAAGCCGTATCCGACCACCTCCGCGGTGCCGCTCTGGATCCGCGGCGTCGCCGGATAGGACCACATGTTGTAGGTCATCAGCACGCGCGACTCGACGAACTCGCCGGTGTGGTGGAAGAGGTCCTCGCGCAGGACGTGCAGCGGTTTCGTCGTGCGCGCCTTCGCGGTCGTGAAGCCGTCCGGCCGCAGCCCTCCGAAGAAGTTGTCGGAGCGGTCGTGCGAGCCGTAGCGGCCGGAGGTCTTGTCCCACGGCAGGTGCACGCCGAGCGCGAGCGGGTACGTGCTGTTGTCGCCGAACGGCATCGGCTTGCCGGTCGCGGCGAGGTTGCGGACCACCCAGGGACCGAAGATCAGCGCGGTGCAGGCGACGATCACGCCCGCCATCCTGATCGCCCGCCGGACGCTCCCGCTGAGCCACACCAGCGCGATCGCGAGCACCCCGAAGTACATCGCGACGTTCGGGTGGATGATCGTCGCGAGCGCGCCCGCGAGCGATGCGACGGCTCCCCACCGTAGCGCTCGCGCCGGCTGCGCGCGCACGCGCATGGTCGCGACGACGGCAAGCAGGATCAGGCTCGTCGCCAGGACCTCGGTCATCGCCGTGCCGGCGTAGGTCAGCAGCGGCAGGTAGGCCGCGAAGACCCAGGCGGCGAGGCGACCGGCGCGCAGGCCGGCGACGCTCGCCGTGAGCCCGGCGGTCACGACGCAGGTCGCCGCGAGCGCCAGCGACTGCAGCACGATCACGGGCGCGTTCCCGAGTCCGAGATCGAAGCAGAGCGACAGGAACAGCGGGTAGCCCGGCGTCCGCATCACCGGCTGCTGATCGGCCGTCTCCCACCAGCGGCCGAAGTGGTCCGCCCACCTGACGTAGTCGTCGGGATTGAAGATCGGGTGCGCGAGAAAGCCGTAGAGCAGCGCGATCGTGAGCACGACGACGGCGGCGCCGAGGACCCAAGGATCCCTCAACAGCCCCCGAAGACGCGTCGACCCGTCTGCTCGCATTCCCGCGAGATGGTACGACGGATATGTAGGTAACAGCTGAGAAGTCGCCACGGCCGGCTACGCCCGCACGCCGAGTCCGGGGCCCGAGGGCGCCTGCATCACGCCGTCCCGCACCGCCAGCGCCGGGTCGACGTCGAGCTCGGCGAAGGCGTCGAGCGTCGCCAGCCCGCACGGGCGCAGCGGACCGAGCACGGCGGCCGCGTGGAGCGCCGCCGCGATCCCGAGCGGGCCGTCGAAGGTCGACGCGAGGTAGACCTCGGTGCCCGCCGCCCGCGCTCGCGCGGCCGCGTCGAGCAGCCCGCTGATGCCGCCGCAGCGCGTCAGCTTGAGGCAGACCGCACGGCAGGCGCCGGAGTCGAGCGCGCCAGGGCCGGCGCTCGTCTCGTCCATCGCGATCGTCAGCTCCGTCGCCTCCTGCACGGCGCGCAGCGCGGCGACGCCGTGGACGGGCTCCTCGACGAGCTCGATCCCCGCGGGCGCGAGTCGCACGAGCGCGTCGAGCGCCTGCTCGACGTTCCAGGCCCCGTTCGCATCGAGGCGGATCGCCATCTCCGGTCCGGCCAGCGCGCGCACCGCCGCGAGCCGGCCGGCGTCGTCGCCGAGCCCGGCCTTGAGCTTCACGCAGCGGTAGCCCGCCGCGCGGGCCGCGGCCGCCTGGACCCCGGCGGCGGCACGGTCCTCGGCGCCGAGCAGCGCGTTGACCTCGACGGCGGCCGGCGCGGGCGCGCCCAGCAGCCGCCAGACCGGCTCGCCGGCGCGCCGCCCCTCGAGGTCCCAGAGGGCGAGGTCGATCGCGGCGAACGCCTGCGGCAGCACCGCCGCCTCGCGACAGGCCGCGGCGACGCGCTCGCGCGGCAGCCCGTCGGCGTCGGCCAGGATCGGTCGGCAGTCCTCCAGCGCGGCGCGCACGTCGTCGAGCGAGACGCCGTCGTAGGACGGCAGCGGCGCCGCCTCGCCGGCGCCGGTGACGCCGTCGGCCCCGATCACCAGCACGTCGAGCAGCTCGCGCTCGTCGACCGTCCCGTGAGCGGTCGCGATCGGCGTTCTCAGCCGCAGGCGCCGCGGAGCGATCGCCAGGCGCACGGTGGTCGGGGGCCGGGGACGGGAATCCGAATCAGCTCAGCAGCACGCCGGCCGACAGCAGGACGCAGAAGATCAGCTCGAGCATCCCGGTTCTCGCGAGCGCCTCGTTCAGCGACGGTCCGTCGACGTTGGTGCGCACGATGCGCACGACCGCCGCCGCGATCGGCAGCGTCAGGAGCGGCAGCAGCACCCACGGCTTCAGCGTCCCGAACAGCCAGGTGACCGGCGTCAGCACGTAGGCGCCGTAGACGAGCACGGCGAACATCCTCCGCGTGCGCTCACGGCCGAGCCGCACCGCGAGGGTGCGCTTGCCGGCCCGGCGATCGGTCTCGAGGTCGCGCACGTTGTTGACGACGAGCACGGCAGAGGCGATCAGGCCGACCGGGACGGCAAGCGCGAACGCCTCCCACGCCAGCGAGCGGGTCTGCACGAAGTAGGAGCCGACGACCGCGACGATGCCGAAGAAGAGGAAGACGAACAGCTCGCCGAGGCCCTCGTAGCCGTAGGGCCGCGGGCCGCCGGTGTAGAGCACGCCGGCGACGATCGAGGCAGCGCCGACGAGCAGCAGCTCCCAGCCGGCGACGGAGATCAGGTAGACGCCGCAGAGGATCGCGAGCCCGAACGTGACGTAGGTGGCGATCAGCACCTGCCGCGGCGGCACGAGGCCGCCCGCCGTCACGCGCACCGGCCCGAGGCGGTCCTCGGTGTCGGCGCCGCGGCGCGCGTCGGAGTAGTCGTTCGTGAGGTTCGCCCCGACCTGGATGAAGAGCGCGCCGAGCACCGCCGCGACGAAGCGCAGCGCATGGAACGTGCCCTGCTGGCCCGCCAGCGCGGTGCCGACGAGCACCGGCGCGAGGCCGACCGGCAGCGTTCTGGGGCGCGCGGCCATCAGCCAGATCCGCGCCGCGCTGGGTGGAGCGGCTGCGTTCACGGGCGCTTGGGGAACCGCGAGAAGTCGGGCGCGCGCTTCTCGAGGAACGCGGTGCGGCCCTCGCGCGCCTCCTCGCCGGCGTAGAGCAGCAGGTTCGTGTCGTGCGCCAGCTGCTGGATCCCCGCGAGGCCGTCCTCGGAGGCGTTGAAGCTCGCCTTCATCAGCCGCAGCGCGAAGGGGGAGAGGGCGAGCATCTCGCGGCACCAGGCGACCGTCTCCTCCTCCAGCCGCTCGAGCGGCACGACGGTGTTGACGAGGCCCATCTCGAGCGCCTGCTGCGCGTCGTACTGGCGGCACAGGAACCAGATCTCCTTCGCCTTCTTGAGCCCGACCTGGTTCGCCAGCAGCGCCGCGCCGTAGCCGCCGTCGAACGAGCCGACGCGCGGGCCGGTCTGCCCGAAGCGCGCGTTGTCGGCCGCGATCGTCAGATCGCAGACGATGTGGAGCACGTGGCCGCCGCCGACTGCGTAGCCGGCGACCATCGCGACGATCGGCTTCGGCAGCCGGCGCATCTGCACGTGCAGGTCGGTCACGTGGAAGCGGCCCACGCCGGCCCCGCCCGTTCTGTACCCGGTCTCGCCGCGCACGTTCTGGTCGCCGCCGGAGCAGAACGCCAGCGTTCCCGCGCCGGTCAGGACGATCACGCCGACGGTCGTGTCCTCGCGCGCGCGCTCGAACGCGTCGGAGAGCTCTACGACCGTCTCCGGCCGGAACGCGTTGCGCACCTCGGGCCGGTCGATCGTGATCTTGGCGATGCCGTCACCGGAGGTCTCGTACCTGATGTCGGTGTAGTCGCCTGCGGGGGTCCAGTTCACGGGCACGTCGTACGTCTCCATCGCGTGGGGTCATCTCTGCCGGAGACAGGAGCCTGCCAGAGAACTCGGCGGCTTGTCTGACAGACTCCCAGTCCTTCGATGGTGCAACCCGACGCATGGCTCCCGCGCGCCGCCGCCCAGCGCCCCGACCATCCGGCGCTCGTGACCGGCGACGGATCGATCACCTACGCGCAGCTGCTGCGCGCGGCGCTCGACGCCGCCGCAGCGCTGGCCGGCGCCGGCATCGGCGCGGGCGACCGCGTCGCGGTCGCGCTGCCGCCGGGCGTCCCGTTCGTCGCGACGCTGCACGCCTGCCTGCTGCTCGGCGCCGCGATCGTGCCGATCGACCTGCGCCTCGCCCCGGCCGAGCGCGATAGCCGCGCCGCCGGCGCCGCGCTCGTCGTCGACCGTCCGCTCGTGCGCGGCGACGCGCCGGACGCGCAGGTGCGCGAGCGGCTCGACCCCGACGCGGTCGCGACCGTGATGCACACCTCCGGCACGACGGCGGCGCCGAAGCAGGTCGAGCTGACGGTCGGCAACTGGGCCTGGAACGCGCTCGGCTCCGCGATCGCGCTCGGCCTCGACCCGGCCGACCGCTGGCTCTGCACGCTGCCGCTGAGCCACGTGGGCGGCCTCTCGATCCTGCTGCGCAGCGCGATCTACGGCACCTCCGTGGTGCTGCACGAGCGCTTCGAGCCGGCCGCCGCCGCCCGAGCGATCAACGACGAGCAGATCACGCTCGTCTCGCTCGTCGGCACGACGCTCCAGCGCGTGCTCGAGGCCGGCGCGCACGGCCGCGGCGCGCTGCGCTGCGCCCTGATCGGCGGCGGCCCGCTGGCGCCCGCGCTCGCGGCGCGCGCCGCCGAGGCCGGCATCCCGGTCGCGCAGACCTACGGGATGACGGAGGCCTGCTCGCAGGTCACGACCTCGGTCGCCGGCGAGCCGGAGACGGCCGGCCTGGCGCTGCTGGGGCAGCGCGTCGCGGTCGCGTCCGACGGCGAGATCCTCGTCGCCGGCGAGACCGTCGCGCCCGGCGCGGCGACCGTCGACGGCTGGCTCCACACCGGTGACCTCGGCCGGCTCGACGACCGCGGCCGGCTCGTGGTGACGGGACGCAAGGCGGACACGATCGTCAGCGGCGGCGAGAACGTCGCGCCGGCGGAGGTCGAGGCCGTCCTGCTCGCGCACCCGGCCGTCGCCGACGCCGGCGTCTACGGCCGCCCCGACGAGCAGTGGGGCGAGGCCGTCGTGGCGACCGTCGTGCTGCACGACGGCAGCCACGCCGAGGGCGAGGAGCTGCGCGAGCACGCGGCCGCCCACCTCGCCCGCTTCAAGGTGCCGAAGGAGGTGGCGTTCGCGCGCGAGCTCCCGCGCACGCCGTCCGGCAAGCTGCTGCGCCGCGCGCTGAGCGGCAACGGCAACGGGAGCGGCGCCTGATGACCGGCGAGCCCGAGGAGCGGGATCCGGACGAGATCCGCGCCGAGCTGCGCGACCGCTGGGAACGCTCGGCCGAGGGCTGGCGGGCGGGCAATCGCCGCCTCCAGGCCGCGACGATGGGCGTCTCGCGCGCGCTCGTCGAGGCGATCGAGCCGCAACCCGGCCAGCGCGTGCTCGAGCTCGCCGCCGGGATCGGCGAGACCGGCTTCCTCGCCGCCGAGCTGATCGCGCCCGGCGGCACGCTGATCTCGACCGACGGCGCCGAGGCGATGCAGGCGCAGGCGAAGGAGCGCGCCGCGGAGCTGGGCCTGCGCAACGTCGAGTTCAAGCTCGCCGACCTCGAGTGGATCGACGTCGGGACGGCCGAGGTCGACGCCGTCCTCTGCCGCTGGGGCTACATGTTCGCGCTCGACCGCGAAGCGTCGCTGCGCGAGACGCGCCGCGTGCTGCGCCCGGGCGGCCACGTCGCGCTCGCGACCTGGGCCGCTGCCGCGCGCAACCCGTGGGCGACGATCCCGCGCGTCGCGCTCTACGACGCCGGGCTCGTCGACACGCTCGAAGGCAGCGGCCCCGGCATGTTCGACCTCGCCGACGAGGCCGGACTGCGAGAGCTGCTGCAGGATGCCGGCTTCTTCGACCCCGAGACGCACGCGCTCGAGCTGACGTTCCCGTACGCGGACGCCGGCGCCTACTGGGACGCGACGCGCGAGCTGTCGCGAGGGTTCGCGGACGTCGTCGCGACGCTCGACGCGCGCCAGGAGGCCGACCTGCGCGAGCGCGTCGCCGCCGGCCTCGCGCCGTACGCGGTCGACGGCGAGCTGCGGCTGCCCGCGGTCGCGCTGATCGCCACCGCCACCGCTTGAGCCAGGCCGGGACGCGGCGGCGCCGCTGGCAGCGCGGCGACTCCGCTAGGTTTCTCGCATGTTCTACGACGACGATGCGGACCTCACGCAGCTCGACGGCAAGACCGTCGCGATCATCGGCTACGGCTCCCAGGGCCACGCCCACGCACTGAACCTGAAGGACTCCGGCGTCCAGGTCGTCGTAGGCCTTCGACCCTCCTCGGACAGCGTCGCGAAGGCGAAGGAGCACGGCCTCGAGGTGCTCGAGCCGGTCGAGGCCGCCAGCCGCGGCGACGTCATCATGGTGCTCGTCCCCGACGAGCTCCACCACGACGTCTACGAGCAGATCCGCGACGGCGTCGCCCCCGGCAACATGCTGCTGTTCGGCCACGGCTTCTCGATCCACTACGGCGAGATCGAGCCGCCGGCCGACGTCGACGTCGCCCTCGTCGCGCCGAAGGGCCCGGGCCACCTCGTGCGCCGCCAGTACCTCGAGGGCTCCGGCGTCCCGGGCCTGATCGCGGTCCAGCAGGACGCGACCGGCCACGCCAGAGACCTCGCGCTCGCCTACGCCAAGGGCATCGGCAACACGCGCGGCGGCGTGATCGAGACGACCTTCAGAGACGAGACCGAGACCGACCTCTTCGGCGAGCAGGCCGTCCTCTGCGGCGGCACGACCGAGCTCGTGCGGGCCGGCTACGACACGCTCGTCGGCGCCGGCTACGACCCCCGCCTCGCGTACTTCGAGGTCCTGCACGAGCTGAAGCTGATCGTCGACCTGATGTACGAGAAGGGGATCGCCGGCATGCGCTACTCGATCTCGAACACCGCCGAGTACGGCGACCTGACGCGCGGCAGACGCGTCATCGGCGCCGAGACGCGCCAGGCGATGAGCGACATCCTCGGCGAGATCCAGTCGGGCGCGTTCGCCCGCGAGTGGATCGCGGAGAATCGCGCCGGCCAGGAGAGCTTCCAGCGCATGCGCGAGGAGCAGGCCGGCCACCAGGTCGAGGTCGTCGGCAAGGAGCTGCGCTCGCAGATGGACTGGATCGATACGGCCTTCCACGAGTGACCGATGCGGTCAGGCGGGCGCCTCGGCCCGCCTGGCGACGTCCGCGGTCGCTCATCGGCTGGCGCCCACTACGCTCCCTGCGCCCTTGCCGGCCGCGCCGATCGATCCCGCCTGAGCGCACCGGCGGCGCCACCTAAGCCCCGGCACTCTTGAGCGCCCGTTCCATCTGCGGCCCCGGCGCTTCGATGACCGGGCCGTGGCCGACGGCCAGTCGCGCGGGGTCGAGCGCGCGCAGGGAGCGCGCGCTGACGAGCGCGGTCGGGCGGTGCCAGCTCGCGAGCGCGACGAACGGCAGGCGCCAGGTCGGCTTCGCGGCCGTCCCGACGCCGAACAGCGTCGTGTACGCGTCGCCCGCGAGCAGCGTGCGGTCGCGCTCGTCGAGCAGCGCGATCTGACCCGGCGTGTGCCCGGGCGCGCCGTGCACGCTCAGCGAGCCGACGCGGTCGCCCGCGACGAGCGTGCGCGTCGGCCGCGTGCGCGTGCGTTGGTAGCGGCCGCGCGGCGGCGGCTCGCCCTGGTCGGGCGTCCGATCGCCGGCGAGCAGGCGCGCCTCGCGCGCGCCGACGAGCAGCTCGACCGCGGGCAGCGTGGCGACGAGCGCATCGACGCTGCCGGCATGGTCCGGGTGCGCGTGCGTCAGTACGATGCGCACGATCGGCGCTCCGATCGCGTCCGCCGCGGCGACGATCTGCGCGGCGGATCGGGGCACCGACGTGTCGACGAGCGTCAGTCCGTCGGGCTCGCGGACGAAGAAGGCGTTGACCGCGCCGAAGCGCGTGATCTGCGTCAGGTGCTCGCCATGGCTGGTGCTGCGCATCGGACCTCCGAACGGAAGATTCCGTGACAGCATCGCGCACTCGCCTCGGCCGCGCATCAGCAGGCGCTCCGCTACGCTTCGCCCGCCGCCGATGACCACGATCGAACCGACACCCAGCGCATGAGCGACCGCCTCAGAGTCCTCGTCAAGGAGAAGATCGCCGACACCGGCGTGGATCTGCTGCGCGAGCAGTTCGACGTCGACCTCGGCGTCGACTGGTCCGAGGAGGACTTCCGCGCCCGCCTCGGCGACTACCACGCGATCCTGATCCGCTCGGCCACGACGCTGACGGAGGAGCTGATCGCGCTCGGCACGAGCCTGCGCGTGATCGGCCGCGCGGGCGTCGGCGTCAACAACGTCGACGTCGCGGCCGCGACGAAGCGCGGCATCATCGTCGCGAACGCCCCGCAGTCGAACGTCGTCACGGCGGCCGAGCACACGATGGCGCTGCTGATGGCGCTCGCCCGCAACGTCCCGCAGGCGGACGCCTCGCTGAAGGCGCACAAGTGGGAGCGCTCGCGGTTCGGCGGCGTCGAGGTCTACGAGAAGACGCTCGGCATCGTCGGCTTCGGCCGCATCGGGCAGCTCGTCGCCGAACGCGCGAAGGGCTTCGGGATGCGGGTCGTCGCATTCGACCCGTTCGTCGGGGCGGAGCGCTATCGCGATCTCGGCGTCGAGAAGGCGGAGACCTCCGCCGACGTCTACGCGGTCGCCGACTTCGTCACGATCCACCTCCCGGTCACGCCGCAGACGCGCGGCTGGCTGAACGCCGAGGCGTTCGCGCAGATGAAGGACGGGGTGCGCGTCGTCAACTGCGCGCGTGGCGAGCTGATCGACGATGCGGCGTTGAAGGACGCGCTCGACTCCGGCAAGGTCGCCGGTGCCGCGCTCGACGTCTTCCCGTCGGAGCCGATCACCGACTACCCGCTCTTCGACGGCTACGACAACGTCGTCGTCACGCCGCACCTCGGCGCCTCGACGCGTGAGGCGCAGGACCGCGCCGGCCTCCAGACGGCCGAGCAGGTGATCGCCGCCCTGACCGGCGGAACCGTCACGACGGCCGTGAACATACCGGCGATCGCCGCCGAGGACCTCGAGGTGCTGGGCCCGTTCGTGCCGCTCTGCCAGCAGCTCGGCCGCCTCGCGGTCTCGCTCTCGGAGGGCTCCTCCGTCGACCGTCTCGAGCTCGAGTTCCTCGGCCGCATCGGCGAGCGCGACACGCGCCCGCTCGTGACGGCCGTGCTGATGGGCGTCCTGCGCGGTCACACCGAGGAGGACGTCAACGAGGTCAACGCGCCCGGCGTCGCCGAGCAGCGTGGGATCGAGGTCGTCGAGACGAAACGCAGCACCGCGCGTGACTTCACCGACCTCGTGCGCGTGACGGTCGTCGGCGGGGAGGACGAGGTGCGCGTCGTCGGCACGAACATCGGTCGCCGCAACCGCCCGCACCTGCTCGAGGTCTGGGGCCAGCGCTTCGACGTGCAGCTCGAGCAGCACGTGACGATCTTCCGCTACTCCGACGTGCCCGGCATGATCGGTCGCGTCGGCTCGGTCTTCGGCAAGCACGGCGTCAACATCGTCTCGGCCGCAGTCGGCCGCACGCGCGACGACGACGCGCCCGCTGCCAACGGCGAGCTCGCGGCGATGGCGGTCACGACGGACGCCGCGGTGCCCGCCGGCGTGATCGACGAGATCGTCGCCGGCGACGGCTTCGTCGCCGGCCGCACCGTCTCGCTCTAGCGCTTCCTCGCGACCTCGCCGCGCAACACGGGCGACTGGTACGCTTCGGTCGTTCATGTCGCGCCTGCTCGCCCTTCGACTTCTTCTCCTCCCCCCTCGGGGGGAATAGTGCGTGGCGGCCGCCGCAAGCCGCAAACCCATTTGAGAAGAAGCGAAGTTCCGAGCCGATAAGGAAGAGCGAGACATGACTCCGGTAGAGCAGGACCCCAGCCGCGTACTGATCTTCGACACGACGCTGCGCGACGGCGAGCAGTCGCCCGGCATCTCGCTGAACCCGAGCGAGAAGCTCGAGATCGCCCAGCAGCTCGCGCGCCTCGGCGTCGACATCATCGAGGCCGGCTTCCCGATCGCCTCGCCCGGCGACTTCGAGGCGGTGCAGGCGATCGCGCGTCAGGTCGAGGGCCCCGTCATCGCCGGCCTCGCGCGCGTCCACGTCGCCGACATCGACGCGGCCTGGAACGCCGTCAAGGACGCCGCCCGGCCGCGCATCCACACGTTCGTCTCGACCTCGGACATCCACATCGAGCACCAGTTGCAGTCGACGCGCGAGGACGTGAAGGGGCTGGCTCGCGCCGCCGTGGCGCACGCGAAGGGCTACGTCGACGACGTCGAGTTCTCGCCGATGGACGCGACCCGCGCCGACGTCGAGTACACCGCCGAGGTGATCCAGATCGCGATCGACGAGGGCGCCACGACGATCAACATCCCCGACACCGTCGGCTACACGATGCCGCACGAGTACGCGGCCTTCCTCGGCCGCCTCTACGAGCTGGCGCCGGGCCTGCGGGACGTCGTGCTGTCGGTCCACTGCCACGACGACCTCGGCCTCGCGGTCGCCAACTCCTTCGCGGGGCTGATGGCCGGCGCGCGCCAGGTCGAGTGCGCGGTCAACGGGCTCGGCGAGCGGGCCGGCAACGCCTCGCTCGAGGAGATCGTGATGCTGCTGGCGACCCGCCAGGCCGCGATCGGCCTCACCACCGGCGCCGTCACGCAGGAGATCGCGCGCACGAGCCGCATGGTCTCGCGCCTGACGGGCTACGCGGTGCAGCCGAACAAGGCGATCGTCGGCCGCAACGCCTTCGCCCACGAGTCGGGCATCCACCAGGACGGCGTCCTGAAGGAGCGCACGACCTACGAGATCATGGACGCGACCTCGATCGGGCTCGACGCGAACTCGCTCGTGCTCGGCAAGCACTCCGGCCGCGCGGCCCTGAGACAGGCGCTCGCCGAGCTCGGCATCGAGGTCGACGGTCAGGCGCTCAACACCGCCTTCAAGCGCTTCAAGCAGATCGCCGACAAGAAGAAGCAGGTCACGGCGATGGACCTCGAGGCGCTCGTGACCGACGAGCTGCGCGAGGAGATCCCCTCCTACGCGCTCGCCTGGTTCGACGTCGAGGCGTCCTCGCGACGCTCGCCGCACGCGACCGTCGGCGTGACGCTGCCGGACGGCACGGAGGCGACCGGCTCGTTCACCGGCGACGGCCCGATCGACGCCGTCTTCCACGCGATCAACGTCGCCAGCGGCCAGGACGCGAAGCTGCGCGAGTTCCGCGTCGACGCGATCAGCGGCGGCCAGGACGCGCTCGGCGAGACCTCGGTCGTGCTCGAGCTCGGCGGCATCTCCGGCGCCGGCCAGGGCGTCTCGACCGACATCATCGAGGCGGCCGGGCGGGCCTACGTGCGCGCGCTCTCGAACGCCGCCCGCCGCCGCTCGGTCGCGGACGAGGCCGAGGCCGCGACGGCCGACGCGGCGAAGCGCACGCCGACGCCGTAGCGCGCGGAGCCGCGGCACGGATCAGCGGCGTTCTCCGGGTCTCGTGGCCCGGCGAGCGTCGCTCATCCGCTCGCGTCCGCGCCCTCCCGTGCCAGCTCCACGCCCTGCCGGTAGCCGGCTGCGCGCGCGTCGGTGGCCGCGTCATGCCCCTGCAGGCCGCCCACCGGCCCCCCGAGCGTGGCGGCGGCGGGGCGGTCCGGGCCGAGCAGGGTGACGTGGGCTCCGCGCCGGCGCAGCGCGACCGCCTCGAGTGCGGCCGCCGAGCGCGACGCGAGACGGATCGCTCCGTGCGGTGCGCTGTCGCCGGATGCGCTGGCCGTCGGGTTCAGGCACAGCACGTGCGTCTCGCGCAGCGCCGGCGCGACGTCGATGCTCGTCGGGCTCCAGAGGCCGCCGTCGACGTACTCCTGCTCGTCGATCCGCACGGGGCGGTAGAGCCACGGCACGGTGCAGGAGGCCTGCACCGCCTGCGCGACGCTCGCCGGCGGGGAGCCCGGCGCACCGAAGACGACGCGCCGACCGCTCGCCCGCTCGACGCAGACGACCCGCAGGCGGCCGTCGAAGCGCAGGTTGTCGCGCTCGAGCCGGGCGCCGAGCTCGTCGAGCGTCGCACGCGGCGGCGGGATCCGGCCGAGCACGCCGGCGCGCAGCAGCTCGCCGGCCGGCCGCGCCGCCCACAGCGCGTACG
>JAOPZA010000216.1 GCA_025964325.1 Conexibacter sp.
CGCGCCGGGGCCGCGGCGGACGTCTCGGCGGCGGCGCCGGTGGCCCGGCGGCCGGCGGAGCGCCGGGCCACACGAGCAGCACGTCGCAGGGCGCGTGGTCGACGACGAAGCGCGTCGGCGGCGAGAGGCTGCGCGGCCCGCGGCGCGAACGGTCGCCGTCGCGGGCGACCACGAGCACGTCGACGGCGTTCGCGCCGGCCGCCGCGATCACCTCGTGCTCGACGCGCCCCTCGCGCAGCTCGCGCGGGCCGTCGCCGCCGAGCCGCTCGCCGGCCGCCGCGAGCAGCCGCTCGGCCGCCTCGCGCGAGAGCGCGGCGAGCGGCGCGTCGTGCTCGGGATGGCCGCGACCGAGCAGGCCGGCGAGCGCGCCCGCGCCCGCCGCGACGACACCGGCGTCGGCGACCGCCAGCAGCCCGATCTCCGCGTCCGGCCCCAGCAGCCCGCGCGCGCCGTCGACGCACGCCTCCCACGTCTCCTCCGCCACCCATGCGAGCGCGCGTGTCACAGCTGCAGACTCAACCACAGCGCGACCGACGCGGCGACGAGCGCGAGCGGCACGGTCGCGAGGCCCAGTCGCAGGAACTCGCCGATCTCGGGCTCCGCGTCGCGCCCGCGCAGGTGCCGCCGCCACAGCAGCGTCGCGAGCGAGCCCGTGTACGTCAGGTTCGGACCGACGTTGACGCCGATCAGCGCCGCCAGCACCGGCCCCGGGCCGTGAGCGCCGACCGCCAGCACGGGCAGCACGATCAGGATCGCCGGCAGGTTGTTGACGAGGTTCGCGAGCAACGCCGCGAGCGCGGCGACGCCGAGCAGCGCGAGCAGGCCGCCGCCGTTGGGCAGGACCTGCGCGACGGCGTCCCCGAGCCCGTGCGCCTGCGCGCTCGCCACGATCACGGCGAGCGCGAGCACGAACAGCAGGAACGCGGGGTTGGCGGCGCGCACGAGCGCGACCGGCGACGTGCGACCGGCCGCGAGCGCGGGCACCGCGAGCACGAGCGCGCCGACCGCTGCCACGATCGCCGGGTCGATGCCGAGCGGCGAGGCGATCGCGAACCCCGCGAGCGTCGCGAGCACGACGCCGGTCGCGAAGCCCGGCGCACCGTCCACGGGCGCGCTGTCCACAGGCGCAGCGCCCGCCGGCCTGCCGTCCGGGGGCGGGCCGTCCGGGGGCGATCCGTCCGGGGGCGAGCCGCCCGGGGGCGGGCCGGGGGCGGCCGCCTCGTCCCGCGTGGCCGGCAGCGCCAGCTCGCGTGCGAAGAAGCGGCGGAAGACGAGCCACTCGACAACGAGCACGGCGGCCCACGGAAGCGCCATCAACCCGCCGAAGCGCAGGAACGAGATCCCCGTCTCGTGGAACGCGAGCAGGTTGCTGAGGTTCGAGACCGGCAGCAGCAGCGATCCCGCGTTCGCGAGGTGCACGCACGCGTAGACGTGCGGCTTCGCGCGCACGCGCGCCGCTGCCGCGCTCGCGAAGACGACGGGCGTCAGCAGCACGACGGTCGCGTCGAGCGAGAGCGCGACGGTGACCGCCGCGGCGAGTGCGAAGACGAGTGCGAGCAGCCGCCGCGGCTGCCTGCGGGCGCCGCGGGCGAGCAGCCGTCCGGCGGCCGCGAAGAGCCCCTCGCGCTCGCACAGGTCGCCCAGCACGAGCACCGCCGCCAAGAACGCGAGCGTCGAGCCGAGGCGACGCGCCTCGTCGCCGACGGCGTCCAGCGACAGCGCGCCGACGGCCATCAGCAGGAGCGCCGCCGGCACCGCCGCGACCGCCTCGGGCAGCCCGGCCGGCCGCGCGACGGCGAACAGCAGGGTCGCGGCCAGCAGCGCGAGCGACAGCGCCTCCGCCGCCCCGCCGCTCACCGCCGGGTTCCTGCTCGCGCGATCATCCGGACGCGGCCACGCACGGGCGCGGCGAGCCCCCGGGGTACGGCTCCGTCAACGGACCGGGACGCTCGCCTCGTCGGCCTCGACGTGGACGACCGGCAGGCCGAGCCCGCGCGCCTTGCTGACGAGGTCGAGCCTCAGCCAGCGCGACAGCCGGCTCGGCAGCGTCGAGACGATGATCTCGTCGTAGTCGCCGAGCGTGATCGCGTCCTGGATCGCCATCAGCGGCTCGGGGTCGCCGACGTGGCCGGTCACCTCCGCGCCGGCCGCCCTGCTCAGCAGCGGCAACGCCGAAGCGAGCGTCTGGTCGGCGTCGCCCTCGTCGCCCTCCTGCGGGTCGATGTACCGGTGCAGCCCGTGCGGATGCGCCGGCACGACGAGGTGGAAGGTCGCCGGTCCGCGCCGCACGCGGGCACGGACCGCGTCACAGAGCCCCTGCGTCGCCGCAGTGCGATTGGCGAGCACCAGGACGTGGGACGGGTCCGGCATCATGCACCTCCGGCGGCCGGTCGGGCTTTCGACTGCTTTGCAGTATGCCCGTTCGCGGCCGCCGCGAGACCTCCCGCCGTGGCTGCCCTCGCGGCGTCAGGCGGTGCGCGCGGCAGCGGCGCTCGGTGCGCGCGCCTCGCTGAACGTCACGAGCTTGTTCTGGCCCTCGTCCCACAGCTTCAGGCGCGTCGCGCGCAGGCCCTGCCACAGCGTCAGGATCGGCACCTCGTGGAAGACCGGGTTGTCGTCGTGTGCGGCCTGCAGGTTGTAGTTCGGGATCCGCGCGCTGAGGTGGTGCACGTGGTGCAGCCCGATGTTGCCGGAGAAGTACTGGAGCACCTTCGGCAGCTTCAGGTAGGAGCTGCCGCGCAGGGCGGCCTCGGAGTAGGCCCAGGAGTCGGTGTTCTCCCAGTACGTGTCCTCGAACTGGTGCTGGACGAAGAAGAGGAAGACCCCGGCGCCGCCGGCCATCAGCACCATCGGCACCTGGATCAGCAGGAACGTCTGCCAGCCGATCAGCAGGCAGAGCCCCGCGATCCCGACGGCGAGCGCCGCGTTCGTCAGGTACACGCTGCGACGGATGCGCGTCCGCATCTTGCGATTCGTCAGCCGCGGCTGGATCACCAGCGCGACGAACGGACCGATCGTGAAGAGGATCGCCGGGTGACGGAAGAGGCGGTAGATCAGCCGCTCCCCCCAGGACGCGGCCTGGAACTCGGCGACCGTCATCGTCGGGACGTCGCCGTCGCCGCGCCGGTCGAGGTCACCGGCGGTCGCGTGGTGCATCGCGTGCGCATGCTTCCACGCCGCGAACGGCGTGTAGACGACAAAGGCGACGCAGCGGCCGAGCACCTGGTTGGCCCGCTTCGAGGGCAGGAACGAGCCGTGTGCGCAGTCGTGGAAGACGATGTACGTGCGCAGCAGGAAGCCCGCCGTGGGGATCGAGAGCAGCAGCGTCAGCCAGATCGAGACCGGCGCCAGCAGGACCATCGCGACCTGCAGCGCGAAGTACGGCAGGATCGACGTCGCGAGGTCGAGGAGGCTCGCCGAGATCCGCGGCCGCGCATACGGCGCGAGGACCTCCCGCCATGGGTTGTGGCTGCCCCCTGCCTTCACACCTGCGCTCTCCGGCATCGCCGTGGTTGCGCTCATCGTCGTACCGCCTATTGTCGTGGACACGTCTCCACGGCAGACCGCCGCGAGCGTAAGGGCATCCTAACCACCTCACCTAAGGCGGAGGTAGGTGCGCATTCACCCCGGCGTCATGTCGCCGTCCTGGCCGAGCGTACTCGGGCCACCGGCGACGCGTTGCGGCACGCTGTAGACGTTCATCCGGCCCCGCCGCGCGAAGCCGCACAGGGTCAGGCCGCGGTCGCGCGCCAGCTCGATCGCGAGCGACGTCGGCGCGCCGACGCCGACGAGCACCGGAGCGCCCGCCACGACCGCCTTCTGCACCAGCTCGAACGACAGCCGACCGCTGACGCAGAGGACGCGGTCGCGCAGCGGCACGAGGCCCTGCTCCAGCGCCCAGCCGATCACCTTGTCGATCGCGTTGTGGCGGCCGACGTCCTCGCGCACGCACAGCAGCGTGCCGTCGGCGGCGAACAGCCCGGTCGCGTGGATCCCGCCGGTACGCGCGAACTCCGGCTGGACGAGCCGGTCGGGCAGCGACGCCAGCAGGTCGCGGGCGAGGACCGGCAGCGGCGGGTCGAGCGCGAGCGCCGGCGCGTCGACGGCGACCTGCTCGAGCGCGCCCTTGCCGCAGACGCCGCACGACGACGTCGTGTAGAAGCTGCGCGCGCCGGGGTCGCGCAGCAGCGGTCCGCGGACCTCGACCGCGTTAACGGCGAGGTCGGCCGGCGGCCCGACCTCGGGCCAGCGGTCGATCAGCCCCTCGCCGAAGAGGAAGCCGGCGGCCAGGTGCTCGTCGTCGCCGGGTGTCCGCATCGTGACGGAAAGCGGAGCGCCGTCGACGCGGATCTCGAGCGGCTCCTCGACCGCGACGAGATCCTCTTCGCCGTCGCGCTCCACCGCAGCGTGCATGCCGCGGACGCGGACCCGCTCGTCGTCGTCGCCCATGAAAAGATCGTACGGGCGTCAGCGACTCGATACGGTGATGCGTGCGATGCGCCTCAGAGGTGGCTTGAGATGGCGCCTGCTCGCAGCGATCGGCACGCTGGCGGCGCTGATGGTCGCGGTGCTGGTGATGCTGCTGCTGGCGCTCGCGCAGCAGCGCACGGCCGATCGGGAGGCGGGCGACTCCTTCCGCGTCGTCTACCGCGCAGGGCGCGCGCAGTCGGCGATGTCCGGGCTGGAGGCGGCCGAGCGTGGGGTCGCGCTCTCGGGCGGCCAGCCGAAGCTCGTCGCGACGTGGCGCACCGCCGACCGGGAGCTGCAGACGCGCGCCACCGCGCTCGCGCAGCTCGCCCGCGAGCCGGGACCGCTCGGCGACGCGATCCGCACGACGACGAGCGCGATCCAGGCGTACGTCCGCGACGTCTCGCGTCCGACCGTCGCGCGCATCATCCGCGCGCGCGGCCAGCCCGGCGTCGGCGTCGCGAGCGGGATGGACGAGCGTCGCGCCGAGATGATCGTCGGCCGCCTCGAGCGGCTCAACTCGGGGCAGGTAGCGGCCGCGATCGACGAGCGCGGCCGCTCGGTCTCGCAGGCGCACCTGGCCGAGATCTTCGGCTTCGCCGGGATCGCCGCCACGATCGCGTTCGTGCTCGCGTTCATCGCCTACGTGCAGCGGGCAGCGCTGGCGCCGCTGCAGCTCGTCGCCGGCGCCGCCCGCGCGCTCGCGGCCGGCGATCTGAGCGCGCGGGTGCCGGG
>JAOPZA010000188.1 GCA_025964325.1 Conexibacter sp.
CGGCCTCGTTGTGATCGGCCTCGGCGCCGCGCACATCTTCGGCGACGAGCGCGCGCACGAGAAGACGCTGCGCGTCGTGAAGGGCATCTTCTACCTCGTCATCGCCAGCGGGTTCGTCGCATAGGCAACGGTGCGCCGCGCGATCGCCATCGGAGCCCTGACCGGCGTGCTGCTCGCCGCCCTGGCAGCAGAGCCGGCGATCGCCGCGACGCGCGGGGGAGGGGGAGGGGTGCCGTTTGCCGTGCTGGGGATCCACTTCCCGTCGATCAGATCGGTCGTTCACGACGTCATCAAGTGGTTCTTCACGACGTTCCTGGACTTTCTCGTGCCGGACTTCCTGCGTGAGGCGGCCGTCTCGACGATCAAGCACCTGGTCACGATCCCTGACCCGTCGGATCGGCGGGTCTGGCCGACGCTCGGTCGGCTCTCGGACGGCATGAAGTGGATCGCCGTCCCATTGCTCTCGCTCGCCTCGGTCGCTGCGTGGGTGCAGAGCTGGATTCGGGAGCTGAGCGGGCGGCCGGCGGCGACCGTCGACGCGTTGATCCGGACGGCGCTCGCCGCCGTGTGGCTGACGGTCTACGCGGTCTTCTTCTCGCAGTCGGTGCTGCTCGTGAACGCGATCACGAGCACGATCCTGGGCCTCCCTGCGGTGGCGCACGGGCTGGAGCGCACCGTCGGGCTCGTCTTCGCCGGCGCGCTGCTGAGCTCGACGGCCGGGCCGATCCTGCTCGCCCTGCTGTGCACCGTGGGTGTGCTCCTCGGCGTCGGGTTGTTCCTGCTCGATGTCGGTCTGCTGGTGCTCTTCGCGGTGCTGTTCGTCTCGGGACCGTTCGCGATCGCGTGCTCGGTCGTCGAGGAGACCCGTGGGGTCTGGACGGCGTGGCGCTACGCGGTCCTGACGGCGGCGTTGGTCCCGATCGGCTGGTGCATCCTGTTCGCCACGGCAGGCGCGTTCATGCTCGACGTCACGAACTGGTCGGGCGGCGTCTCGGGCCAGGTCGGCGCCAGATTCACCGGTGTCTTCGCGGCGATCGTCGTGCTCGTCCTCGCGGTCCGCTGGCCGCTGATGCTGTGGTCGACGCTCAGACACCACATCGCCGGCGCGCTGATGTCGGTCGGCACTCGCGGACGTGCAGGGGCAGGCGGGGCGCAGACGGTGCCGGGTGGCCGCGCGGCCAGGGCCGCGCTGCAGCGGTCGAGCCTGCGCGTCGGGGACGCTGTCGCCGGCGGTCTGGGAGCAGCCCGGGGAAGCGCCTCTGCCCTGGCCCGTCAGGCGCTCGCTCGAGGCGGCGCGGTCGCGGCCGCCCCGATCGTGACGAGTCCCGCCGGCCTCGCCGTGGCTGTGGCCGGCAGCGGAGCGGTCAGACGAAGCACGCGCGGCAGAGGGGCCACGCCGGTGCGCGCCCGAGCGGCGTCGGCTGGGGTGCGTCGGCGCGCGACCGCGGCGCGCATCGCAGCGCGCAGAGCCTTCGCGGCTGGCGCCAGCGGACCGGAGGTCATCGACGCCGCGGTCGCGGCAGCGACACGACCCAACCGCCAGGTAACACCCAACCCCGCCACCGCCTCCGCTCTTGTAGCGACGCGGGCGAGAGCCGCGGGTAGAGCCCGGGGCGTAGCTCCGGCTTCGACCGCCTCCGCTCCGCGAAAGCGCAAGGCCGGCACAAGCCCGGTCACGATGTGGTGGCCGGCCGCCATGGGCGGTACGGCTGGCCCGCCAACCGCCCGGCCCCGACGCATCGACCCGTCGACGCCGCGAAGTCCTGCTGGCCCGAGACCCGATTCGGCACCGTCGACGAGTTCTCGGGCGCCGCTCGCCAGATCGACCCCGCGCATTCCGATGGCGCAGAAGGCGCCAACGCCGCCGCCTCCACCAATGGGCAGAACAGCGGCTGCGCGGACATCACGAGTCCGACCCGATGTCTCGCCTCCAGCGCCGACGCGCAGACCCACACGGCAAGCCGCACCGCCACCGCCGTCGCGTCCCAGCGCGGCGCTGCAGCCGTCGACTGATGCGCCGGGACCGTCGCGTGACCGTGGGCCGAGTGCGAGCCCTCCGCCGAGACGGCCGGGGAGGGAGTAGCGGTGTTTCATCCGACTGCGCGGCGGCTCGATGAGCCGTATAAGGCCTACGGCTTCACGGTGCCGCAGTGGGCGGCGCTGATCTTCGGCGGCGGCGGCGCGATCGCCGCCATGTACTTTCTCCACGTCGGGGTGCAGGCCGGTGGGTTCTTCGGCACGTTGATCGTCGGCATGCCGGCGCTCTACTGGCTGCTGCTCGACGACGGCCGCATCCAGCCGACGGAGCTGCTGCTCGACGCGCTGCGCAAGCTCGCCGCCCCGCGCCAGTACCGCGGCGGGCGCGGCGAGCGACCCGCTGGCCTGCTGATCGATGGCGACTCGCGGCACGCGATCAATCCCGACGCGGCCGGGCTGGAGATCCCGTGGGACTGAACGCCATCAGCCACGGCGCTGTGTCCGAGGTGGCCGATCGCGTTCGGCGTCGTCGTCATGGGGCGCTCGCCGATCAGCTGCCGCTCGCGGGGATCGAGGACGACGGTCTGGTGCTGCTGGATGACGGCGCGCTCGTGCGCGTCTTCGAGGTGCAGCCGATCAACACGCTCGTGCTCGACGAGCCGCATGTCGAGCGGCTCGCTGCGCAGGCGCACCGGCTGCTCGCGCGGATCCCGGTCGGACAGCTGCTCTCGCTCTACGTGCAGTCCGAGCCGCTGCGGGTCGATCGACTGCTCGCGCGCGAGCAGACGATCGCGGCGCGCGTCGCAGCGCACCAGATCCAGGCGGACGGCCCGGAACTCGGTGAGGCGACCCGTCGTCTTGCGTTCGTCGAGGCGCACTCGCTCGCGACCCACGTGCCGATTCTGCCCGCCAGCCGGGTCCGGTACTTCCTCGCCGTCCCGCTCGGACCGGCGCGAGAGGATCGGCCGCGGCGGCTTCGGCGTGGTGAGCCGCCGCGGACGAGCATCGACGCGTTCGAGACGACGGGCGACGAGCACGCGCGGTTCGTCTCCAGCGTCCTCATGGGATTGAAGGCGATGCGGCTCAGCAGTCGAGCGCTCAGCGGTCCGGAGCTGATCGATCTGCTGTGGTCGCGCTGTTCGCCGGATCTCGCCGACCACGGTCGGACGCCGCCCTCGCGGGCCGCTGCGGCGCCGACCGGGTCGCTGACCAATGCTGCGACGCCGCTGGAGGCGATGGAGCGCGCCGCCTCGCTGAAGGAGTGCATCTGCCAGGAGTCGCTGGAGCCGGCGACTCGCTCCTATCTGCGGTGGGAGGGCAGCGTCGAGCAGGTCGTGCGGCTCGGTGGGTTGCCGGAGGAGACGTGGCTCGGGTGGCTGCAGCATCTGACTCTTTCGACGCTCCCGTTCACGCTCGCCGTTCACTTCCACGCGCGGGATCGCTTTCGTGAGAAGCGGCGTCAGAAGC
>JAOPZA010000218.1 GCA_025964325.1 Conexibacter sp.
CGGCGCCACGCGGGCCGCGGTCACCGCGGTCGCCGCCTTCGCGACGCGGACCGCGGGGTCCGCGGTCTCCGCCGCCGCCACCGCCGCCGCCGCTCACGCTGGCGAGCTCCTCCGTGGTTCTGCCGGCGACCTCGGGGTCGGTCGACAGGCGCAGGCCGATGCGGCCGCGCTCGCGGTCGACCTCGACCACGCGGACGGCGATCTCGTCGCCCTTGTTGAGGACCTCCTCGACCGTCGCGGGGCGCTCGCCCGGCGCGACGTTGGAGATGTGCAGCAGGCCGTCGGTGCCTCTCGCGAGCTCGACGAAGGCGCCGAACGTCGTCGTCTTGACGACTCTGCCGGCGAACTCGTCGCCGATCTCGACTTCCTTCGTCATCGAGCGGATGCGCGCCGCGAGGGCGTCGCCCTGCTCGCCGTTCTGGGCGTAGACGAGGACCTGGCCCTCGTCGTTGACGTCGATCTGCGCGTTGAACTCGTCCGACAGGCCGCGGATCGTCTCGCCGCCCTTGCCGATCAGCAGGCCGATCTTCTCGGGGTCGATCTGGACCGTCGAGATGCGCGGCGCCCACTTCGAGAGCTCCTCGCGCGGGGCCGAGAGGGCCTCGTCCATCTTGCCGAGGATGAAGCTGCGGCCTTCCTTCGCCTGCGCCAGCGCGTCACGCAGGATCTCGAAGGTCACGCCGGTGATCTTGATGTCCATCTGCAGGGCGGTGATGCCCTCGGAGGTGCCGGCGACCTTGAAGTCCATGTCGCCGAGGTGGTCCTCCACGCCGGCGATGTCGGACAGCACGATGTAGTCGTCGCCCTCCTTGATCAGTCCCATCGCGATGCCGGCGACCGGCCGCTTGATCGGCACGCCCGCGTCCATCAGCGACAGCGAGCTGCCGCAGACCGACGCCATCGACGAGGAGCCGTTGCTCTCGAGGATGTCGGAGACGACGCGGATCACGTACGGGAACTCCTCGACCGACGGGATCATCGGCACGAGCGCGCGCTCGGCGAGCGCTCCGTGGCCGATGTCGCGGCGCTTCGGGCCGCGCATGAAGCCGGCCTCCCCGACCGAGAACGGCGGGAAGTTGTAGTGGTGGAAGTAGCGCTTGGAGGTCTCGAGCCCGAGCGTGTCGAGCCGCATCTCCTCGCGCGTCGTGCCGAGCGCGGCGGTCGAGAGCGCCTGCGTCTGACCGCGCGTGAAGAGCGCGGAGCCGTGCGTGCGCGGCGTGACGCTGGTCTCGATCGTGATCGGCCGGATCTCCTTCGCGGAGCGGCCGTCCGGGCGCTTCTTTCTGATCGCGATGCGCTGGCGGATCGCGGTCTTCTCGAGCTTGTCGAAGGCGAGCTGCACGGCGGCGCGCTTCTCGGCGAACGCGGCGACGTCGTCGGTCTCGACGACGTACTGGTCGAAGACCTCCTCCTCGACGGCCTTCGTCGCGTCCTGGCGCTCGAGCTTGTCCTCGACCTGCGTGGCGGCGTCGAGTCTTCTGCCGTGCGATCTCTGGATCTGTCTCAGCAGTCTCTCGTCGACCTGCGGGACCTCGACCTCCTGCTTCTCCTTGCCGGCCTTCTCAGCCAGCTCCCACTGGAGCGCGCAGAGCTTCTTGATCGCGTCGTGCGCGATGTCGAGCGCGTCGAGGATCTCGGCCTCGGGGATCTCGTTCGCCCCGGCCTCGACCATCAAGATCGCCTCGTCGGTGCCGGCGACGATGAGGTCGAGATCGCTGTTCCCGAGCAGGTCCTCCTCGTTCGGGTTGACGACGAAGTTGCCGTCGACCTTGCCGATGCGGACCGCTCCGACGGGGGTCGGGAACGGGATGTCGGAGACCATCAGCGCGGCGGACGCGCCGTTCATCGCGAGGATGTCGTACGGGTTCTCGTGATCGACGGAGAGCGTCAGCGTCACGAGCTGCGTCTCACGACGCCAGCCCTTCGGGAAGAGCGGGCGGATCGGACGGTCGATCATCCGCGCGGCGAGCGTCGCCTTCTCGGCGGCTCTGCCCTCGCGCTTGAAGAAGGAGCCCGGGATCTTGCCCGCGGCGTACATGCGCTCCTCGACGTCCACCGTCAGCGGGAGGAAGTCGACGTCGCGAAGGCCGCCGGCGGTCGCGGTGCTGAGGACCATCGTGTCCCCGGCGCGGACGACGACGGATCCGGAGGCCTGCTTGGCCATTCTGCCGGTTTCAAACGAGATCTCTCTACCGGCGATCTCTACGGCGACGCGCGTAACGGCGTCAGACATATGGGTAATTCCCTTCTGCTCCGCTCTTCGAGTGGCGGAGTACGTTGCGTCTTTTCGGTATGCGAACCGACCCATTGTAGCGATCCGGTGCCCGCTTCCGCCCGTATCCCCTGCCGATCAGGGCGGCTCCACTCCCTCGTCGGAGCACGGCCGGCGTCAGCCGCCGGCCAGCCGCTCGAGCAGGGCGTCGTCCGGCAGGCCGGGGTGGATCACGCCGTCGAGGAAGAGCGTCGGCGTCGTCACGACGCCGGCCCGCACGCCGCTGGTGAAGTCGCGCTTGACCCGCGCGCGGACGGCGTCGGAGCGGCGATCGGCGTCGAAGCGCTCGAGGTCGAGTCCGAGCGCCTCCGCGCGGGCCCACAGGTGCGGATCCTCGAGCCGTCCCTGATCCGCGTAGAGCGCCTCGTGCATCGCGCGGAAGCGGCCCTGGAGGCCGGCGGCCTCCGCGGCGCAGGCGGCCGCCCAGGCACGGGGATGTCTCGACGCGACCGGGAAGTGGCGGAAGATCCGCCGCGCGTCGCGCGCCCGCAGCGCCAGCTCGAGGCGCGCGCAGAAGGGGCATTCGTAGTCGGCGTAGACGATCGCCAGCACTCCGCGCGCCGCGCCGGCGACGTGGTCGTCGTCCGCCGGCGGCGGAAGCGGCGCGCTCCCGAGCCCGCTCATGGTCCTACCACGCTCATGGTGTTACCACCATCGCTGGAAGAACGAGCCCCCGGGCGAGTTCTTCCGTCCGGAAGCAAGGCCGCAGGCCGCAGCTTCCGGCGAGTTCTTCCGTCCGGAAGCAAGGCCGCAGGCCGCAGCTTCCGGCAGGCCGCAGCTTCAGGCGGCGGCCAGGCCGTCGAAGATCAGGTTCGCGCCGGGCAGGTCGCCGGGCGAGGGCGCCTGGTAGCTCCATCTGACGATCCCGTCGGGGCCGACGATGACGAGCGCGCGCTCGGGGAACCCGCCCTCGTTGAGCACGCCGAAGGCGCTCGAGACGGCGCCCTTCGGCTCGAAGTCGGAGAGCTGCTCGATCGTCACGCCGAGCTTCTCGCGGAACGCCGTCTGGGACCAGGTCGCGTCGCAGGAGACGCCGTAGAGCGTCGCGCCCTGCTCCGTGAACTGGTCCAGAACCTCCTCGTAGAGGTTCAGCTGGTCGGTGCAGACGGGGCTGAAGGCGAAGGGGTAGAAGACGAAGACCGTCGTCTGCCCCTTGATCTCGTTCAGCGTGAGGGTCCCGCCGTCCCCGCGGGCAAGCGAGAAATCAGGAGCGGGCGCGCCCGGCTGGACGACGCTCACCGTCGGAGTCCGAGTTCCTTGATCAGCGCGCGATACCCCTCGAGGTCCTTGCGCTGCAGGTAGTTGAGGAAGCGGCGACGTCGGCCGACGAGCATGAGCAGGCCTCGGCGCGAGTGGTGATCCTTCTTGTGGGTGCGCAGATGCTCGGTGAGGTCGTTGATCCGCTCGGTCAGCATGGCGATCTGGACCTCGGCTGAGCCGGTGTCCACGCCATCCTTGCCGAACTTGTCGATCAGCTCCTGCTTGCGCTCGGTGGTGAGGGTCGTCATCGGCCGGGAACCGTAGCAGAACGGGCCTGGCAGATGGTCCGTGCCGTCTCCACGTCGCGGTTCATCTGCAGCACCAGCGCGTCGGCCGAATCGAAGCGCTCCTCGCCCCGCAGGCGCGCCAGGAACTCGATCGTCAGATTCTGCCCGTAGAGGTCGCCCTGCCAGTCGATCAGGTAGGCCTCGATCAGCAGTCCGAGGCCGCTCTCGAACGTCGGGCGCACGCCGACGTTGACGGCCGCGCAGCGCTCAAGCGTCGTCCCGTCGAGCGTCGCTCGCGCGGCGTAGACGCCGTGGCCCGGGTAGAGCAGGTCGGGCTGCGGGGCGAGGTTGGCGGTCGGGAAGCCGAGCGTCCGGCCGCGCTTGTCGCCGTGGCGGACCTCGCCGCGCACGCAGAAGGGCGCGCCGAGGAAGCCGGCGGCGCGCTCCACCTCCCCCGCCTCGACGAGCTTGCGGATCCGCGTCGAGGAGACGACCTCGCCGGCGACCTCGACCATCGGGACGACGCGCGTCTGGAAGCGCTCGTCGGCGCGCAGCAGCGCGGCGTCGCCGTACGCGCCGTGACCGAAGCGGAAGTTCTCGCCGACCGAGACGTGGGTGGCGCCGAGCCGCTCGACCAGCACGTGGTCGACGAACTCCTGCGCCGTCTGATGCGCGAAGGCGTCGTCGAAGGCGATCACGACGAGCTCCTCGACGCCCAGGTCGGCGACCAGCCGCGCCTTCACCTCCAGGCTCGTGATCAGCTGCGGCGAGGCGTCGGGGCGCAGGACCGCGAGCGGGTGCGGCTCGAAGGTCAGAACCGTGTCGCTGCCGGCGATCACGGCACGGTGGCCAAGGTGGACGCCGTCGAACTCGCCGACGGCGACGCGACGAGGACGCGGCGCGGCGTCGGGGAGCAGCGTGATCTGCATCGCGGGGAAGCCTATCGACGGGCGGATCAGCGGAAACCCACGACCGGCTTCAGCAGCGCCGCGCCGTCCTCGCCGGTGCGCGGCTCGGCGATCGCGATCAGCCCGTCGCTGTCGGTCAGCCGCGTCGAGAGCGCTCCCGGGTCCGCTCCCGCGGCCGGCACGGCGGCGCCGTGCGCCGCCCGTCTCGCCGCATCGCCCTCGAGCCGCAGCTCGGGCAGGAACGCGAGCGCGTCGACGAGCGGGACGACGCGCTCGGGGTCGGCATCCGCGACCGCGAAGGCGCCGATCGCGGTGCGCCGCAGCGTCTCGCAGTAGGCGTCGCCGAGGTCGCCGATCAACGTGCGCACGTAGGTCCCGGCGGAGCAGCGGATCGCGAAGGCGCGGCGGGCGCCGTCGCGCCACTGCTCCTCGAAGGCGTGGACCGTCACCTTGCGCTCCTGCGTCTCGACCGTCTCGCCGCGACGCGCGCGGACGTACGCGCGCTCGCCGTCGATCTTGACCGCCGAGTAGGACGGCGGCCGCTGGCGGATCGTCCCGACCGGGAGCGCGAGGTCGCCCTCCGGCACGCGGCCGGTCTCGCGGATCTCGCCTTCCGGGTCGCCGGTGCTCGAGACGGCGCCGAAGCGCGCGACCGTCTCGTAGGACTTCGGCAGCGCCATCAGGTACTGCTGCGTGCGGGTGCCGCGACCGACGAGCACGAGCAGCAGGCCGGTGGCGAACGGATCCAGCGTGCCCGCATGCCCGACTCTCGTGCCGCGCGGGAAGCGCCGCCGCACGTGCGCGACGACGTCGTGGGAGGTGATGCCCGCCGGCTTGTCGTAGAGGATGACGCCGTCCGCCGGCGCCGCGCGCGGCTCGTCCATCGATCCCCGCCCCGTGCTAGAGCTGCTGCGCGACTTCGGCGCGCAGGAACTCGACCAGCTCATCCCACGACAGCTCGGTCGAGAAGCCGGCCGCCTGGCGGTGGCCGCCGCCGCCCTGGGCGCGCGCGATCCGCGAGACGTCGACGCGGTCGTCGGCGGCCCGCAGCGAGACCTTGCGCTGACCCTGCTGGGCGGCGCCGAGGCGGTCGCGCACGAGCGCGGCGACGGCCGTCCCCTCGACCGAGCGGAGTTGGTCGATCACGCCCTCGGAGTAGTTCTCCTCCGCGCCGGCCTCGCGGTAGTCGTCGGCAGTCAGCCGCGTGAGCGTGACGCGACCGTCGTCGTAGCGCTCGACACGCGCGAGCCCGCGCGCCAGTAGCGCCAGCTTGCCGTATGGGATCCCCTCGTAGATGCGACGGTAGATCTCGTGCACGTCGACGCCCGCGTCGATCAGCTCGGCCGCCATCACGTGCGCCCGCGTGCCGGTGTTCTCGTACATGAACTTGCCGGTGTCGGTGACGAGCCCGACGTAGAGCGCCTCCGCGATCGTCGTCGTCGGCTCGACCCCGAGCCCGCGCATCAGGTCCCAGACGATCTCGGCGGTGCACGACGCCTCCGGCACGACGTGGTTGACGGTGCCGAAGAGGGTGTTGTCATGGTGGTGGTCGACGTTGACGATGTGCGCCCCGTCGACCTGCAGCGCGTCGGCCGGGTTGCGGTCGATGTTGCCGCAGTCGAGGAAGACGACGGTGCGCTCGGAGAGGTCCTCGGGGGAGCTGCCGACGAGCCCGTCGAGCGGGAAGAAGCGGTACTCGTAGGGCAGCGGGAACTCGTCGGCGTCCATGAACATGACCGAGTCCTTGCCGAGCGCCTGGAGGATCTTGTGCATCGCGACGAGCGAGCCGAGCGCGTCGCCGTCGGCGTTCTCGTGCGTCACGAGCAGGAATCTGTCGGCGTCGCGGATCTCCTCGAGCACCTGGCTGCGGGTCGCCCGCTTGGCGTTCGTGCCGGTCACGTCTCGTCTCCGCCCTCGCGCTGTGGCTCCGACGGCTCCGACGGCTCGTCGGGCTCGGCCGACTCCGGCGGCTCGGCGGCGGGCAGGTGCTCGAGCTCGTGGTCGAGCAGCTCGGTGATGCGCATCCCGTGGTCGATCGAGCGGTCGTACTCGAACGAGAGCTCCGGCGTGTGCTTGAGCCGCAGCTCGCTGGCGACGCGCTTCTGCAGGAAGCCCTGGGCCGAGCGGAGCCCTGCGAGGCTCGCCTCGCGCTCGTCCTCGTCGCCGAGCACGCTCACGTAGACGCGGGCGTAGCGGAGGTCTGGGCTTGTCTTGACAGCGGTCACGGTTACGAATCCGACGCGCGGATCCTTCAGCTGCTGCGTGATGGCGTCGCTCAGGACGGCGAGCAACGCTCCGTCGACCCGGCGCATGCGGCTGCTGCTCATCCTATCCCCCGTCCCACGTTCGCGCCCGCCTGCACGTCAACCTCGCAGATCCTCGGTCGACGCCACCAGCCGCTCGACGCGCACGCCCTGCGGCAGCTGCGCGTCGAGCCAGCGCTCGACGCGGTCGCAGGCGCCGTTCAGCTGCGCGAGCGAGCCGGCCGTCAAGGCCGCGGTCAGCGTCGTGCGCTGCCAGAGGTCCTGATGGCCGGTCTCCGCGACCGCGCAGCCGAGGCGCTGGTGGAGCTGCGCCTTCAGCGACGACAGCTCCTTGCGCTTGCCCTTCAGGCTCCCCACGTCGGGGAAGTGAACGTCGATCACCAGCACGGCGACGAAGCCGCCCGTCATTGCGCCTAGGCGAGCTCGCGCTCGACTCTGCGCGTCGCGTACGTCTCGAGCACATCGCCTTCCTTCACGTCGGCGAAGTCTCTCAGCACGATGCCGCACTCGAACCCGGCCGGGACCTCTCTGACGTCCTCGGAGACGCGGCGGAGGCTCGCGATGATGCCGTCGTAGACGACGGTGCCGTCGCGCACCAGCCGGACTCTCGAGCCCCGGACCGCTCTGCCCTCGGTCACGTAGGAGCCGGCGATCGTGCCGATTCTGGAGGCGCGGAAGATCTGCCGCACCTCGATCGTCGCGGTCTGGTCCTCGACCTCCTCCGGCTCCAGCATGCCCTCCATCGCCGCGCGCAGCTCTTCGATCGCACGGTAGATGACGGCGTAGGAGCGGATCTCGACGCCCTCGCGATCGGCGACCTGGCGAGCGTCGCCGATCGGCCGCACGTTGAAGGCCAGCACGACCGCGTCGGAGGCGGCCGCCAGCATCACGTCGGACTCGTTGACGCCACCGACGCCGCGGTGGATCACGTTGACCGAGATCTCGTCCTGCGGCAGCTTCGCGATCTCGTCCTCGATCGCCTCGAGCGAGCCGGCGACATCCGCCTTCAGCACGAGGTTGAGCTCTTGCAGGTCGCTTCTGAAGATGTCCTCGAGCGTGATGCGCTTGCCGGAGCGGCGCGCCCGCGCCTCGGTCTTGAGGCGGTTGGCCCGCTCGCCCGCGAACTGTCGCGCTCTGCGGTCGTTCTCGACGACTCTGACGAACTCGCCCGCCTCCGGAACGGAGTCGAAGCCGAGGATCTCGACCGGCTCGCCCGGGAGCGCTCGTCTGACGCGGTTGCCGAGGAAGTCGTTCATCGCCCGCACGCGGCCCCAGTGGGAGCCGGCGACGAGCGCGTCACCGACGTGCAGCGTGCCGCGCTGGATCAGCGCCGTGACGACCGCGCCGCGGCCCGGGTCGAGCTTCGACTCGACGATCACGCCGGACGCCTCGGTGTTCGGGTTCGCTCTCAGCTCCTCGACCTCGGACATCACGAGGATCGTGTCGAGCACGTCCTCGAGGCCCTGTCTGGTCTTGGCGGAGACGTTGACGAACTCCGTGTCGCCGCCCCACTCGACCGGCTGCAAACCGAGCTGCGTCATCTCGGTGCGGACGCGGTCGGGCTGCGCGCCTTCCTTGTCGATCTTGTTGACGGCGACGAGGATCGGCACCTGGGCCGCCTTCGCGTGGTCGACGGCCTCCTGCGTCTGCGGCTTCACGCCGTCGTCGGCGGCGACCACGATCACGGCGATGTCGGTCACCTTCGCGCCGCGCGCTCGCATCGCCGTGAAGGCCTCGTGGCCCGGCGTGTCGAGGAACGTGACGACTCTGTCCTGATGATGGACCTGGTAGGCGCCGATGTGCTGCGTGATGCCGCCGGCCTCGCCGGCCGCGACCTCGGTCGAGCGGATCGCGTCGAGCAGCGACGTCTTGCCGTGGTCGACGTGGCCCATGATCGTGACGACCGGCGCGCGCTCGACGAGCTGCTCCTCCGTGTCGTCGAACTCGGGCTCGGCGTCGACGTCGTCGGCCGCGTGCACGACCTCGGCCGTCTTGCCGAACTCGGTCGCGAGCAGCTCGATCGCCTCGTCGGAGAGCGTCTGCGTCAGCGTCGCCATCTCGCCGAGCGCCATCAGCTTCTTGATGATCTCGGGGATCGGCACGTCGAGGTACTCGGCGACGTCCTTCACGGTCGAGCCGGAGTTGATGCGGACGTGCGCGGGACCGGTCGGGACGGCCGGCGCCAGGGGCGCGGGCTCCTCGTAGGTGCCGCGGCGACGGCGGCCGCGGCGCTGGCGCCGCGGCGGCTGGTTCTGCGGTCCGCCGCCGGGGGTGCGGCGTGAGGCCTGCGAGTCGATGACCACGCGGCGACGTCCGCCGCCGGTGCCGGGGGCGCGCTCGCCCTGGAGCGAGTCACGCGTCGGGCGCGCGGCTCTGTCGCCGTCTCTCGCCTGGGCGCCGTTGGCGTCGCCCGGACCGCCCGCGCCGTTGCCTCTGCCGTTCGCGAGCGCACGCAGGGCAGCAGCCTCGTCGACCGTGGCAGAGGGCGCGGCGGCGTCGATGCCGGCCGCCTGCAGCTTCTCGAGCAGGGCTCTCGCGGAGATGCCCTGTTCTCTTGCGATGTCGTTGACTCGCTTCTTGCTCATGCAGTGTCCAAGTGTACGTTCTCTGAAGAAATTGGCAGGGGGGCCTCCTCGAAGTCGACGCGCACGGCGCGTCGGAATGCCCGGTTGAACCCCCCGCGCGTGCGAGCGCGTTCGAAGCACTCGCGCGTCTGGTGGGTGTACGCGCCGCGGCCGGGCCGGCGTGCGGCCGGGTCCGCGACGAGCGCTCCGTCGTTCGCTACGTAGCGCAGCAGCAGCCGCTTGGGCGCTACGAGGCCGCAGCCCACGCAGCGCCGCTGCGGCTCCTCGCCTATGACGTCGCGCCTTCCGACGATTCGGTCGGGCCGGCGTCGTCGGCCTCGGCGACGGCCGTCCCGCCCCCGCCGGTGAGCGCCGCGACCTCGTCGCCCTCGATCGCGTTGAGCGCCTGGTGCGCGTCGAGCCCGCAGTAGCGCGAGCCGGAGAGCGCGGCGTTCGGGCAGCGGCGGCCGTTGGACAGGATCGCGTGGCAGCGGCCCTGGACCTCCTCCTCCTCGTAGCCGAGATCCGACTCCTCGGAGGCGAACTCGGTCTCGGAGCGGATGTCGATCCGCCAACCGGTCAGGCGCGCGGCGAGCCGCGCGTTCTGGCCCTCGCGACCGATCGCCAGCGAGAGCTGGTCGTCGGGCACGATCACGGTCGCCTGTCTGCCGTCGTCGTCGACGAGCACCTCGCGCACGCGTGCCGGCGAGAGCGCCTTCGCGACGAAGCGGGCGGGCTCGTCGTTGTAGGGGATGATGTCGATCTTCTCGCCGCGCAGCTCGGAGACGACCATCCGCACCCGCGATCCGCGCGGGCCGACGCAGGCGCCGACCGGGTCGACGCCGTCGACGTGCGAGACGACCGCGATCTTCGAGCGGTAGCCCGGCTCGCGGGCGACGTTCGTGATCTCGACGAGGCCGTCGGCGATCTCCGGCACCTCGAGCTCGAACAGCGATCTGATCAGCTCCGGGTCGCGGCGCGAGACGATGATGCTCGGCCCCTTGGTCGAGGCCGAGACGTCCTTGATGACGGCCTTGATGCGCTGCGAGTGGTCGTAGCGCTCGCCCTCGACCTGCTCGGACTTCGGCAGCAGCGCCTCGACCCGCTCGCGCAGCTGCACGAGCGTGTAGCGCGAGTCGGACTGCTGCACGATGCCGGTGATCAGCTCGCCGACGCGGTCGCGGTACTCCTCGAACATCATGTCCCGCTCGGCCTCGCGGATGCGCTGCAGGATGACCTGCTTGGCCGTCTGCGCGGCGATCCGGCCGAAGTCGCCGGGCGTCACGTCGACGCGCTCGATCTGGTCCTCGTACTCCTTCAGCTTCTCGAGGTCGAGCTCGGGCTCGACGACCTCGCGCACCTCCCCCGTCTCCGGGTCGACGTTCGCGAACTCGCCGGCGGAGGCGGCCAGCTCCTCCTCCTGCTCCTTGATCAGCTGCTCCTCGAGCTCCGGCGGGATTCTCAGCTCCCAGACCGTGAAGTCGCCGAGGTCGCGGTCCATCGTGACCTGCGCGTACGGCGCGGCGCCGGGGGTCTTCTTGTAGGCCGACAGGAGGGCGTCCTCGAGGGCGACCATGAGCTTCTCGCTCGAGATGTTCTTCTCGGCCGCAAGGCCCCTGACGGCGTCCAGGATCTCTCTCGACATGCTGCTTACTCTCCTGGGACGAGGTTGGACCTGGCGATGGCGGCGTAGGGAATCGAGACGACGCCGCTGTCGGCGGCGATCGTCACCTCTTCCTCGGTCGCGCCGACGAGCTCGCCGGTGAACGTTCTGTGCCCCCCCTGCGCCTCCCGCGTGCGAACGCGGGCGCGGCGGCCGAGGAAGCTGCTGAAGTGCTTCGGTCTCGTGAGTGGGCGATCGCTGCCCGGCGAGGAGACCTCGAGCGAGTAGCGCTCGCGCACCGCGGTGAGCTGGTTCGTGATGCGCTCGCAGAGCGCGAGCGACACGCCGTCGGGATGATCGATGTAGAGGCGGACGGTGGTGCCGCCCACGACCTCCGCGAGCAGGACCTCGACCTGGGGCTCGCTCTGCGCGAGCTGCGCCTCGATGTCGGTCTGGATGTCACTCATGGAATCGATCACCTCCTCATAAAAAAAAGTGGGCCAGTGCCCACTTTCAAACGGCCGCCGGACCAGGTCCGACGCGAAAGCTCTGCGCTCAAGACTAGCACCGAAGCGCGTATCGTTCCCGCAAATGGCAGGAGACCCCCGCACCGCGATCGACGCCTTCATCGCCGGGCTGGACGGCGAGACGCGCCGGGTCGCGTTCGCCGAATGGGGCATCACGGTGGACGCCGCGGGATGGCCGATCCACATCGGCGTGGCGATCCGCGACGGGCTGCTGCGCGCGCAGGCCCAGGTGATCGGGGCGGACCGGATCGCGCCCCACGACCTGCTGCGCTGGAACCGTCAGATCCCGCTCCTGCGCTTCGCCCACACGCGCGAGGGCGAGGTCTGGATCCAGGGCGACCTCCCGCTGGCCGCCGTCGACGCGGCCGAGCTCGACAGATTCCTCGGGCTGCTCGTGCTGAGCGCGACGCAGGCGCGCGAGGCGGCCGGCCCGGTCGCCGCCGCCGCGGACTAGCCGCGCCGCCCGTGGACCCCGCCTTCGTGCGCTCGGTCGTGCTGCGGCCGCCGCTCGAGGGCGAGCCGCGCGCGGGCCATCCGTGGCAGCTGCCGGCGCTCGCCGCGCTCGACGGCGACGGCCTCGCGCTCGACCCGCACGTGACGTTCCTGGTCGGCGAGAACGGCAGCGGCAAGTCGACGCTGCTGGAGGCGATCGCGGTCGCGGCCGGGATGAACCCGGAGGGCGGCTCGTCGAACTTCGCCTTCGCGACGCGCGAGTCGCACAGCGCGCTGGGCGACGGGGTGCGCCTCGTGCGCGGGCTGCGGCGGCCGCGCACCGACTTCTTCCTGCGCGCCGAGAGCCTCTTCACGGCCGCGACCTACCTGGAACGGCTGGCGCCCGACGGGCAGGGCGGCCCGCTCGACTCCTACGGCGGTCGCTCGCTGCACGAGCAGTCCCACGGCGAGTCGTTCCTCGCCGTCGTGCTCAACCGCTTCGGCCGCGAAGGCCTGTACCTGCTCGACGAGCCCGAGGCCGCGCTCTCGGCGCAGAACTGCCTGACGCTGCTGCGGCGGATGCACGAGCTGGTCGGGCAGGGCTCGCAGTTCGTCCTCGCCACCCACTCCCCGCTGCTGCTCGCCTATCCCGGCGCGACGATCTACGAGCTATCGGAGGACGGGATCGAGCGGGTCGCCTTCGACGCGGCGGCGCCGGTGCAGCTGACGCGGGCGTTCCTCGGCGCCCCCGAGCGCTTCCTGCGGGACCTCTTCGACTGAGCGCCGGCCGCTAGCCCGATCCGCCACCGCCGGCCGCAGCGCGCGCGCGGTCGCGGTACTCGCGGTAGTCGCGCCGCTCGGGGCGCAGGCCGGCCGCCTGCGCCAGCGGGCGACGGGCCTCCTCGTGGCGTCCCATCAGCTGGAGCGCGCGCCCGAGGCAGAAGAGCGCGTAGTCGTTCGTCGGCGCGTGGTCGACGATCGCCTGGAACTCGTCGGCCGCCTCCGCGTAGCGCTGGGAGCGAAAGAGGGCACGGCCGAGCGCTTCGCGGATCGAGGTCTTGTCGGGGTCGAGATCGCGGGCGCGTGAGAGCGGGATCGCCGCCTGGTGGTAGTGACGGCCTTCGAGCAGCTCCATGCCCCGCTGGTAGAGCGCGTACACGTGGGTCACAGCTCAAGTGTAGGACGGCGTCCAGCCGGATTCCGGCTCTCGGCCTTGCTCCCTCAGCGCGGTCGCGGCGGCAGCGCAAGCAGCGCGCGCAGCCGTCCGACGAGCCCCAGTCCCTGCCCCAGCTCGCTGCGCAACGCCCGTCGCTGGCGGGGCGAGACGTGCGGGTCGCCGCCCGCGTAGCGCGCCAGCCGCAATGTCCGGACGTAGGCCGCGGCCTCCGGCGCGTCATGGAAGCGCTGCTCGAGCTGGCGCAGTGTGACGCCTGCCGCAGGCGCCCGTCCGGTGCGCCGCAGCGCACGCTCCAGCTCGGCCAGCAGGCGGTCGGCGCCGGGTGCCGGCCGTTGCCGCAGACGCCGCGCGAACAACCCGGCAGCGAGCGTCAGCGCGACCGCGCCGGCGACGAGCCAGGCCCACGGGAAGCCGCCCCCGCCGCCCGTGCTGGGCTGCGGGGTGGCGGCCGTCGGGGCGGCCGTGTCGCGGTGCGGTATCGGAAGTCTCAGCGCCGGTGTGTTCGGCAGCGAGCCGGCCGTCACCGCGCGTGCGTCCTGGCCGGTGAGCGCCGGCGCCGTCGGGGGCGTCGGGTCGAACGTGACCCAGCCGTAGCGCGGGAACCAGACCTCGACCCAGGCGTGCGCGTCGTAGTCGCGCACGACGTACTCGTTGCTGGTCTGGTCCCGCGTGCCGGTCGTGAAGCCGGCGGCGACGCGCGCCGGCACGCCGCCCATCCGCAGCAGCAGCGCGGCGGCGCCGGCGAACTGCTGGCAGTAGCCGACTCTGTCGCGGAACAGGAAGGCGTCGAGCGGCACCGGTCGCTGCGGCGGCGTCTCGCTGTAGCGGTAGCCGTCCTGCAGGTAGCGCAGGACCTGCCGGACGTAGGCGTAGGGCGTGCTGGAGCCGGCGCCGAGGCTGCGGACGAGCGCGAACGCGCGGGCGTACGGCGTCGGTGCGAGCGCCTGCGCGATCCCGTCCTGGGCGGGCGGGACACTGGCATCCAACGGCGAGAAGTGGACGAGGTCGCCGCCGCTCGTCCAGCTGCCGGTCGCGCCCCGGCGCGGCAGCTCGATGTCGCGATAGCGCTCGATCTCTCGTGGATACGACGTGCCCGCGCGCGCCATCTGCGCCCGCGTCGGCCGCGCCACGAGCACGCTCGCGGTGTAGGAGTCGCCCGGGCCGAGTGGTTTCGCGACCGTGTACGTGCCGGGGCTGCCGCCCGGCCTCGTCCCCCCCGGCGGCGCGACGATCCCGAGCGTCGTGCCCGCGCCGATCACCTCCGAGGACGTCATCTGGCGCAGCGTCACGGTGATCGACGAGCGCCAGCTCGGGTCCGTGAGCGCGTCTGCCGGCACCTGCTGGTCGGGCCGTCGGACGTATTGCGGCGCGTCGCCGGCGACCCAGTGCAGCCCGTCGAAGTCGTCGAGGTCCTGCGTCTTCCAGTAGTACGGATGGCGCGAGCGGACGCGCAGCACCTCGCGTCCGTCGCGGGGGGAGTTGAGCGGGCCGTAGCGCTGGGACCAGTCGAACTGCGAGGGGTTGGGATGGTCGAGTCCGTCGACGAGGCTCTGCGCGTCGATCCACGGCTTGTCGCGGTCGAGCGCCGGCGCGACGAGCACGCCGGCGACGCCCGCCAGCGCGACGAGGACGAGCGCGATCGGCAGGTCGACGCGCGGCAGTCGCTCGAGCCACAGGAACGCGGCCAGCAGCACGAACAGCACTGCGCCGCCGAGCACCGGCGCCGACTGCCGCATGATCGTCGCCGGCACGACCGTGAGCGCGAGCAGCGGCACGGCCGCCAGCATCCGCTCGCCGTCGCGGCCGCGCGACGGCAGCATCGCGAGCAGCGCACCGGCGCTCAGCAGCAGCGCGCCGCCGACGAGGATCGTGATGCGCGGCCACACGTCGGGCGCCTGATAGGGCATCAGCAGCCGCGCCAACTGGTTGATCCCCTGCTGGATCCCGGCCACGAGGGTGTCCCAGTGGCGCGGGCTCGCGACCGTGGCGGCCGGCGCGCCGGCGATCAGCGCGGTGAGGACGAGCCACGCGAACGCGACGACCACGGCGCCCGGCGCCCACAACGCGCGCGGCAGCCGTCCGAGGCCGAGGACCGTCCCCGCCGCGACGAGCGCGACGGCGAGCAACCCGAGCATCGCGCCCGTCGCGTGCGGTCTGACGAGCGTCGACCAGCGCAGCGCGCCGTAGGCGCCGAGTGCGGCGAGCGTCAGCCAGCGCGGCGCGAGCCGCGCCCACGACGGCGCGGCCTGCACGCGGCGCTCGGGCGGCCGGATCGCGGTGGCGCTCAAGCGGCGAGCCGCGGTCACGCGGCGTCCACCTCGACGCTGCGCCGCGTCATCGCGTAGCCGCTGCAGCCGGCGACCGTGAAGGTCGGCTCGCGACCCGACAGCTCGCCCGGGACGACGAGGGTGCTGGAGCCGCGCGCGACCGTCCGGGTGCTCACGGGCAGCGCCTCGATCGTCCGCGCGGCGACGTACAGCAGCGGGCCGCGACGCACCCCGGTCGCCCCCATCGCCGGAGCCGGCGTGCCGGGGCCGCCCTCGACGAGCGCCAGGCGCACGTGCGCGGCCGGCCACGCGGCGAGGTCCTCGCCGATCGTCGTCGCCCGCCGCTCACCCGGCAGCAGCAGCGCGCAGCCGCCGGAGCGGGCGAACGTGTCGCAGAGCGAGGTCGCGGCGCGGACGGCGGCGTCGAGCGCCTCCTCGCTCGCGGGGGCGCGGGCGTCGAGCACGACGAGCGGACGGGCATCGCCGTCGCTGCGCAGGCGCCGCTCCATCAAGCCGCCGCCGCGGGCCAGCGTCTGCCAGTGGATCCGGGCGGCGGACGTGCCCTCGCGGTAGGGACGCAGGCCGTCGATCTCGTTCGCGGTCGCCGACAGCAGCGCGGCGGCGCGGCCGGAGCGGCCCGCGTCGCTGCCGCGACTGGCGACCGCGATCTCGCTGATGCGCGGGAGGACCAGCAGCTCGTGCGCTCCGCTCCCGGGCACGACGTGCCGCGCCAGGCCGAGCGGGTCGCGCAGCACGAGGCTGGGAGGCGTGAGCGGTCGGCGGCCGCGGCGCGCGAAGCGCACGGTCGCGTGCAGCTCGCAGGAGCCGCTGCCGGAGGGCAGCGCGAGCGGCTCCTCGAGCAGCGGGTCGACGATCGCCGCCGTGGGCAGCCGCAGCCGCGCCCGTACGATCAGCCGCGCCCGGACGGGATCGCCCTCGATCGCGCTGCGCACCTCGAGCTCGCGCGTGACGCTCGCCTGCGAGGCGGCGACGCGGACCCACATGGCCGCCAGCAGTCCGAGGGCGGCGAAGCCGACGCCCGGGACGTAGAGCGAGGCGACGTCGAAGAGCCCGGCGACGACCACGAGCAGGAGGCCCAGCCCGATCGTGCCGAGTGCTCGGCGCACGACCTACGCCGCCGCCCGCCGAATCATCGCTACAGCGCCGTGACCGTCGCGAGCGCGTCGGTGACGATCGCGCCTGCCCCGATTCCGACGGCCTCCGGCGCCAGCACGATGCGGTGCGTCAGCACCGGCAGCGCGAGCGCCTGCACGTCGTCGGGGAGCACGTGGTCGCGGCCCTTCAGCATCGCGTGGGCCTTCGCCGCCCGCAGCAGCATCAGGCCCGCGCGCGGGCTGGCCCCGAGCTCGACGCGCGGGTCGTCGCGCGTCCGGGCGAGCAGCCGCACGAGGTAGTCGCGCAACGGCCGCTCGGCGCGCACGCGCGCCGCCGCGTCCTGGGCCGAGAGCACGTCCGCGGCGGTCACGACCGCCTCGAGCGAGAGCACGCGGTCGCCGCCGGCGTGGTCGCCGAGCATCGCGACCTCGTCGGCGTGCTGCGGGTAGCCGAGCGAGATGCGGATCATGAAGCGGTCGACCTGCGCCTCGGGCAGCGGGTAGGTGCCTTCGGTTTCGATGGGGTTCTGCGTGGCCATCACGAGGAAGGGGCGCGGCACCTTGTGCGTTTCGCCCGCGATGGTGACCTGGCGCTCCTGCATCACTTCGAGCAGCGCGCTCTGTACCTTGGCCGGCGCACGGTTGATTTCGTCGGCCAGCAGCAGGTTGGCGAACACCGGGCCCAGCGAGGTGCTGAACTCGCCGGTCTTCTGGTTGTAGATGCGCGTGCCCACCAGGTCGGCCGGCACCAGGTCGGGCGTGAACTGGATGCGCTTGAACTGGCCGCGCACGATGTCGGCCAGCGTCTTGATGGTGAGCGTCTTCGCCAGGCCCGGCACGCCTTCGACCAGCAGGTGGCCGCCTGCGAGCATGGCCACCATCACGCGCTCGAGGAAGCGGTCCTGGCCCACGACCACGCGCTTGACCTCGTAGAGGATCTGCTCCATCAGTTCCGCGGTGGCGGGCGCCGTGGCAAAGGTGTGGGTCTCTGTGCTCATGCGATGGGCTTTCGAAGAAATCAGAAAGGCGGGGAGCCTGCGGCCGAGGCGGCGTTCTCGATCGGCACCGCGAAGCCGATGCCGATGAAGGTGCGCTGCTGCGTC
>JAOPZA010000028.1 GCA_025964325.1 Conexibacter sp.
ACGAGGTCCTGCGCAAGGCGGGCACCGAGCCGCCGTTCTCCGGAGACTACGTCTACAACAAGGCCTCCGGCGACTACCGCTGCGCGGCCTGTGCGGCCGTTCTGTTCGCCGCCGACACGAAGTTCGAGTCCGGCACCGGCTGGCCGAGCTTCACCGGGCCGGTCGAGGGCGGCAAGGTCGAGACCGAGCGCGATCGCTCGCTCTTCATGGAGCGCACCGAGGTCCTGTGCGGCAGCTGCGGCGGCCACCTCGGCCACGTGTTCGACGACGGGCCGGCGCCGGCCGGCCAGCGCTACTGCATCAACTCGGCGGCGCTGCAGCTCGAGCAGGAGTAGGCGCGGAATCGGCCTGGCGGCCGATTCCGTCGGGAGATCGGCCGGCCCGATCTCCCAGCCCGGGCACCGCCGAATGGCGGTGCCCGCCGTGCTAAAGTAATTAGCAACGCTAACTAGCACTGCGAACCATCTTCCCCGAGACGCCATCACGCTCCACGCCCTCCGCCGCATCCGACACCGAGCTCGCCGCCAGGCTCCGCCTGGCGATCACGCGCATGGCGCGGCGGCTGCGACAGGAGGCGGGTACGGGCGCGGAGCTGTCGCCGACGCTGACGGCCGCGCTCGCGACGCTCGACCGGCACGGCCCGCTGACGCCGAGCGCGCTGGCGGATCGCGAACGCGTCCAACGCCCGACCGCGACACGGATCGTCGCGCAGCTCGAGGCGGCGGGCCTGGTCACGCGCACGCAGGATCGGGACGACCGGCGCGTCGCGCAGGTCGGCACGACGGCCGCCGGCCGCGCGCTGATGAAGCGCATCCGCACGCGCAAGAACCAGTACCTGGCGAAGCGGCTCCGGCGACTCGATCCGAGCGAGCTGGCGACGCTCGAGCAGGCGGCGCAGATCCTCGAGCGACTGCTCGAGGAGGCCGAGTGAGCGCGGCTTTCCGCCGCTCGCTGCATTCGCTCTCGGTCCCCAACTACCGCCGCTACTTCACGGGCCAGGTCGTCTCGCTGAGCGGCAACTGGGTCCAGACCGTCGCCGAGACGTGGCTCGTGCTGAAGCTGACCCACAGCGGCGTCGCCGTCGGGATCGCCGCGGCGCTGCAGTTCGCGCCGATGCTCGTCACCGGCGCCTGGGGCGGGCTGATCGCCGACCGGCTGCCGAAGCGGCGCCTGCTGATCGCCACCCAGCTCGCGATGGCGGTCCCCGCGCTCGTGCTGTTCGCGCTGACCGCGAGCGGCATCGTCGCGCTCTGGATGGTGTTCCTCGTGATCCTCGCGCGGGGCTGCGTCAACGCGGTCGACAACCCGACGCGACAGTCGTTCCTGGTCGAGATCGTCGGCGCCGACCGCCTGCTCAACGCCGTCAGCCTCAACTCGGCGCTCGTCAGCTCGGCGCGGATCATCGGCCCCGCGATCGCGGGCCTGCTGATCACGACGGTCGGCGTCGCGCCCTGCTTCGCGATCAACGCGCTCTCCTTCCTCGCCATGATCGTCGCGCTCGAGCGCATGGACCGGACCGCGCTCGCGCCCGCTCCGCGCGCGGAACGGGCTCCCGGTCAGGTGCGGCTCGCGCTGCGCTACGTGCGCTCGACGCCGCAGCTGTGGATCCCGCTCGCGCTGATGGCCGTCCTCGGGACGTTCACCTTCAACTTCCAGGTGCTGCTGCCCCTCTTCGCCGCCTTCACCTTCCACGGAGGGGCCGCCTCCTTCGCCCTCCTGACGAGCGCGATGGGCGTCGGCGCGATCGTCGGCGCGCTCGTGAACGGCAGCCGCTCGCGCGTGCGTCCGGCGATGCTCGTCGGCGCCGCGCTCGTCTTCGGCGCGCTGATGCTGCTGCTCTCGGCGGCGCCGAGCGCCGCGCTCGCCGCTGCCGCGCTGGTGCCGGTCGGGGCCGCGAGCGTCGCCTTCTCGGCGAACGTCAACTCGGCGCTGCAGCTCGCCGTCGCGCCCGCGATGCGCGGCCGCGTGATGGCGCTCTACTCGGTCGTCTTCCTCGGCTCGACCCCGATCGGCGCGCCGCTGATGGGCTGGATCGCGGGCGCCGCCGATCCGCGCGCGGCGCTGGCGATCGGCGGCGCGGTCGCGGTCGCCGCCGGCCTCGGCGCTCGCACTGCCTTCCGCCGCTGCGGAATCGGCCTGGCCGCCGATCCGGGCGAGCGGCTGGCGCCGATCTCGCGGTGAGCGGCAGCCCCGCGTAGGGGGTGCTGGCGGGGGCCGGCAGGCCGCGCGGTAGGCTCGACGCCAGGATGCCCGCGACGACCTCGCTTCCGCCCGGTCCGCGGCTTCCGCGCGCCGCCCAGACGCTGCGCTGGATCATCCGCCCGACCGCCTTCATGGAGGAGCAGGCGCGGCGCTTCGGCGACTGCTTCACGGTGCGGCTGCTGGACAGCCCGCCGATGGTCTTCGTCTCCGATCCGGCCTCGCTGCGCGCGGTCTTCACCGGCGACCCCGACGTCCTGCGCGCGGGTGAGGCGAATCAGATCCTCGAGCCGGTGCTGGGCGCCAACTCGGTGCTGCTGCTCGACGGCGAGCGGCACCTGCGCCAGCGGCGGCTGATGCTGCCGGCGTTCCACGGCGAGCGGATGCAGCGCTACGACGCGGTGATGGTCGCCGCGGCGGAGGAGGAGATCGCCCGCTGGCCGCTCGAGCAGCCGTTCGCGCTGCTGCCGCGGATGCAGGCGGTCACGCTCGAGGTGATCCTGCGCGCCGTCTTCGGCCTGCGCGAGGGCGAGCGGCTCGACCGCCTGCGGCTGCTGCTGCGCGAGCTGCTCGAGTGGACCGCCGGCCGCGACCGGATGCTGCGGATCGCCCTGCTGGGACCGACGCGCTTCGGCGAGCGCAGCCTCGCGCCGCTGCGCGCCGCGCTGCGCCCGGTCCACGCGCTGCTCGACGAGGAGCTGGCGGCGCGACGCCGTCAGGCCGGCGCGAACGGTGCCGCGCCCGAGCGCGACGACGTGCTCACGCTGCTGCTCGAGGCCCGCGACGAGGACGGCGAGCCGCTCGACGACGCGGAGCTGCGCGACGAGCTGATCACGCTGCTCGTCGCCGGTCACGAGACGACGGCGACGGCGCTCGCCTGGGCGATGGAGCGGCTGCTGCGCCACCCGCCGGCGCTGGGGCGGCTGCGCGAGGAGCTGGCGGGCGGCGAGGAGGCCTACCTCGACGCGGTCGTGAAGGAGACGTTGCGGCTGCGGCCGATCCTGCCGATCGTCGCGCGCCGCCTGACGGCGCCGTTCGAGCTGCACGGGCGCCTGCTGCCGGCCGGCACCGAGGTCGCCCCCTGTATCTACCTCGCGCACCGCAACCCCGAGGTCTATCCCGACCCGCTCGCCTTCCGGCCCGAGCGCTTCCTCGAGCAGCCCGCCGGCACCTACACGTGGATCCCGTTCGGCGGCGGCGTGCGACGCTGCCTCGGCGCGAGCTTCGCGCAGTTCGAGCTCAGATCGGTGCTGCGCGCGATCGTCGCCGGGACCGAGCTGCGGGCCGCCGACGCCGCCGCCGAGCGCGTCGTGCGACGCGCGATCACGTACATGCCGCACCGCGGAGCGGAGGTCGTGCTCGACCGCCGCCGCGCCCCCGCATGACGACGCCGGACCGCCCCGCAAGGGCCGGTCCCCCCGGCCTGGAACAATGAACGTCTCCATGTCCGGCGATTCCCCCGAGCCACCCCGCCGAAGCGACCGCCTGCCGTCCGAACGCGCCCCAGGGCCGGACTCCAAGCCGCCGCGCGGCGGCGGCCGCGTCCCGAGACCGGGCGACTACCCGCCCCATCCCGCGCAGCCGGGCCAGTCCGGCCAGCCGGGCGGTCCGGGCGGTCAGCCGCCGAACTGGCGCGTCACGCCGGCGCCCGACGGCCGCGGCGCGCCGAGCAGACCGCCGCGCCCACCGCGCGGCCCCAGACTGCTCGCCGGGCGCTGGTGGATCCTCGGCTTCGTCATCGTCCTGCTCGGGATCAACTACTACATCTCCTCGCAGGCGCTGAAGCCGAACGAGCGCGTGAAGGTCCCGTACAGCCCGACCTTCCTGCAGCAGATCCAGAACGGCAACGTCACGCAGATCTCCTCGACGGGCGCCTCGATCCAGGGCGACTTCAAGAGCGCGGTGCGCTACCCGCCACAGGGGCAGAAGGACTCGCGCTCCTCGACGCGCTTCTCGACCGAGGTGCCGGTGTTCGCGAACACCGACACCCTCTCGAACCTGCTGGAGACCAGACAGGTCGTCGTCAACGCGCACCCGCCCGACAGCGGTCCCTCGCTGTTGACGAGCCTGCTGCTCGGCTTCGGGCCGACGATCCTGATCGTGGTCCTGTTCGTCGTGCTCGCGCGCAGAATGGCGGCCGGCGGCGGGGCCGGCGGGATGATGTCGTTCGGGCGCTCGAGAGCGCGCCGCACCGAGGGCGGCGAGTCGCACGTCAGCTTCAGAGACGTCGCCGGGATCGACGAGGCCGAGAGCGAGCTCAACGAGATCGTCGACTTCCTCAAGAACCCGGAGAAGTACCAGCGGCTCGGCGGCAGGATCCCGAAGGGCGTGCTGCTGAGCGGCCAGCCCGGAACCGGCAAGACGCTGCTCGCGCGCGCCGTCGCCGGCGAGGCTGGGGTGCCGTTCTTCTCGATGTCGGCCTCGGAGTTCGTCGAGATGATCGTCGGCGTCGGCGCCTCACGCGTGCGGGACCTCTTCGCGCAGGCGAAGCAGGCGTCGCCGGCGATCATCTTCATCGACGAGCTCGACGCGATCGGCCGCGCCCGCGGCGGCGGCCGCTCGCTCGGCGGCAACGACGAGCGCGAGCAGACGCTCAACCAGATCCTGACCGAGATGGACGGCTTCGAGCCGACCACCGCCGTGATCGTGATCGCCGCCACCAACCGGCCGGAGATCCTCGACCCCGCGCTGCTGCGGCCGGGCCGCTTCGACCGCCGCGTGACCGTCGCCCCGCCGGACCGGGGCGGCCGCCGCAAGATCCTCGAGGTCCACACGCGGTCGGTCCCGCTCGGCGACGACGTCGACCTCGGCTCGATCGCCGCCTCGACCCCGGGCATGGTCGGCGCCGACCTCGCGAACCTCGTCAACGAGGCGGCGCTGCTGGCCGCGCGCCGCGGTCACGAGAAGGTCAGCGGCTCCGACTTCACCGAGGCGATGGAGAAGGTCGTGCTGGGCGCCGAGCGCAAGGTGATGATGAGCGACGAGGACCGCCGCCGCACCGCCTACCACGAGTCCGGCCACGCGATCGTCGGGATGGTGACGCCGGGCGCGGACCCGGTCCGCAAGGTCTCGATCATCCCGCGCGGGCAGGCGCTCGGCGTGACGTTCTCCTCTCCTGAGGCGGACAAGTTCAACTACGACGAGCGCTATCTGCTCGGCAAGATCAAGGTCGCGCTCGGCGGCCGCGTCGCGGAGGAGATCGTCTTCGGCGACATCACGACGGGCGCCGAGTCCGACATCCAGCAGCTGACCGGCATCGCGCGCCAGATGGTCGGGCGCTGGGGCATGAGCCGCGCGATCGGCCCCATCGCGGTACTGCCCTCCGACGGCAACGGCCCGCTGCTGCCGGGCGTCGCGGAGACCTCGGAGACGACGCAGCGGCTGGTCGACGACGAGGTCCGGCGGATCGTCGAGGAGTCGCACGCGGAGGTGCGCCAGCTGCTCAGCACCCACCGCGAGAACCTCGACTCGCTCGCGCACGGGCTGCTCGAACGCGAGACCCTCGACGAGGCCGACGCCTATGCGGCCGCCGGCCTGCCGGACAAGCGTCCCGAGCCGCAACCGGCCGCGGAGACGGCGGAGTCGTGAGCGGCCTCCCGTCCGGGTCGGACGGACGGGGCTTCGGGGGAGACGGGTCGACGTCTGTGGCGGACCCGCCGCCGCGCGCCGGCAACGGGACGCCGCCCGATCGCGAGCTCGCCGACTGGGGCGTGCGCGCGGCCGCGCAGGTGCTCGACACGCTGCTGCTGGCCGGGATCGTGCTGATCGTCCTGCTCGCGGTGCGCGTCGGCTCGCCGGACGCGACGAACCACACGCTCGAGGTGATCGCCTACGCGGTCGGCATCCCGATCGGTCTCGCCTACGCGCCCGGCCTGATGGCGCGCCGCGGCGCCCGCAACGGCCAGACGCTCGGCAGACAGGCGATGCGGATCCGCGTCGTCTGCGACGACGGCAAGCCGATGACGCTCGGCCGCGGGCTGCTGCGCGAGGTGATCGGCCGGCAGCTGCTGCTCGCGATCACGTTCTACGTCTACGCGCTGATCGACTACCTCTGGCCGCTGTGGGACAAGGCGAACCAGACGATCCACGACAAGGTCGGATCGACGCGCGTGATGCGCGTCGCCGAGACGGGCGGCTTCGGCCGCTCGAACGGCTCGGGCGCCTCGGGCGGCTTCGAGCGGCGCCCCGTAGCCGCACCGCCGCCGCGCGTGGCGGCCGACGAGCAGCCGGTGCGCGGCTGGCTGCCGCCGACGCCGTCGTAGCGCTCGCGCGCGTGGGGTGCGCGCGTGGGGGCGCGAGCGCGGCCGTGCCAGCGCGCGTCGCGGTCGCAAGGTATCGTCGGACGCCGATGGCCCCGGCGATCCGAGCAGTCCTGCCACCGCGCGACGAGCTCGGCGAGGGACCCCACTGGGACGAGGTTCGGCAGGAGCTGCTGCACGTCGACATCCCGCGCGGCCTCGTGCACGGCTGGCAGCCGGCGAGCGGAAGCGAACGCACGCTGCGGTTCCCGACCGACACGAGCGCCGTGATCCCCCGCGCGCGCGGCGGGCTGATCGTCGCGGTCGGGCACGCGCTCCTGCTGGCGGACGCCGACGGCGAGCCGCGGGAGCTCGCGCGGGTCGAGCAGGACCGTCCCGAGAACCGCCTCAACGACTGCCGCTGCGACCCGCAGGGCCGGCTGTGGGCGGGGACCTTGTCGAGAAGCGGCGTGACCGGCACCGCCGCGCTCTACCGGCTCGTCCCGGGCCAGCCGATCGAGCAGGCGATCGCGGGCACGACCACGTCCAACGGCCTCGGCTGGTCGCCGGCGGGGGAGCTCATGTACTTCGTCGACACGCCGACGCAGCGGGTCGACGTGCTGGACTTCGACGGCGCGACCGGGGAGGTCTCGGAGCGCCGGCCGTTCGCCACGATCGACCCCGCCGACGGCAAGCCCGACGGCGTGACGGTCGACAGCGAGGGCGGCGTCTGGGTCGCGCTCTGGGGCGGCGGGGCGGTGCGCCGCTACGCCTCCGACGGCACGCTCGACGCGGTCGTCGCACTGCCGGCCACGAATGCGACCTGCCCCGTGTTCGGCGGCGCCGACCTGCGCACGCTGTACGTCACGACGGCCCGCCAGGGACGCTCGCGCGAGCAGCTCGCGGCCGAGCCGCTCGCCGGCGCGGTGCTGGCGCTCGAGCCCGGCGCCCAGGGCCTGCCGGGCCACCGCTTCGCGGGGTGAGCGGCCGCCTCACGCCGCGTACGGCCGCAGCACGTCCGCCACCAGAGCGACGTAGCGCTCCATCAGCGCCGCCGGCTGCACCATCAACGGCGCGAGCTCCGAGCCGAGCACGAACGAGTCCTCGAGGACGGCCGTCGTGACGGGGAAGCGCGTGGGATCCCAGGCGCCGAGGTCAGCATCGTCGTCGTCGCCGTCCCACGGCCGCAACCGAGCGCGCCGGAAGGCCGGATGCGCAGGGATCGGCGCATGCTGCCAGCGAACCGCGTGCACGCCGCGGCTGCGCAGTCCGGCGATCGCCTCGTCGCGGACGCCGGCGAGGTCGCGTCCGGCGCCGAGCGCTTCGCGATCGAGCCGCACGCGGTACTTGTGGAAGCTCGACTCGTGCCCGTCCGGCACGTACGGCGGGACGATCCCGGGCACGTCGCGCAGCCCGTCGGTCAGCAGCCGCGCGTTCGCGCGGGCGGTCGCGTTGAACCCGTCGAGACGCGGCAGCTGGGCGCGCGCGACCGCGGCCGAGAGCTGGTGGATGCGGTAGTTCCAGCCGATCCCGTGCGCCCAGTCGACGCGGCCGAGCCGATCCTGCGGCCGACTGTCCTCGCCGAACGCCGCCAGCCGGCGCGCCACCAATGCGCCGATGTCGTCGTCGGTGACGAACAGGCCGCCGTCGCCGCCCTGGAGGTTCTTCGTCATCTGCAGCGAGAGGCCCGCCGCGCGCGCGAGCGTACCGACGGGGCGGCCGCGATAGCTCGCACCCGCGGCTTGGGCCGCGTCCTCGACCACCGCGAGCCCGTGGCGGCCGGCGACCGCCTCGATCGCGTCGACGTCGGCCGGCAGGCCATGGAGGTGAACCACCAAGATGGCGCGTGTGCGCTCGGTCACGCAGGCGGCGATCCGCGCCGGATCGAGGTTGAACGTGCGCGGGTCGACGTCGCAGAAGACCGGGATCGCGCCCTGGTGCGCGACCGCCAGCGCGCTCGCCATGAAGGTGAGCGCGGGGACGACGACCTCGTCCCCGCCCCGGACCCCGGACGCCGCGAGCGCGCAGTGCAGCGCGGCGGTGCCGCTGTTGACGGCCAGGCAATGGCGCACGCCGAGGTAGGCGGCGACGTCGGCCTCGAGGCCGGCGATCTCCGGCGTTTGCGGGCCGCTGAGGACGCCGTGGTCGAGCACGCGCAGGACGGCGGCGCGGTCGCGCGCGTCGAGCTGCGGCCAGCGCACGTGGCCGAGCTGCTCGAGCGGCGGCAGCGGCACGCGCTCGGACGGCGATGGCGCGGAGCGGTCGGCGATCGTGCTCACGGGTCTCCTCACGGCTGCGGGCGAGGACTCAGCGTCGTCGGGGCGCGAGGGCCGCGCCATCGGGCGGTCGGTTGAGCGGCGAGCCCGATCGCTGTCGCAACGCGGGATCGCCCGATCGACGGATGCCCCGCCGTCCTCGCAGCGGCGATCGTCGGCCGATGTCCGCAGACCGCGTGCCAGCCCCGCGTGAGACCGCGATCGTCACCGGCGGCAGCTCGGGCATCGGGCGCGCCACCGTCCTCGCACTCGCGCGGCGCGGCTTCGACGTCGGCCTCACCTACCGCTCGCGCCGGCGAGACGCGGAGGCGGTCGCCGCTGCGGCGCGCTCGCACGGCGTCCGAGCGGCGACCCACGCGCTCGACCTCTGCGACGCCGGCCGCGGCGCCGCGGCCGTCGACGCGCTGGCCGACGAGCTCGGTCGCGTCGACGTCCTCGTCAACAACGCCGCGACCAATCCGCGCGGCTTCTTCCTCCAGCAGTCGCTGGCGGCGTGGCGGGCGACCTTGGAGATCGACCTGACCGGCCCGCTCGCCTGCGCCCAGGCCGCCGCACGGCGGATGGTCGCGCAGGGCGGCGGCGGCCGGATCGTCAACGTCACGTCCGTGCTCGAGCGCGTCGCGCTGCCGCAGGGCGGCGCGTACTGCGTCGCGAAGGCCGGCCTCGGGATGCTGACGCGCGTGATGGCGCTCGAGCTGGCCGAGCACGGGATCCGCGTCAACGCGGTCGCGCCGGGCCACACGGCCACGCCGATGAACGACGGCGATCGGCGCGTCGAGGCGGGCGGGACCGACTGGCCGACGATCCCGCTCGGCCGCTCGGCGGCGCCGGAGGAGGTCGCCAACGTGATCGCCTTCCTCTGCGCGGACGAGTCGAGCTACGCGACCGGCGGGACCTTCCTCGTCGACGGCGGCTTACTGCTCGTCGCCGGACCCGGCGTGCTGCAGGAGGCGACCGGGCTGCCGCCGAGCGACGGGCAGCTCGAGCGCGACGGTCTCGCCGGCGCGGAGTGAGTGCTCGGCCGCGAGCGCGAGCCGCATCGCGGCGAGCCCGTCCTCGCCTTCGACCGACGGCCGCCGACCGTCGCGCACCGCCGCGACGAACTCCTCCAGCTCCGTCGCGTAGGCGCCGGCGAAGCAGTCGTGGAACGTGCGCGGAAGCTCGCGCTGCGCGCGGCCGGGCGTCCGCTGCTCGACGGCGTGGACGTGCGATCGATCGATCCGCAGCGTGGCGCGGCTGCCGACGATCTCGGTCCGGCAGTCGAAGCCGTAGCCGGCGACGCGGCTCGTCTCGATCGTGCCGAGCGCGCCGTCGGCGCAGCGCGCGACGATCACGACGTGCTCGTACTCGCCGACCTCCGCGTACGTCGGCGACGTCGCCCGTGTGCCGAAGGCGGTCAGCTCCACCACCTCGCCGAGCAGCCAGCGGATGCAGTCGAAGTCGTGGCTCGTCGCTTCGAACAGCAGCCGCTCGCGGCGCAGCGCCGCATCCGGTGGGGCGTGCTCGTCGCGCATCGCGGTCGCGAAGGCGCGGATCTCGCCGAGCTCGCCCGCCGCGATCCGCCGCTGGGCGACCGCGTAGTCGGAGTCGAAGCGGCGGTGGAAGCCGATCTGGAGCTGGACGCCGGCGGCGCGCGCAGCGTCGACCGCGGCGACAGCGGAACCGAGATCGTGCCCCACCGGCTTCTCGCAGAACGCGGCTCTCGCAGCGCCCGCGACGCGACCGATCAGCTCGGGGTGCGACGGAGGCGGCGTGGCGATCACGACCCCGTCGACAGAGCCGTCAGCGAGCAGCGCCTCGACGTCGCCGCCGTGTGGGACGTCGAGCGCCTCGCCGAGGCGGCGCGCAGCGCGCCGGTCGGCGTCGGCGACGCGCACGAGGCGGGCGCCGGGAACGCGCCCTGCGAGGTTGCGCGCGTGGATCGTCCCGATGCGACCGCACCCGAGGACCGCGACGCCGAGCGGCGCCGGGCGCGGGCTCACGCGCCGGTCGGGCCGGCGACGCCGATGCCGCTGCGCTCGAGCGCGTCGCGCAGCTCCGCCTCGGTGACGTCGTCGGCGATGACGGTCTCGCCGATCCCGACGGGCAGGACCCAGCGCAGCGAGCCGCCCCGCGCCAGGCGCACCTTCTCGGTCGCCGCGAGCAGGCGCTCGCCGTCGACCGCCGCGCCGAGGTCGACGGCGGCCGTCGGCAGGCCGACCCGCCGCAGGAGCCGCACGATCCGCTCGAGCTCGGCGTCCGGCAGCAGTCCCCGGGCGTTCGCCATCCGCGCCTCGACGACCATGCCGAACGCGACGGCCTCGCCGTGCAGCACGGGGCCGTAGCCGGTGACGGTCTCGACCGGATGCGCGAGCGCGTGCCCGAAGCCGAGCGTCCGGCGCGCGTCGTACTCATAGGGGTCGCGCGCGATCAGCTCGGCCTTGATCGCGCTGGCGGCGAGCACGAGCCGCTCGAGCGCGTCGTGGTCGCGCGCGACGATCGCCTCGGCATCCGTCTCGATCCGGCGCCAGTAGGCGGGCGACGCGATGATCGCCTTCTTGATCGCCTCGGCGAGCCCGGCTCGGACGTGGCGAACGTCGAGCGTGTCGAGGAAGGCGATGTTCGACACGACCCCGAGCGGCTGGTGGAACCCGCCGATCAGGTTCTTCGCGCGCTCGTGGTTGACGGCCAGCTTGCCGCCGATCGCGGCGTCGACCTGGCCGACGAGCGTCGTCGGGACGTTGACGTAGCGCATCCCGCGCATGTAGCCCGCGGCCGCCCAGCCGCCGAGGTCGTTGACGACGCCGCCGCCGAACGTCAGGAGCACGTCGTGACGGCCGAGCGTCCCGGCCGCGAGCCAGTGCCAGAGGCCCGTCGCCTGGTCGAGGCTCTTGTTCGCCTCACCCGCCTCGACCACGCGCACCTCCGGCGCGAGGCCCTCCTGCCCCAGCGCCGCGAGGAGCGCATCGCCGTGCAGCCGGACGACGGTCGTCTCGGTCACGACCGCCACCTGCGCGCCGCCGACGAGCTCCCGGACGCGGGCGGCGGCCTCTTCGAGGGTCCGCGTGATGTGGATCGGGTACGTGTCGGCGCGAGCCGAGCTGGCGATCACGGTGACGGTGCCGGCACTCGGCAGCTCGATCGCGTCGTGATTCTCCAACGTCGCTGCCGGCGTCGGTGCACCGGATGTGGACGGCATGGTCCTGTCCCCCCGCTTCGTGGTCGTGCGCTGCCGAACCGAGTCTCGGGCTCGACGGCGACGGTCGACATCGGCCGACCGGTCGATCAGCCGGGAGGAAGCGATGGTCAGGAATTCGGCGCTATTCCCACCTCGCGGAGGTGGCGGAGGCTGGCAGCCGCCTCGGCGCTGGCGCGCCGATCGCCGGCCAGCCGGTCCTGCTCGAAGACGATCCAGCCGTCGTAGTCGATCCCGTCGAGCGCGCGAGCGACCGCGACGAGGTCGACGTCGCCCTCGCCGAGCGGCGTGAAGACGCCGGCCGCGACCGCCTGCTCGAACGACCGTTCGCGGTCGCGCGCGTCCGCCAGCGCGCCGGCGCCGATGTCCTTCACGTGCACGTGCCCGACGCGGTCGCCGTAGGACGCGATCAGCTCGACCGGCTCGATGCCGGCGTAGACGGCGTGACCGGTGTCGACGCAGAGGCCGAGCTCGGCCGGCGCGGTGTCGCCGAGGAGCCGCGCGATCTCGTCGGCGAACTCGACGTAGGTGCCGGCGTGCGGATGGAAGACCGCGCGCAACCCGTACTCCTCGCGGGCGAGTCGCGTCGTCTCGCCGAGCAGCTCGACCAGCGTCTCCCACCCCGCGGGATCGAGCCGCGGCGCATCCGCCGTCCGGCCCGCGGTGCGGGACCGCTCCGGCACGAGCGCCTCGATCAGGACGACCGCGGAGGCGCCCGCCGCCGCCAGCGTCGCGCACGTGCGGCGCGCGATCGCCAGCGTGGCCTGACGGGCGCGGGCGTCGTGGAACGGCTCCATCACGAAGCCCGCGGCCAGCCGCAGTCCGCGCTCCGCGAGCACCGGAACCAGAGCGGCCTCCTCGGGGTAGTAGCCGACCGGCCCGAGCTCCGAGCCGTCGAAGCCGACGGCCGCGATCTCGTCGAGCACCTGCGGCCAGGGCGGGTCGAGCGGGCTGGCGCCCGGCTCGACGCCCCAGCTGCCGGGGGCGGTGGCGGTCGGGCGGCTCACCGCTACGCCAGCTTGACGCCGTACTGCTTCGCGAGCGCGGCGATCCGCTGCTGCCGCTTCAGGCTGCGATCCACGTTGGATCTGTCGATCAGCACGCCACCCGTGTCGTAGTCGCGCGGATCGAATCCGCGCTCGAGCTGGGCCCACGCCAGGAAGACGGGCAGATACCCGGTGACGTAGTCCTGCTTGTCGACGATCGCCATGATCCAGCCGTCCTTGACCGCCGCATCCGTCTGCTCGCTCTCGTCCCAGGCGCCCACGACGTAGTCGCCCGGCTGCTTTCCGACGCTCTTCAGCGCGGGCAGCAGGCCAGCCACGCTCTGCTCACCTCCGGCGAGCAGGAACCCGACGAGATCCGCACCCTCCCGGAGGATCTTCGCCTTGTATGCGTTGATGGCGTTCTCGGTGCCGTTGCCGGAGTCGTCGACGAACAGCTCCACCGCGAACGAGGTGCCATGGACGGCGTTGTACGACTTGATCGCGTCCTGTGCGCCCGTGACGCGCAGGTTGAGGTTCTGGTTGCCGGCGACGCCGACGGCGGCGACGACCTTCCCGCTCCTTCTTCCCTTCGCCGCCAGCGCAGCGGCGAAGGGCGTGCCGAGCGATCGCCCTCCGGCGCGCTCGTCCGCGCCCACGAATGCGATCCCGAGGTCGCGAGCCCGGTCGGGGATGTTGTTCGCGTTGTTGAACATCACGAGGATGCCCTGCTTCTGGGCCGCCGCCGCGGCCGCGGCGACCCCCGGGACCCACGCCGGCGTGACGAGCACGTCCGGCTTGGTGACGATCGCCTGATTGATCACTCTCACGACGTTCTCGGGTGAGTACTGCGAGACCGGCAGACCGACCTTCTGGTAGTCCCATCCCAGTTGCTTCGTCGCGTCGATGAAGCCGACGTCGATCTGGAGGTTCCAGGGCGCGATCGCTGCGAGCGCCCACACGACTCTGCGCCTTCTTCCGCTCGCGGTCCCGGTCGGCTCCGCCACCGCGGTGCTGCTGCTCGACTCGCCGCCACATGCGGCGAGCAGCCCGGCGCCGGCGAATGCCGCCGCGCCCGTGAGCACGTCCCGTCGCCCGAGTCTGACCGTCTCCGGCTTCTTCATCTTGGCCCCTCGTCCGTCCGAATGAATTGATTAACTACGCTTCTGACCAGAAGGTCGGTCAGCACGGCCGGTCGAGACGGCCGTCCCACGTGCCCGCCACATCCGCCGAATCATCCGCCGGACGTCGTTCCGCCGATTGATGCCGACCTCGGCGCTCGCCACGATGCCGATCAAGAGGCCGACGTAGAACTGCTGCCAGTTCGCTTGGACGCCCATCAGCACGAGCCCGTTCGAGAGCATCCCGATGATCGCGACTCCGAGCAGCGTTCCATAGACGCTGCCGGCCCCTCCCGTGATCGCGACTCCGCCGATGATCACCGCGGCGATCACCTGCAGCTCGAAGCCGGTCCCCGTCGACGGGTCTCCCTGCAGGAGCCAACCGCCCTGCAGCGCGGCAACGAGGCCGCAGGACGCGCCGCTCATGACGAACAAGACGAACTTCACCCGCCGTGAGTTGATGCCCGTGGCCGCGGCCGCGGCCTCGTTGCCGCCCGTCGCGTACACGTGCGACCCGAAGCGCGTGAAGCGAAGGACGAACCACCCGATGACGAAGATCGCGAGCCCCCACGCTGCCTGTGAGGGAACGCCGCCGAGAAAGGTGCCATTCGCGAGCGAGCTGAACCCGTGACCGCGGGCATCGACGTAGGTGACCGGATTGCCGCCGGCGATCCCGTTCGCGAGGCCGCGGAACAGGCTGAAGCCCGCGAGCGTCGCGATGAAGGCCGGCACGCCGATGACTTGGGTCACGACGCCGTTCACGATCCCGACTGCGGCTCCCGCGGCGACGGCGACGATCGCGGCGACCCACAGGCTCGCGCCCCAGCTCGATACCGCAACGCCCATCAGCACAGCGCAGAACCCGTACACCGATCCGACGGAGAGGTCGAGCTGCAGCGCGATGAAGAGGTATGTCATCGGGACGGCGACGATCAGCAGGAACGCGCTGACACGCGCAATGTCGAAGAGGTTGGCGCTCGAGAGGAAATGCGGTGCCGAGATCGCGAAATACAGGAACAGGCCGACCGCGACCGCGGTCAACGCGAGCACGCGTCCGGCGCGCAGGCTCTGGAGCCTGCGAAGCCGACCGGGCGGAGCTGTCCGGCCGGCCTCGATGGCTTCAGCGCTCACCGGCTTCCTCCGATCGACAGCCGTGAACGAGCAAACTCACCAAGTCCTCGCGCTGGAGACCTGCCCGCTCCTCGTCCGCGATCTTCCGTCCGAGCCGGAAGACGACGATGCGGTCCGCGACGTCGAACACGTCTTCCATGTTGTGACTGATGACGACGACGGCCTGCCCCTCGGAGCGAACCTCCTGGATGAGCTCGATCACCCGACGCGACTCGCGGACGCCGAGCGCGGCGGTCGGCTCGTCCATCAGCAGCATCCGGCTGCCGCGCAGCATCGCCCGCGCGACCGCGACCGCTTGGCGCTGACCGCCGGAGAGGTCTCCCACCAACGTCCTGACGCTCGGAAGCCCGACGCGGAGTCGCTGGATGACCCGCGTCGCCTCGTCGACCATGCGGGCGCGGTCGACGATGACTCCGAGGCGAACGGGCTCTTGCCCGAGGAACATGTTCGCCGCCACGTCGCGTTGCTCGACCAGCGCGAGGTTCTGGTAGACGGTCGCGATTCCCAGCTCCTGCGCACGCAGGGGCGACGTCATGTAGGTCGGCTGTCCGTCGACCTCGATCGTCCCGTCATCCGGCTCGATCACTCCCGAGAGCATCGACACGAGCGTCGATTTGCCCGCCCCGTTGTCGCCGCAGAGGGCGACGACCTGCCCCTCGCGGAGGTCGAGATCGACCTCCGACAAGGCGGTCACATGGCCGAACGACTTGCACAGACCGCGCATCCGGAGGAACGGCGGCCTCTCGGACGACTCGCCGTTCGAGGCGCCGGCGTACGCGGTGGTGGAGAGTGATGGCGACTTCATGAAGAGATCATATGACTGGTTCTCCGTGCCGGTCTACCCGATATCCAGTGAGATCGAGAGACCGGCGCGCGGCCGGGGTTCGCCGTCATGACCGCGAGAGGAGCGTCGCCGGCGCACCGGCGCGACCGGCGGTCTCGTTCAGCGCGGCTGCCGCGACGCTGCTCAGCGGGCGCTCGAACTTCATCGCGAGCAGCTCGTCCAGGTTTCCGATCACCTTCGCGAACGCTTCGACCACGAGCTCGACGAGGCCCGTGTCCTGGGCGGCCAGCGGGTTGGCACCGGACCCGAGGACGAACGTCTCGTCGCAGATCCGCTGCGCGACGGGGAACTCCATCGGGTCCCAGGGCAGCAGATCCCCCTCGAGGGAGGACTGCCAGGGTGCGAGCCGCGGACGTCGAAACGCGGAGAACGCCGGCAAGGGGTGATGCTGCCAGATGGTCGCGCGGACTCCTTCCGCCGCAAGCGCCGCCACGAGACGATCCCGCAGATCGGCCGCCGGGCCCTCGTATCCCAGTGCCTCTGGGTCGAATCGGACGCGGTAGATGTACCAGATCGACGAACGGCCCTCCGGCTCGCGCGGTGGGACGATTCCCGGGATCGCGGCCAGCCCCTCCGCCAGTTGCGCCGCGTTGCGCCGAGCGACCTCGTTGTATCCGTCCAGGCGCTTCAGCTGTGACCGCGCCACCGCCGCGGGCAGCTCCTGGGCCCGGTAGTTCCAACCGAGCCCGTGTGCCCAGTAGCGACGGCCCAGGGGCGGATCGACGTCGATCGGGTCCTCGCCCAGATAGCGCAGTCGCTGGGCTGCGAGGAGCGCCTCGTCGTCGTCGGTCAGGAAGAGGCCGCCCTCACCGGCGGGCAGGTTCTTGGTGGCGTTGAGGCTGCCGCCGGCGCAGTGGCCGAAGGTGCCGACCATGCGCCCGTGGAGCGTGGCTCCGTGGGCCTGCGCGAAGTCCTCGATCACGACGAGGCCGTGACGACGCGCGACCCGGCCCAACGCCTCCATGTCGCAGGGCATGCCGTGCAGGTGGACGGCGACCAGCGCCTTCGTCCGCGGGGTGATGCGTGCTTCGACGTCGGCCGGATCGAGCAGGAAGGTGTCGAGCTCGACGTCCGCGAAGACCGGCCGCACGCCATGATGCGCCATCGCCATGGCGCTCGCGACGTAGGTGAACGCGGGCACGATGGCCTCGTCCCCCGGCTCGAGCCCGGACGCGACGGCGCACGCGTGCAACGCAGCGGTGCCGGCATTGAACGCCAGGCAGTGGCGAGCCCCTGTATACGTCGCGTAGTCGCGTTCGAGTCCCGGCGCCTCGACGGCTCCCCCGCCGGTCAACACGCCGCGCTCGAGCACGGAGAGCACAGCCCGCCGATCCTCTTCGTGGATGTCCGGCCACGTGCCGTATCGATTGGGAGCGATGGTCGCGGTGCCCCCGGCGATCGCCAGCTCAGGGCGCATGGCACTCCTCTCGGTCAGAGATTGAATGACTGGATCATATCGATCCACCGGCGGACCGAGCAACGCCCAGGCCGGTTCGGCAAGCCACCGACCGGCGGGTGGCGGAGGGACTGGGGTCCGGCGACAACCACGGGATGCCGCCACACCGATGGATGGCCGTGCGTCGGCGCGCGCCTCCAGGGCTGTTGCTGATCGCCGGCGCGCAGTTCGTGCTGATGCTCGACGCGTCGATCGTGACGATGGCAATCCCCGCGATCGCGACCGGCCTCGACCTGCGCACGGCAGACGTCTCCTGGGTCGTGAACGCGTACACCCTGGCGTTCGGGGGCTTCCTGCTGCTGGGCGGCCGGATCAGCGATGCCTTCGGCTGTCGCCGCGTCTTCGTGTGCGCCGTGCTGTCGTTCGGGCTCGCATCGCTCGCCGGCGGTCTCGCGACGAGCCCCGCCGCGTTGATCTCCGCACGGGCCGTCCAGGGAATCGGTGCGGCGATGGTCGCGCCGGCGGCCCTCTCGATGCTCGTCCGCCTGCATCCCGAGGGCCCGAGACGAAACTACGCCCTCAGCATCTGGGGCGTGGCTGCCGCAGCCGGCGGACCGGCGGGTGCGATCGTCGGTGGATTCCTGACCGGCTCGCTCGGCTGGTGCTGGGTGCTGTTCGTCAACGTCCCGCTCTGCGCCGCTGGCGTGGTCGGCGCACTGCGCACGCTGCCCCCGCTCCCTCCGATCTCCGGCAGCTCCTCGTTCGGCGTCTCGAGCGCCGTCACGGCCACCGCGACGATGGTCCTGCTGATTGCCGCGATCGAGCGGGCGGGACGTCCGGGCGGTCCGGCAGCGTGGGCGGCGCTCGTCCTCGCGCTGCTCTGCGCCATCTCCTTCGGCGCCTTCCGCCGGGCAGAATCGGGCTCGGTGCGGCCGCTGCTGCCGCCGCGCGTCGTCCACCGCCCGTCGGTCGCCACCGCATGTCGCGCCATGGTCCTCGGCTCGATGGCCGCCAGCATGGCGTTCCTCCTGACACTGCATCTGCAGCGTGTCCTGCGGCTGGGTCCGTTCGAAGCCGGACTTGCATTCCTGCCCTACGGGGCCGTCGCGATCCCGAGCGCACGAATGGCGCCATGGGCGATCCGGTGCCTCGGTTTGCGCAGGATCGTGATCGGCAGTGCGATCACGATGGCAGTCGCGCTGCTTCCGCTCGTCGCGACGCCGCCGCGCGGCGGATATCTCACGCACGTCCTGCCGGCGCTGACGTTGTGGGCCATTGGAAACGGCGCGTTCTCGGTCGCCGTGAACGCGCTCGGACTCACGGCGGTGCTCGACGGCGACGCGGGAATCGCGGGCAGTGTCCTGACGACCGCACAGCAGCTCGGCGGCGCGCTCGGGCTCGCGGTCACCGTCGCGGTCGATGCAAGCCTCACCCCCGGCAGCGGTCGCGTCCATGCCGAGCACGTCGCCTTCGCGATCGACGTCGCGTTCGCCCTGGCGGCGGCCCTCTGCGCGGCCGGCCCCGTGCGACGCGTCGGCCGCAGGCGTGTCTCACCGGCTCAGCCGACTGGAGGATGGCGCCGGCTCATCGCCCGCAGGACGCTCCCCAGATGACCCCTGCGCCGTCGCGCGAGCCGCCGACGACGGACCCGGTCGAGATTCGCATCGCGTCCCTCGACGAGCTCGAGGCATGCCGAGCGCTCGAGGAGGAGGCCTTCGACTTCGCGCCGACCGAGAGCATCCCGGGGTGGGTGCGGCACATGACCGATTCCCATGGCGGCATCACCCTCACGGCCCACGTCGCCGGGCAGCTGGTGGGGTTCTCCTACGCCCTGCCCGCCTTCGAAGACACCGGTCCGTACCTGTTCTCACTCGGCCTCGTCGTCAAGCGCGGCCATCGCAGCTCGGGGATCGGCCGCTCCTTGAAGCTCCGCCAACGCCACGAGGCCGTCGCACGCGGCTACCGCGTCATGCGCTGGACGATCGGAAGCCTCAACTCGCACTCGTTCCACCTGGCATTGACTGTCCTCGGGGCCCGTGCGATCGCCATGCATCCGACGCCGCTCGACGCCCTTCAGAGCCGCGTCTACATGGACGAGGTGCTCTGCGAATGGGACCTCGTCGGCCGCCCGGCCCGGGTCGCCAGGCCCGAACCGCGCCGCGACCTCCTCCACTCGGTCGAGATCCCCTGGGACCATCGTGCAATGGCGAGTGCCGACCCCGACCTCGCCGCGCAATGGCGCCAAGGCGTCGCCGCCGCGATGCGCGAGCTCTTCGCTCGCGGGATGTATGCGGACGAGGTCATCTTGGACCGGCGTCGACGTCGCGCCTGGCTCGCGTTCTCGACAGGCGCCGACCGTCAGAGCGCCTGACGCGAGATCGCCGCGAGATCGCCATGCGTGAGAAACGCGGCCTTCTGCTCGCGCAGCGAGGCAAGCAGGTCTCGCAGGAGCGAGATGCGATGCCCGCGCCCGATCACCTCGGGGTGCATCGTGTACGTCACGTGCCGAGACTCTTCGAGCGCGACGGCGAACTCGTCGCGCCAGACGCGGAGCGGGACCCGTGGGTCGACCAGCTGTCCCGCCTCGCCGTCGAAGCCGAGATACGGCCAGTCGTCGAGGGCCCAGTGCACCGGAAGCTCCAGCATCCGGGCGCCCCCGGCCGACGCCATGTACGGCCGATCGTCCCCCATCATGCTGCTGTCCCACTCGAACCCCAGCTCTGCCAGCAGGCCGAACGTCTCGGCCGTCAACTCCCATCCCGGCGCGCGGTAGCCGCGCGGCCTCCCGACCACGGATTCGTGGGCCTCGATGCCACGCACCAGCTCCTCGCGTTGCGTCCGCCGATCGATCCGGTCCGTACGGCGGTGCGCGTAGCCGTGGTGGGCGAGCTCGTGGCCGGCGGCCGCCAGTGCGGTGATTGCGCCGGGATGGAGCTGGACCGTCACGCCGGGCACGTAGAACGTCGCTCGCACGTCGAAGGCGTCCAGCACCTCGAGCACGCGCGGGAGCCCGCGCGTGACCCCGAACGTCCCGGCCGAGAGGCGCGACAGCCGCCGCGGACGTTGCCCCGCATCGAGCGCGGTCCCGATCGACGCGGCCTCGGCATCGAGGTCGAACGTGAGCGAGACCGCAGCTGGCGCGTTCTCCGGCCACGCCGGCAACGGGAGCGCCATGGTCGTCACCGGATCCGCTTCCGACCGAATTGCGCGGCTCATGGTCCCGCCCCCACACCACCGTCGACAGCGTCCTCGCAAGCGTGCTCCGCGTCGAGCCCGGGCAACATCCTCCATCCGGCCCGTGTTCCGGCACGGTGCTCGGCGCCAGACGTCGGTCCGTTCACAGCGCCGCCACGTAGCCGGGGCAGAACGGATGGACCCCTCCGACGCCACGGCCGCCCTCGTCGCTGACCGCAACCGGATGCGCATACTCGTAAGAGAACGGATCGCGATCCTCGGCCATCCGTACGGGATGCCCTCGCGCAGCGACTTCGTCCCGGAGCGCGGGAGCCATGCGCGGGCTGACGATCACCTCCCGCCCTGAGACGTCGATGCGCGGCGCATCCAATGCCTCTCCGAGCGGAGCGCCCTGAAGCCACCGCCGCACGACCTCCGCCACGGCGCTGACGATTCGACGCCCACCGGGTGCTCCGATTGCGAGCCGCGCCCCGTCCTCGCGCACGACGATCACCGGGCTCATGTTCACGAGCGGACGCTTCCAGGGTCCGATCGAGTTCGCGAACCCAGGGCGAGCGTTGAACCAGATCATCGCGTCGTCGAAGAGGACGCCGTCGCACATCACGCGCGCGCCGAAGCTGTTGGCCGCGGTGGTCGTGCAGGAGACCATCAGACCGGCTTCGTCTCTGACGGAGAAATGCGTCGTCTCGCGGCTGTCTCCGAGGCCGGCTGGAAGAGGGCGGCCAAACCGCTCGCCTGCCCCATGCGATGTCAGCCGATGGGGCCGCTCGACCGCGAAGCGGTTCCACGGCTGGCGCGAGTCGTCGTCGAAGCGAAAGCTCGCACGTTCGACGTCCGCCAACCGGGCCAGGTCTCGCGCATGCCGCTCCGACAGGAGCTCCTCCAGCGGGATGCGCGCCTGCGCCGGGTCACCCATGAAGTGGTACCGGTCGGCGAATACGTGGCGCGCCAACTCGATGCGGCGGTGGAGCTGGGCGGCGTCCTCGCCGAGCACCTCGGCGGCCGTCCATGCGACGAGCAGCTGAGCGACCGTCCAGGCCCCGGATGGCGACGACGGAAGCAGCAGCTTGTGCGGACCGACGCGGACGGCCACCGGACCGGCGACGAGCGGTCGGTACCCCGACAGATCCTCGAGCGAGAGGATTCCTCCGCGCGAGCGAATGCCCTCGACCAGGCCGTCCGCGAACGGTCCGGTAGAGAACGCGGCTGGACCACGCTCGCCGATCGACGCGAGCAGCTCAGCGAGCTTCGGCTGACGGATCCTCGGCACAGGACGCTCAGCCTGCGTGAAGCCGAGATCGCCCATCGTTGGAAGTCCCTGCTCGTCGAGCAGGATCGCGCTGAGCTCCGGGTCGTCACGGAGTGCCGGCAGCGCGGCGAGCGTTGCCAGCTGCAGGGCCGGGCCCGTCTCGAATCCATCCGCAGCCAAGGCGACTGCGGGTGCGACGACGGCCTCGAGGGGCAGCCGACCCAGATGCCGGTGCGCGGTACACAGGCCTGCGACGACGCCCGGGACGCCGAGCGCACGTGCACCGACGTCGTTCGCGGCGTCGCAGACCGGAGCGACCCCCATCATGCTGACCTCGTCGAGATCCTCCACGAGCCGATACATGTCGGCCGCAGCGGCGAGCGGGGCGCGCGGAGGGAACTCGATCGACCATGCGCCAGCCGGCCCATGCGCGATCAGGAACCCAGAGCCGGCGATCGTCGTCGCCGCGGGTTGCGTGACCGCAGCGCAGAACCCGATCGCGACCGCAGCATCGACGGCATTGCCGCCGCCGGCGAGGATCTCTGCGCCGGCGCGGCCAGCCTCAGGAGACTCAGCGGCGAGGACTCCTCGCTCCCCTTCGACCAAGGCCCTGTCAGGACTTCTTCGCTCTCGCATCTGCGAGAGATTCAATCACTTGATGTCTTCGAGATCAAGTCCTCGGACGCACACGAGGATCTTCGTTCGGTCGTCCGTACTCCTCGAGGAACTGCTCGACCGAGTCGAGGTGCGCGGCCATCGCGCGACGCGCCCCTCGCGCATCGCCGATTCTGACCGTGCCGAGGATGCGCCGGTGCTCGGGGAGCGTGCGCTCCATCCGCAGCTGGGGCCGCGCGGTCGGGTAGCGGGCTTGGAGCATCGCACCGTGGATGCGGGAGACGAGCGTGACGAGGACGCGATTGCCGGTGATCTCGACGAGCGTGCGGTGGAAGGCGACGTCGGCCTCGTGGAAGTCGGCTTCGTGGTCCGGCTGGCTGTCCGCGCGCCCGGCCGCGTCGACCATCTGCCGGTACGCGTCGCGGAGCTGGTCGACGTCGGCGTCGTCGGCGCGCTCGGCCGCCAGCCCGGCCGCCTCGATCTCGAGGATGCGTCGGGATTCGAGGAACTCGGCGAGGATGTCGGCGCTCTGCGGGCCGCTCAGCAGCGCCGCGAGGACGTCGGGATCGAGGCGGTTCCACTCGCGCGGCTCTCTGACCGTCGCACCGCGGCCGTGCTTGACGACGACCATGCCCCGCTCCTCGAGCCCGCGGATGCACTCGCGCGCAGTTCCGCGACTGATGTCGAAGCGCTGCGCGAGGTCGTTCTCGCGTGGCAGGAGCGCGCCTGCCGGAAGGTTCTCGAGCGCGATCTCGGCGATCAGCGTCTGCAGTGGTCCTCGATGGAGCCGAGCCATGGGTGAGAGTCAATCATCGGATGACCGGCTCTGCAACGCTCGCCGTCGTGATCGCCCGGCGGCGGGGTGCCGCCCGCCTCCGATCCCCCCGCCCCATACGCGGCTGATCCCGGCGCTCGCTCGCGCCATCGCGTCCGCGTAGAGCCGCACGTCCGCGGAGTAGGCGAGCAGCGTCATGTCCTCGCCGAGCAGCGCGGCGACGTCGTCGGGCGCGCCGCCCGCCGCGAGGCCGCTGACGATCCCGGCGGCCCTCGCCGCGCGCTGCACGCTCGCCATCGCCGCCCGCAGCCGGTCGTCGCTCAGCTCCTGCGCGATGCCGAGGTCGCCGGCGAGGTCGGCGGGGCCGACGATCAGGCCGTCGACGCCCGCGGTCGCGGCGATCGCGTCAGCCGCCTCGACGGCGCGCCGCGACTCGATCTGGACGAAGCAGAGTGGAGGCTCGAGGGCCGGGCGAGCGCGCGGCGCCGGGCGGTCGAGACCGAACGCGCTCGCGCGTCGCTGCGCGAAGCCGCGGGTGCCGTCGGGCGGATAGCGGACCGCCGCCGCCAGCTCGCGGGCGACGGCCGCGGACTCGACGCGCGGCGCGATCACTCCGTCGACCCCGGCGTCGAGCAGCGCGGTCAGCACCTCGCTGTCGGCGCGCGCCAGGCGCACCAGCGTCGCGGCGCCACCGGCCCGGGCGGCGATCGACAGCCCCAGCACGTCGCGGACCGTCAGCGGGCTGTGCTCGAGGTCGATCCAGAGGAAGTCGAGCCGGGAGGCGGCGAGTTCCGCGAGTGCGAGATCGGGGCACGCGATCACGGTCCCGAGCAGGCGCTCGCGGGCGACGACGCGCTCGCGGAAGGACATCACGCTCTCCACCTCCGTGACATTCGATCCCGACCGGCGCGCCTTAGGCGAGCGCCGCCCGCCGGAAGCTCATCCGCGCCGTCACGCCGCCGTCGACGTACACGACCTGGCCGGTCGTGTACGCGGACGCGGGAGAGGCGAGGAAGGCGACCGTCGGCGCGACGTCCTCGGGCATGCCCACGCGACCGAGCGGGATCGCGTCGCCATAGCGCTCGCGGTCGTACGTCGCTCGCGCGAGGAAGCGCGGCACCTCGATCACGCCGGGCGCGACCGCGTTCACGCGGATGCCCCGCGGCGCGAGGTCGATCGCGAGGGCTCGCGTGAAAGCGTCGATCGCCCCCTTCGTCGCCGCGTACAGCACGTGCCCGGGCAGCGCCCCGCGCCCGTGCATCGAGCTGACGTTGACGATCGCGGCGCCCTCGGCGCGCTCCAGCCACGGCAGCGCGGCGTGCGCGCACAGCACGTAGCCGCGGATGTTGAGGTCGAAGAGCTCGTCGAACAGCTCCGGCGTCGTCTCGGCGAACGCCATCTCGCGCGTCACGCCGGCGTTGTTCACGAGCACGTCGAGCTGGCCGAGCGCGGCGACCGCCTCCTCGACGATCCGCGTGCAGCCGGCCGCCTCGCGCAGGTCGCCGGCAACGGCGACGGCGCGACCGCCGCCCCGTCTGATCTCCGCCACCGTCTCGTCCGGCGACGACGACGCCGCGTGCACCGCGACCGCCGCCCCCTCGCGCGCCAGCTCGAGCGCGATCGCCCGCCCGATCCCGTGGCCCGCTCCGGTCACGAGCGCGGCGCGGCTCACGACAGCCCCGCCAGCACGTCGGGGTTGACGAGGTTCGCCGGCCGCTCGCCCGCCAGGACGCTGCCGATGTCGTTGCGCAGCGCGGCGAAGACGCGCTCGTTCCAGCGCCGCGTCAGGCCGATCGCGTGCGGCGTGCAGATCACCCGCGGGTCGCGCAGCAGCGGACTCGACGACGCCAGCGGCTCGCTCGCGAACACGTCGAGACCGACCGCCGAGAGCCAGCCGCGGTCGAGCGCCTCGAGCAGCAGCCGGTCGCCGTCGACGACCTCGCCGCGCGCCGCGTTGACGAGCACCGGCGCGCCGCGCGTCCCGCCCAGCGCGGCGCGGTCGATCAGCCCACGGGTCGCCTCGGTCAGCGGGCAGTGGAGCGTCACGACGTCGACGCGCGCGAGCAGCTCCTCCAGCCCGACGAGCTCGACGCCGTCGGGCCGCGAGGGGCCGTCCGGCAGGCCCGGGTCGTAGGCGACCACGTGCATCCCGAAGGCCCGCCCGATGCGTCCGACCTCGCGCCCGATCGCTCCGAGCCCGACGATCCCGAGCGTCGCGCCGTCGAGGTCGAGCCCCTGGATCGCGTAGCGCTCGTCCCAGCCGTCCGGCGCGAAGCAGGCGCGGAGCTCGCCCAGCCGCTTCGCCGCCGCGATGATCAGCGCCCAGGTCCCCTCCGCCATCGGCTGGGCGCCGACGTCCGGAGCGTTGACGACCGGGATCCCGGCGGCCGTCGCCGCGTCGAGGTCGACGTTGTCGACGCCGGCGCCCGTGCGGGCGATCACGCGCAGCCGCTCGCCCGCGCGGATGCAGTCGCCGTCGACGCGCTCGCCGCGCACGAGCAGCACGTCCGCCGCCGCGACCTCGCTCCGCAGGTCGCCGCGCGAGACCTCGACGATGCCGATCTCCTCGAGCAGCGCATGCGCCGCGTGCGGGATCCCCGCCGTCGCGAGCAGTCGCAGCATCTCAGCCGTACCAGCGCATCGCCCGGCGGCCGTCGATCGTCGCCGCCGCCGCGGCGCGCGTCTCCTCGTGGCCGGAGACCTCGGGCACGCCGACGTCCCACCAGCAGTCGGACGACAGCGTCAGCCGGAGCGGGTCGACGCGCACGACGATCACCGCCGCGCGCGGCTGCTCGCGCGCCGCGGCGAGCGCGTCGCGCAGCTCGTCCGTCGTCTCGACGGCCCAGGTCGCACAGCCGTAGCTGCGAGCGTTGGCGACGAGGTCGACGTCGACGAAGCCGCCGGTCAGCCCCTCCGCGGTCCGGGCGCGGAACTCGAGCCCGAAGCTGCGCCCGGTGCGCGAGCGCTGGAGCGCGTGGATCGACTGGTAGCCGTGGTTCTCGATCAGCACGACCGTGATCTTCAGCCCCTCCTGGACCGCCGTCACGAGCTCGCTGTGACCCATCATGTACGTGCCGTCGCCGATCACGGCGTAGACCTCGCCGGCGTTGGGGTCGCCGATCCGCACGCCGAGCGCGGCCGGGATCTCGTGGCCCATGCACGAGAAGCCGACCTCCATGTAGACGCGTCCGCCGCGCCCGCAATCCCACAGTCTGTGGACGTCGACGTGCGGTGTGCCGGAGGCGACGACGAGCGCGTCGCGCGGCTGCGCCTGCTCGTTCAGGACGCGCAGGGCCTGGCCCTGCGAGATCCGCTCGGCGGGCCGGGCGGCGAGGTCGTCGGCGACGTCGGCGCGCCAGTCGCTCATCGCGGCGCGCGCGTGCGCGGCCCATTCGGGCCGGCCGCTCCAGCGCGCCTCGGCGAGCGGGGCGCTCAGCCCGTGCAGGCCGGAGCGCACGTCGCTCAGCAGCGGCAGCGCCCCGAGCTTGTTGGCGTCCCCGGGAGCGAGGTTGACGTGCACGAAGCGGACGTCCGGATCGGCGAAGAGCGTGTTCGAGCCGGTCGTGAGATCGATCAGGCGCGTCCCGAGGCAGAGCACGAGGTCGGCCTCGCCCGCGAGCCGGTTCGCGGCGCGAGTCCCGCTGTGCCCGATCGCGCCGACGCCGAGCTCGCAGCCGACGCCCGCGCCCTTGCCGGCCGAGGTCTCCGCGACCGGCACCGCGAAGGCGTCGGAGAACGCGCGCAGCGCGTCGGTCGCGTCGCTGTAGTGGACGCCGCCGCCGGCGACGATCAGGGGCCGCTCGGCGCGGGCGATCGCCGCCACCGCCCGCTCCAGCTCGCCCACCTCCGGCGGCCGCCGCGGGACGTGCCAGGTGCGCTCCGCGAAGAAGCCGGCGGGGAAGTCGTAGGCCTCCGCCTGCACGTCCTGGTGGAGGCAGAGGGTGACCGCGCCCGCCCGTTCGGGATCGAGCAGCGCGCGCATCGCCGCCGGCAGCGCCTCGAGCAGCTGCTCGGGCCGGGCGACGCGATCGAAGAAGCGGCTGACGGGACGCAGGCAGTCGTTCACCGTCAGGTCGCCGACGTCGGCGTCGTCGAGCGCCTGCATCGGCGGCCCCTGCAGGCGCGTGGCGAAGGTGTCGGCGGGCAGCAGCAGGACCGGGACGCGGTTGACGGTCGCGGTCGCCGCGCCGGTCGCGAGGTTGGTCGCGCCGGGGCCGATCGAGGCGGTGCACGCGAGCGTCGCGAGGCGGTCGTGCGCCTTCGCGTAGCCGATCGCGGCGTGGACCATCGCCTGCTCGTTCTTCGCCTGGAGGAACGCGAGCTCGTGCCCCTCCTCGTCGAGCGCCTGGCCGAGGCCGCAGACGTTGCCGTGGCCGAAGATCCCGAACATCGCGGGAACGGCGCGGCGACGGATGCCGTCGCGCTCGCTGTACTGCCGGGACAGGTAGCGCACGACCGCCTGTCCCACGGTGAGGCGGATCGTGGCGGCCGGGGCCGCCGTCTCGAGCGTGGACATGGGCCGGAGGGTAACGCTCCTCCGACCAGTTGTCCAATCACTGGACTACCGAGGTCGCGCGTCAGTCGCGCCGGCGCAGCCGTCTCACCTCGGCGCGCAGGTGCGCGGCCATCGCTCCGCTCGCCGCCTCCCCGTCGCCGGCGTCGAGCGCGGCGAGGATCCGGCGATGCTCCCGCAGCTCGGCGCGCAGGTCCGCGGCCGTCCCGGGCCGCGACGGGGCGCTCGCCATCGCCCGGTAGAGCGGCGCCGTCAGCCGGGCGAGCGCGCCGTTGCCGGACGCCCGCGCGATGCCCTGGTGGAAGGCGAGGTGCGCGTCGTCGTAGCGGCTCGCGGCCGACGGGCTGTCAGGCGCCTTCGGGGCCGCCGTCGCCATCGCGTCGAGCGCGCCAGTCACCTCGGCGAGGTCGTCGTCGCGGCGCCGGCGCGCCGCCAGGCCGGCGGCCTCGACCTCGAGCAGCCGCTGGACCTCGAGCTGGTCGGCCAGCACGTCGGCGCGGCGCGGCCCGGCGAGCGAGGCGGCGAAGACGTCGGGGTCGAGCACGTCCCAGTGGCTGGGCTCCGTGACGGTCGCGCCGCGGCCGTGCTTGACGCTGATCAGGCCGCGTTCCTCCAGGCCGCGGATCGTCTCACGCGCGACGCCGCGGCTGATCCCGTAGCTCTCCGCGAGGTCGACCTCGCGCGGCAGCATCTCGCCCGGCGACAGCTCGCCGACGACGATCTGCTCGATCAGCTCGCGCATCGGTCCTTCGTGGCGACGGGACATCCCATGACTTAAACACTACGGAGCTGGCTTTTGCAACCGTCGACCGCGCAATTGCCACGATATCCGGGTCACTCGATCAGGCCGCGCCGCAGGGCCACCGCGACCGCCGCCGCCCGCTCCGAGACCCCGAGCCGCTTGTACACCCGCAGCAGCGCGGACTTCACGGTTCCTGGGCTCACATGCAGCTCTCGACCGATCCGGCCGACGCTCCAGCCGCACGCCACGAGCGTCAGGATCGCTCGTTCGCGCTCGCTCAGGATCGGGTCGCCGCGCCGCGCGCGGCGGCGGATCTCGCTCGCCACGCTCGTCTGCACGTCGCGGCAGAAGGCCGTCCGACCCGTGGCGATCGTCGTGACCGCGTCGCACAGCTCCTGCTCACCGCTCGTCTTCGAGAACCAGCCGCAGGCGCCGGCGGCGATCGCGTCGTAGCCGCCTTCCGCGTCGGACGTGGACGTGACGAGCAGGACGCGCGTCGGCAGCTCGTCGCGGACGACGGCGTTGAGCACGGCATGGCCGTCGAGCAGCGGAAGGTCGACGCCGACGATCGCGACATCGGGCGCGTCGCGGCGGATCAGCTCGAGCGCCCGGCGGCCGTCGCCCGCCTCCGCGACGAGCTTGAGATGGGCGCGCTGGCGCACGGCGCGCGCGACGGCCTCGCGGAAGAGCGGCTGGCGGTCGGCCACGAGGACGCGGATCTGGCCCGTGAACGGCCGCGGCCGCGGCGCGCTCCCGTCGTCGTGCGCGCTCACTCGAGCAGTCCTCGCCGCATCGCCTCGGCGACCGCGGCGGCGCGCTCGGTGACGCCCAGCTTCTCGTACAGGTGGAGGATGCGCGTCTTGACGGTCGCCGTGCTGAGCTGCAGGTCCCCGGCGATCTTCGGCGCCGTCCGGCCGTCCGCGATCAGGACCAGGATCTCGCGCTCGCGCGGGCTCAGCAGCGGGCGATCGTCCCGCCCGCGGAGTCGGATCTCGCTCCCGACGACGCCCTGCGCCGGCCCGTCGAGCAACGTGCCGCCGGACGCGACGGTCACGATCGCGCGGCACACGTCGTCGGCGGTCGCGTCCTTCGAGAGGCACCCGGCCGCGCCGCGCTGGATCGCGCCGAAGATCTGATCGGGATCGAGACGGCCCGCCAGCAGCAGCAGCCGCGCACTTCCGCCGTCGGCCGTGCAGGTGCTCGGAGCACCGTGCAGCAGCTCGCTGTCGACGACGGCGACGTCGGGTCTGACCTCCGTCACGGTGGCGCAGAGGCCCTCCGCGGCGGAGACGACGAGCGCGAGCTCGAGCATCGGATGGCGCCCGATCGCACGCTCCAGTCCGTTGCGGAAGAGCGGGTGCGGATCGGCGAGCAGCACGCGGATCGGCGCAGGGGGCATGGGATGTGAACGCGAGTACGCACGCATCGGATCTCGAAACCTCGCTGTCTCCAAGCACGCTGGCCGGCGCGCTTGCCCCGGCTCGAACCCTACAGAAGAAGTTCCCTGAGCACTCAGGAACTGTGAAACCGGCATATTGGCCCGACGCGCGCCGACGCGCCATCCTCCTGCCGGCCGATCACGCGTCCGACCGATCAGCCGATCGAACGATGGGCCGTTTGGACCCCGCCGGCTACTGCCGCTCGCGCAGGTGCCGCCGCTCGCGCAGCCGCAGGAGCACGATCGCCCCGACGAGCGCGACGGCGAGCACGATCACGGCGACGATGCCGAAGCGCGTGATCACGTGAACGGCGCCCTCGCCGGCGTAGTAGCCGACGAGCCCGACGACGATCGCCCAGCTCACGCCGCCGAGCGCGTTGTAGAGGAAGAAGGTGCGGAAGGGCATGTGGTTCATGCCGGCCATCCACGCCGCCGTCACGCGCACGAGCGCGACCCAGCGGCCGAGGAACACCGCCTTCGGACCGTGCTTGGCGAAGAAGCGGTCGCCGTATTCGATCAGCGAGATGCGGCGCTTGTACATGAATCCCGGGGCGGTCAGGACTCTGCGCCCGGCGACGCGGCCGATCCAGTAGCCGATGTTGTCGCCGACGATCGCGGAGGCGGCCGCGATCGCGATCACCAGCTCGATCGAGAGCTTGCCCTGGCTCGCCATCACGCAGGCGAGCACGAGCGCGGTCTCGCCGGGCGAGGGGATCCCCATCGACTCGAGCCCGATCAGCGCCGGCAGCAGGTAGCCGAGCTGGTCCGAGATATGCAGCCCGAGGACCGAGGCGGCGAGCACGAAGGGCACGGGCGCAGCGTAGCCGGTCGGGGGCGCGCCTCCAGCTCAGCGGCTCGCGCGCTCGCCCGGTGGGCTGGGCGCGCCGCGCAGATAGGCGGTGACGCAGGTGAGCGCGACGACGCCGATGAAGAGCATCGTCACGCCCGAGTCGTTGAAGAGCGTGCCGGCGATCGAGGCGCCGACCCCGCCGCCGAGGCAGGCGCGCCAGACCGCGTCGCCGTCGAGCGCGGCGTAGACGCGGTGGCGGTATCTGAGCGCGTAGGCGATCGCGAGCAGGCAGAGGATCGTCAGCATCGGGGCGTAGTTGTGGCTGACGATCGACCACGCGACCTCGTAGCGGCGCTTGACCGTGTCGACGAGGTCGCCCCCGCTGCCGTGGAGCACGTTGCGGGTGAAGTGCCCGTTGCCGCCCGTCGCGAGCTCGAGCAGCGCGAGCGCCCCGAGCCCGGCGAGGGGCGTCAGGATCGCGATCCCTAGCGCCCGTCTCGTGACGCCGCCCGGCAGCATCAGGAGCGTCGCGACGGCGGCGCCGCCCGCGACGGTGAAAACGCCGCCGACGTCGGCGCCGAGCCGTCCCGAGCCCATCACGGCCGCCAGCACGACGCCGCCGAGCGCGAACGCGAGCGCGCCGCCGCGCGAGCGCTCGCGGCGCGGCAGCGTCGCGGCGACCGCGAACAGCAGCAGCAGCGTGAGCGCGATCTCGAGCTCGTTGCCGAGGCCGTAGAAGCGCGAGCCGGAGCGCGGACTCGGTCCCAGCAGCGAGCGGATCACGAGGTGCGAGTGGTTCGCGAGATCGACGGCGTAGAAGAGCAGCCCGACGATCGCGGGCAGCGCCACGCCGCGCGGCCAGCGTAGGAGGCGGTCGGTCAGCGCCGCGAGGCCGAACGCGCCGCCGGCGATCGTCAACAGCTCGGCTTGGCGCGACGGGTCGATCGCGGCCGTCACCAGCAGCAGCGCCGGCAGCCACGTCAGCGCGAGCCCGCCGAGCCGCATGCCGTACGCGATGCCGCGGCGGTCGCGCAGCACCCCGGCGAGCAGGACGACGCCCAGCCAGGTGAAGAAGAAGGCCTCGATCGCGGGCGTTCGGCGGGCGCCGATCACCCCGAGGCGGTTGGAGAGGGCCTCGATGCCGGCAACGTCGCGGGAGCCGCTGGCCGTGATCGACTCGCCGCGGACCGCCTTCGGCACGGCGATCCCCAGATGGTCGAGGACCGTCGGGAGCACGTCGATGCCGGCGACGACCCCGGGCACGTGCGTCGTCGCCGAGGTGAGGCCGCCTGGTCGGCCGAGGCCGGCGATCCCCATCCACAGCAGCTGCGGTCCCTGGATCGGCGGCGGCGCCTGCGTCGCGATCAGCAGCTCGTCGGGGCGGCGCGCGGCGATCAGCTCGCCGAGCTCGCGGTCGCCGGTCGCGCCCGGCGTCAGCGACGCGACGACGAGGCGGTGGTCGCGCAGCAGCGTCTGGGCGCGCGCCGCCACCGTCGTCGGAGCGCCGAGCGAGACCGCCGCGACGCTGCCGTCGCGGCCGGCCGCCGCGATCGCCTCGAGGTTCTCCTGGCCCGCGACGCCGGCGTACCCGGCCCCGCCCGGAATCGAGCCGGCGAGCAGGCCGGGGAAGATCTCGGCCGGCGCCGTGGCGGCGCGCCGGACGGCGGCCGGCCACAGCGTGATCCTGCCGGCGGCACCGGCCGGCGCGGCCGCGGCCGGCGTGAACGTCAGCAGCGGCGGATCCGACGGGCGGTAGGTGCCGAGCGAGGTGCGCGTGCCCGCCGTCAGGTCGAGCAGCGCCTGGCGCGCGCTGTAGCCGGACTGCGTCGCGCTCGACATGCCGAGCGCGAGCTGCGGGTGCGCGGCGAAGCGGTCGAGGACGGTCGGCGGGGCGGGCGCGTCCGGCGAGACGTCCGTCTCGGCCGGGAGGAAGACGAGCAGGGCGGTCGCAAGCGTGGCGGTCGCGCTGCCCCGAGCGGCGGCGGGTGGCGCCGCGGCGCTCGCGCTCGAGCTCGCTCCCGCCGCGATCGCCAGCCACGAGAGGAGGGCGCACAGCAGCAGGGCTGCGGCCGACGGCGAACGGCGCGGGAACGGCACGCGCTCAGCTTACGTGGCGGCGGCCTGCCGGGCGGCTGGCTGCGGGCCGCCGGCGGCGGCGCCGTTGCGCAGCAGCGCGAGCAGCGAGAGCCCCGCCGGCAGCGTGCGGCCGCGCCCCAGCCACGCCGCCTCCGCGCGCAGCGGCAGCTCGAGCGCTCCGTTCAGCCACGCCGGCCCGACCTGGAGGTCGGACTCGTGCTGCTCGATGTCGCCCGGCCGCAGTCGCTGCGCGAGCCGGACGGCCGCGGCCGGCGCCAGCAACAGGCCGTTGAAGGAGGTGATCCGCTCCAGCTGCCAGCCGGCCTCGGTGGCGGCCGCGCGCAGCGTCCGCCGGCCGTAGCGGCGGTGGTGCTGGTTCACGACGTCGTGGTTCGACCACAGCCAGCCGTACGCCGGCACCGTCACGACCAGGTAGCCGCCCGGCGCCGTCACGCGGCGCAGCTCGCGCAACGTCGCGCGATCGTCCGGCGTGTGCTCGATCACGTCGAGGCAGGTGACGAGATCGAAGCTGCCGTCGGGCCACGGCAGCGTCTCGAGCCGGCCGCAGCGGACGTCGGCGTGGCCGCGGGCGCGCGCGGCCGCGACGCCGTCCTCGCTGAGGTCGATCCCGGTCACGTCGCCGTAGTCGCGCAGCTCGTCGAGCGTGCGCCCCGAGCCGCAGCCGGCGTCGAGCACGCGGACCGGCACGCGGTCCCCGCCCGCACGCAGCGGCAGCCGGTCGAGCTCGGCGCGGACGATCCGCCGCCGGCCGCGGTACCACCAGTGGTGCTCGTCGTGGTCGAGCATCGCATGCAGCTCTCGGGCATCCATCGCGCGGGATCTTCTCAGGCCTGGGCTGACGGCAGCCGCAACGCGAAGGTCGCACCCGGCGGCGCGGTCACCTCGAGCACCAGCTGACCGCCCATCCGCTCGGCCAGCTCGCGCCCGATCGCGAGGCCGAGGCCGAAGCCGGCGCCGTCGGCGGTGCTGCCGCGCGCGAAGCGCTGGAAGATCCGCTCGCGCTCCTCCGGTGGCACGCCCGGACCGGCGTCGGTGACCGTCAGGACGACCGGCTCGCCGGGCGCGGAGGGCGTCCGCAGCCGCACCTCCACCGGCAGGTGACCGGGGCTCAGCCGCACCGCGTTGTCGAGCAGGATCCGCAGGATCTGGGCGACCGCGCCGGGATCGGCGCAGGCCCACGCCGGCTGGCCGGGCTCCTGGAGCTCCGGCGCCGCGTTACGCTCCCCGGCGCCGAGCTCGAACTCGGCGATGACGGCGCGCGCCAGCTCGCCCAGCTCGAGCGGCTCCTCGCGCAGGGCGACCTCGGCGTCGAGGCGGCTGAGGTCGAGCAGGTCGGCCGCGAGGCGACCCAGGCGCCGCGCCTGGGCGAGCGCGCGCGTGACCTGCGTCCGCGCGTCGGCGAGGTCGACGTGCCCGCGCGTGAGGTCGTCGTCGAGCAGCTCGAGCATGCCGCGCAGCGACGCGACCGGCGTGCGCAGCTCGTGCGAGGCGGTCGCGACGAACGAGCGGCGCGCCTCCTCCTGCTGGCGCAGCCGGTGCTGCATCCGCGCGAAGGCGCGCGTGAGGTCGCCGACCTCGTCGCCGTTGCGGTCGGCCGGCACCTGCTCCGTCGGCCCGCGCTCCGCCAGCCGCACGGTCGCGTCGCGCAGCCGCCGCAGCCGCCGCAGCAGCGTCGCGGCGAAGCCGAAGCCGAGCACGAGCGCGATCCCCAGCCCGGCCAGCGCGGCGGTCGTGAAGGCGCGGCGCACGACCGCGACGGCGTCGCGCACCTCGCTCACCTGCTTGCGCGCGGCGAGCACGTACCAGGCGTTCCCGATCCGCAGCGGCAGCGCGACGCGCACGACCTCGTCGCCGTCGAGCCGGCCGACGCTGCGGACCGCGCGGTGCGTCTGGAGCGCCTCCTCGACGTCGTCGAAGGGATCGCCGGCGGCGGTGCTTCTGTCGGTCGTGCGGAGCCGGATCGTGTGGGTGCCGTCGAGCAGGTAGACCTCCTGGGCGCCGCTCGACTGGACGAGGTCGCGCCCGAGCAGCGCCAGCGGCGGCGAGTCGATCGCGAGCTGCCGGCCGCGCAGCGCGACGAAGCTGGGCCGCTGGTCGACGGTCTTCGAGACGAGCGTCTGCAGCTCGGCGTTGCGCAGTCTGCGCTCGAGCGGCGAGAGCAGCGCGAGGGCGGCGACGCCGAGCGTCGCCGCCGCGGTCAGCATCAGGGCGCCGACGATCCGCCCGCGCAGGCCGAAGACCGCGCGGCGCGGGCGCGCGATGCGGCCGCCCCTCGCTACGCCGGCACGCGGCTGGGCCATCGTTCGCTAGCCGCTGCCCTGCAGGCGGTAGCCGGCGCCGCGGACGGTCAGGATGTAGCGCGGGTTGTCCGGCTCCGGCTCGAGCTTCTCGCGCAGGTGGCGCACGTGGACGTCGATCGCGCGCGGGTCGCGGAACGCGCTGTCGCCCCAGATCGCACGCAGCAGCTCCTGGCGGTTGAGCAGCCGGCCGGGATCGGTCATCAGCGCGTCGAGCAGCTCGAACTCCGAGAACGTCAGGTGCACGGGCTGGCCGTTCATGCGGACCTCGCGCTGCGCGCGGTGCATCGCGATCGGCCCGACCGAGACGACCTCGTCGTTCATGCCGCGCGCGCCGGCGCGACGCAGCACCGCGCGGATGCGGCTGCGCAACTCCGCGAGGCCGAACGGCTTCGTGACGTAGTCGTCGGCGCCCGCCTCCAATCCGAGCACGGCATCGGCCTCGCTGTCGAGCGCCGTCAGCATGATGATCGGCACGACGTTGCGACGGCCGCGCAGCGTGCGGCAGACCTCGTACCCGTCAGGGCCGGGTCCGAGCGCGACGTCGAGCAGCACGACGTCGAAGTGCTCCGCGCCCGCCCGGTCGATCGCGGCGTAGCCGTCGGCGACCGCGTGGACGTGATGCCCCTCCCGCGAGAAGGAACGCGTCAGCATCTCGCGCAGGTCGGCCTCGTCGTCGACGACGAGGATGCTGAGCGACGATTCGGCCCCGCGCCACGGGGCATATGCGGTGGACTGAGAGGGGCGGTCCATCGCGTTCGATCTTAGGCGATCGGGTGGGGGTGGTCGCGGCGTGCCCTCAGCGCCGCACGCCCCGCGAAGCCGGCTCGGAGATGCGGAAGACCGCGAAGTCGTTGCCGCCGACGCCGTCGACCGTGACCCCGCCGTCGAACAGCTGGAAGACCAGCTCGTGCTCGGTCGCAAGCCGCTCACAGGTCGGCCGCACCGACGACCACGAGGCGTCATCCATCACGATGAAGCCGCCCGGACTCACCTTCGACAGGTACAGCTCGACGTCGCGAGCGACCGAGGCCGCGTCGTGGTTGCCGTCGACGTGCAGGAGGTCGATCGAGCCGCTTGCGAAGTCCGCCGCCGCCTCGTCCGAGCGCGCCCGCACGACGCGACATCGCTCGCCGATCGCATGCGTCTCGATCGCGGCGAGCACCTCGCTGTGGAGGCCCTCCCAGTCGACCTGCGCGGGCCACGCCGTCAGGTCGACGCCGCGATCGTGCGCGTCGCTCTGGACCGCGGCCGCTGCCGTGTAGGGATCGATGCCGACCGCCTCGCCGCGCTCGAGCGCCGTCATGAGGAAGCCCAGCGGAAGCAGCAGCCGGCCGTGGTAGACGCCGATCTCAAGCACCCGCTCGAGATCGTTCGCGATGATCAGGTCGGCGAGCACCAGCGCCTTGCAGAGACTCGATCCGCCGCCGAAGTCGAGCGGCACCGCGTCGACGAGGGCGGCCAGGTCACGACGCAATCCCAGCGGGACGGCGCGTCCCGCCATCGTTCCTACGGCGTCGATCTGATCCACGCGCGCAGCTTACCCGTCGCCGTCTTCTTTACGATGTGCCGCTGAATGACGATGTCCGACAGCATCGACGCGCCCGCAGACGGGTCTGCGTTGCGCTTCCAGCGCCCGGCGCTGCCGAGCGGCGCCGCCATCGAGCGCTACTTCGCGCTCTCGCGCGAGGAGCGCTGGTTCTCGAACGGCGGCCCCTGCTGGCGGCTGCTGCGCGACCGCCTCTCCGAGCGGGTGGGCGCCTACTGCGTGCCGGTCGCGAGCGGGACCGTCGGCCTGATGGCGTCGATCGCGGCGGTGCTCGGCGAGACCGATCGACACCGGGGCGGGCACGAGGCCCTCGTGCCGTCGTTCACCTTCCCGGCGAGCGCGCAGTCCACCTTCTGGGCGGGCCTCCAGCCGCGGCTGCTCGACGTCGACGCCGCGCACTGGCATCTCGACGCCGCGCAGCTCGAGCACGAGCTCGGCTGCGGCGACCGCACGGCGCTCGTCGTCGCGGTCTCCTCGTTCGGCACACCGCCGCCGCCGGAGGCGCGCGAGCGGTGGGAGCGCGCATGCCGCACCAGCGGCGTGCCGCTGGTCGTCGACTCGGCCGCCGGCTTCGGCGCGATCGCCGACGACATGACGCCGATCGGCGCGCAGGGGGACGTCGAGGTCGTCTCCTTCCATGCGACCAAGCCGTTTGCGATCGGCGAGGGTGGCGCGGTCTTCACCCGCGACGCCCGCCTGCGCGAGCGCGTCGAGCAGGCGATCAACTTCGGCTTCGACGCCGACCACCGCGTGCGGACGCTGAACGGACTCAACGGCAAGATGAGCGAGCTGCACGCGGCGACCGCGCTTGCGGTACTCGACGACTTCGCCGACGGCGTGCTGGCTCCCCGCCGCCGAGCCGCCGCGAGCCTCCGCCGGGAGGCCGGGCCGCATCTCACGTGGCAGGACGGATGCGAACACTCGACGTGGCAGTTCGTTCCGGTCGCGTTCGACGACGCGACAGCGCGCGCGGCAGCCGTCGATCGCTGCGCCAGCGCGATCGAGACGCGCACCTACTACGAGCCGCTGCACCTGATGGACGCGCTGCGCAACTGGCCGATCGCCGAGGGCGGCCTGCAGCGGACCGAGGACCTCGTGGGGCGGCTGCTGTGCCTGCCGATGGCGAACGACCTCGCCGACCGGGAGATCGCCCAGATCGCAGCGGTCATCCGCTCAGCGGCAGTCGGGCCGCACAGGGTCGCTCAGCGCGCGCTCTGACGGCGGGCCTCGATCGTCCGCGCCGGCACGCCGACCACCGTCACGTCGTCGGGGACGTCGCGGATCACGACCGCGCCCGCCCCGACGACCGCCCGCGCGCCGACGCGGACGTCGGGAATCAGCACCGCGCGCGATCCGATCTCGGTCTCCTCGCCGACCGTCGCGCGGCCGGCGAGCACCGCGCCCGGGTCGATCACGGCCGCGTCGCCGATCTGCACGTCGTGCTCGACGACGGCTGCGCTGTTGACGAGCGCACCGCGTCCGAGCCCGGCGCCGGGACCGACGATCGCCCCGGGCAGCACCTGGCAGCCGGGACCGAGCACAGCGCTCGCCGCCACGTGGGCGCGTGGATGGACGAGCACGGGCAATGCGAGCCCCGCGGCCATGACGGCCTCGACGACCGCGCGGCGCCCCCGAGCGGCTCCGAAGCCGAGGATCACCGCATCGACACCGGCTGCCGCGAGCCGCGGAAGATCGGCACGTCCGCCGAGGACGGCGAGTCCGGCGATCTGACGGTCGGCGTGCTCGGGATGGTCGTCGAGCAGTCCGATCAGCTCGATCTCGCCGCCGCCGAACAGCTCCGTGACCACGCGCGCGTGCCCATCCGGCCGTGACCCGTAGATGACCGCGCGCATCGCGCCAGCCTACCCGCGCGCCGCCGCCCCGGCGGCGCCCCGATCGGCGATCCGGAATCCCATCCCTTGGAGCTTCTGCGCGGCGCCGATCCGGACGTCCATACGCTCCCGCACCTGGGCCGAGCCGGCCTCCGCGATCCGGCGGGCGCGTTCGGGATCGCTCGCCAGCTCCCGCAGCGTGGCTCGCAGGATCGCGGGATCGGGCTCCCGCTCGAGATAGTGCACGTCCGGCGTCAGGATGCGATGGTCCTGGGCGGGGTTGGCCGAGACGAGCGCGCAGCCGCTGCTGAGCGCGTCGGTCGCGGCCTGGGTCGGGAAGCCGTCGGTGACGCCCTGCTGGCTCCCCTCCGGCCCAGGCTCCTCCGCCCGCACCGGCGACAGGAAGACGTGGACGCGCCGGTGCAGGTCGCGCAGCTCCTCCGGGCCGAGCCAGCCGTGGAACGTCGCGATCTCCTCCGGCAGCTCGCCTCGGCGCCCCTCGTGCGGCCCGACGACGTGGAGGTGGAACTCGTCGGGCGGCAGCTCGTCGAACGTCGCAAGGGCGACGTCGAGACCCTTTCGGGGCGGCGCGTCGGCGGCGAACATGCAGACGAGCGGTGTCGGCCGCTCCCAGCGCTCGATGCTGGCGGTGTAGAACGCCGTCTCCGTGAACGCCTGGTCGACGGCCGTCACGCCGGGCACGCCGGCGAGGACCTCGGGCACGTAGGAGAACGCCGTGTCCATGTGGGTGACCAGCTCATGCGCTCGCTGCAGCCCATACGACGTCGGGAGGAACCCGCCGCCGGGATAGATGCTGCCGTGCAGGCGCATGCGGAAGCGACGCAGCACGGCGGAGAGGTCCAATCCCGCGAACGGGTCGTCGGGGTCGCCCCAGCTCGGCGGCGGCATGCCGGCGATCCCCTCCAGGAACACCTGAAAGACGCCGTAGACGTCCGTCACGCCCGCCGCCGGCGCGATCGCCGGAAAGTCGGCGAGCGGGTTCACGCCGGCCGGGAAGGGGTCGGTGAGCTCCCACAGCGAGAAGAACAACGTGTCCGGGAGCAGCTCGTGGATCGCCAGCGCCTCGTGGTAGCGGAAGCCGCTGCGATGCCACGGGAACATGTTGTCGACGAACGCGAGCCGCCGGCCATGTCGTCGGCGGCGGAGCCCGCCGCGGAGGGCGACGAGCGAAGCGCGCCACGGCGGCGGCTCGACGAGCTGCGGCCGCTCCTGCAGCGGGTCACGCGCCGGCACGTGGTATCCCTCGACCACGTCGGCGAACCGATGCAAGGCGGCCGGCAACTAGCGCGAGCGGGCGGTTTCGAGCTCGCGCGGCGGCGGTTTCGAAATGGACATCGGCGGCTCTTTCCGCGACAGTCGCCCGGCGACGGCGACCGCCCACAGCAGCACGACCCACGTGATCGAGGCGAGCGTGACGTGGACCCAGACGATGTCGGCCGGCAGCTGCAGCTCGTACTGGACCGCGCCGACGAGACCCTGCGAGGCCATCAGCACGCCGGCGACGGTCAGCGTGTCGACCAGCTGGCTGTTGCCTTCGCGCCGCCGCGCGAGCAGCCAGGCGCCGATCACGGCGAGGCCGAGCAGCGTCGCGACCGTCGCGTGGCGATGGATCACCCACGTCAGCGTCGTCGCGCCCCTGAAGTGGAGGCGGTGGATCAGCTGGCCGCTCGAGCCGCCCGCGTGCGGGCCGGCGGCCGTTGCGACCGTGCCGGCGAACAGCACCACGGCGCCCATCAGCGCGGCCAGCCGCACGACCCAGATGGTGAGCGCGTCCTGCGAGCGCGGCCGCGTGCCCGGCGCGTAGCGCGCGCGCCAGGCGAGCGCGACCGCCGGGATCAGCACGAGCATCGAGAGGCCATAGTGGGCCATCACGTACCCGGGCGCGAGCTCGTGCTGGACCGTGAATCCGCCGAGCACGGCCTGGGCGACGACGCCGAGCGGCAGCAGCGTCGCCAGGATCGTCAGATCGCGACGGCGGGGCGTCCGCAGCAGGGCGGCGACCCAGGCGCCGATCACGACGACGCCGATCAACGCGGAGAAGACGCGGTTGCCGAACTCGATCACCGAGTGGAACGTCAGCGGCGGCACGGCCTTTCCGTAGCACCGCGGCCAATCAGGGCAGCCGAGACCCGAGTCCGTCAGGCGCACGGCGGCGCCCGTCAGGACGATGACGGTCAGCGCGACGAGCGCAGCGAAGGCGAACTTGCTGAAGCGCTCGGGCGTGACGGCGGGAAGACGGCGGAGCACGGCGGATACAGGATGACGCAATGCGCTC